>NZ_JAUQWH010000211.1 GCF_030757795.1 Actinoplanes oryzae
CCCTGGACACCACCACCCAGCGGTACGCCGACACGCTGCACGACGCCGCCGTCACCGCCGCGGCCGGGGGCGCCGTGGCCACCGCCGTCTCCCGGATCACCGCCGACCGCCTCCCCGGCGCCCACCAGATCGTCGTGGTCTCCCCCACCGGCGCGATCCTGGCCGAGCACACGCTCGACGGCAGCACCCCGCCGCCGCGTACGGTGCTGGCCCCGCCGCCGCCCCTGGCCCGCGCCCTGGAGATCGCCCGCACCACCGGGCGCCCCGCCGCCGGGCCCGCCCATGTGCTGCCCGCCGACCTCGACCTGCCCCCGGCCCGCCGCCAGTCCGCGATCGACCTGGTCGCCCCGGTGCACGACACCGCGTTCCGCGGCTGGGTCGTCATCGCCGTGCGCGCCGGCGACCTGCTGCGCGAGTCGCTCGGCGCGAACCCGGGCGTCGCGGTCACGCTCACCGAGACGTCCGCCGGCGGGGTCACCCACCAGGTCGCCACCTACGGCGACGCGTCCGGCGCGGTGTCCCGTACGGTCGAGGTCGCCCTCGCCGGGCACGCCTGGCAGGCCGAGATCCGTCCGGCGACCGCCCTGGCCCCCTTCGCCTTCGCCGCGCCGCTGGCCATGCTCGCCGCGACCGTCGTGAGCCTGCTCCTGGCCGGCGCCGTACTGATCCTCCCGGCGGCCCGCCAACGCCCCTCCTGCTCCGGTCTAGCCTCCTCGGGTCACGATCTCACCGGTTCCGCCTCCGCCGGCCCCGCCTCTTCCTCGGGCCCGGAGTCCTCCGGTCCCGCTTCCGCCGACGCCGAGGTCGCGGAGTTCACCCGGGCGGCGAGCGAGCACCTGCACGCCCCGCTGCACACCATCGCCGGCTTCACCGAGCTGCTCCACGAGGAGGCCGGCCCGCACCTCGACGAGGCGTCCCGCGGCTTCCTCGACCGCATCGGCGCCAGCACCCGGCGCATGCTGACGCTGGTCGACGAGCTGGTCGCGTACTCCTCGGCGGGCGACACCGCCCTCAAGCCGGTCCCGGTCGACCTGACCGCCCTCGCCCTCGGCGTGGCCCTGTCCCACCCCGGCCGCCCGGCCGTCGACGTCGGCGAGCTGCCCACGGTCCTGGCCGACGCCGACCTCCTCGGCGACGTCCTCACCAGGCTCATCGACAACGCCGTCCGCTACGTCCGGCACGACACCGCACCGCGGATCACCGTCGCTGCCCGCGCGCAGGCCCCCGGCTGGTGGCGGATCGAGGTCGCCGACCGCGGCATCGGCGTGCCCGAGGACCAGCGCGCCCGCATCTTCCGGCCGTTCCACCGCGCGCCGGCCGCCGACGCGTACCCGGGCACCGGTCTCGGCCTGGCCACCGCCCGCCGCATCATCGCCGCCCACGGCGGCGACCTCGGCGTCGAGCCGAACCCGGGCGGCGGCAGCGTCTTCTGGTTCACCGTCCCGGCCACCGACCTCACGCCCGACTTCGGCCCGGAGCTGTTCGCGACGGCCGGCCCTTTCCACAACGCGTGAACGGGACATTCCGCGCGGCATAACAATTTTCCGAGATTCGTTTTTCTCGCCTACCGACAGGCGGCGACGGTATCGACAGGCGACTGTTCGCGGGATATTGACGCATGTGCAACCGGCCAGTAACAATCGCCGGGAGAGCGCTCTCAGCCATGCCGTACGGTCCCCCGCCCCGCCGTCCCTCCGTCCCCACGGAGGCCCGGCAACCCGCTTGACAGGCAGGAACATGAATCCCCCCTCGCTGCTGAAACGTCCACGCCGCGGCCCGGTCGTGCTGAGCACGGTCCTCGCCGCGGCGCTCGGCATCACCGTCGCCTCGGTCACCACCGCCGCCAGCGCCGCGGACATCCCCGTGTCCCAGGGCAAGACGGCCACCGCCTCCTCCGTCGAGAGCGCCGGCTACGCCGCGTCCGCCGCGGTCGACGGCGACACCGGCACCCGCTGGTCCAGCACGTTCGCCGACCCGCAGTGGCTCCAGGTGGACCTGGGCAGCACCCAGTCGATCAGCCAGGTCGTGCTGAACTGGGAGGCCGCGTACGCCTCGGCCTTCACCATCCAGACCTCGGCCAACGGCACCACCTGGACCGACATCACCCCGGTCACCGCGGGCAAGGCCGGCGTGCAGACCCTCAACGCCACCGGCAGCGGCCGGTACGTGCGGATGAACGGCACCACCCGGGCCACCCCGTACGGCTACTCGCTGTGGGAGTTCCAGGTCTTCGCCGGCTCGACGACCACCCCGACCCTGCCCACCTCGGACACCCCCGACCTCGGTCCGAACGTGCGCATCTTCGACCCGTCCACGCCGGCGGCGACCATCCAGTCGGCGGTGGACCAGGCCTTCAACGCCCAGCTGCGCAGCCCCACCGCGCAGTTCGGCACCCAGCGCCACGTCTTCCTCTTCAAGCCCGGCACGTACGGCCGGGTGTGGGCCAACGTCGGCTTCTACACCACCGTGGCCGGCCTCGGCCTCAACCCCGACGACGTGACGATCAACGGCGCGGTCAACGTCGACTCCGGCTGGAACTACGGCGACGAGGCCAACGCGACCCAGAACTTCTGGCGCAGCATGGAGAACCTGTCGATCGTGCCCGAGGGCGGCACCAACCGGTGGGCCGTCTCGCAGGCCGCCCCGATGCGCCGGGTGCACATCAAGGGCAACCTGACGCTGGCGCCCTCGAACCAGGACAACGGGCAGGGCTACTCCAGCGGCGGCTACCTGGCCGACTCCGTGGTCGACGGCACCGTCTCCTCGGGCTCGCAGCAGCAGTGGTACACCCGCGACAGCCGGATCGCGCGCTGGGAGGGCGGCGTCTGGAACATGGTCTACTCCGGCGTGCAGGGCGCCCCGGCGAACGCGTTCCCGAACCCGCCGCACACCACGCTGGCCACCACGCCGGTCACGCGGGAGAAGCCGTACCTCTACGTGGACAGCGCCGGCCTCTACCGCGTCTTCGTGCCCGCCGTGCGCCGCAACTCCGCCGGCGCCACCTGGCCGAACGCCGCCGGCACCTCGATCCCGATGCGCGAGTTCTACGTCGCCAAGCCCGGTGACAGCGCCGCGCGGATCAACTCCGCGCTCGCCCAGGGCCTCAACCTCTTCTTCACCCCGGGCACCTACACCCTGAACGAGACCATCCGCGTCACCCGCCCGAACACCGTGGTCACCGGCATCGGCTTCCCGACCCTGATCCCCTCCGGCGGGGTCGAGGCCCTCAACGTCGCCGACGTCGACGGGGTCAAGGTCAGCGGCCTGACCTTCGACGCCGGCACGACGAACAGCCCCACGCTGATGAGCGTCGGCCAGGCCGGTGTCCACACCGACCACGCCGCGAACCCGATCAGCCTGCAGGACGTCTTCTTCCGCATCGGCAGCAGCGTCCAGGGCAAGGCCACCACCACGCTCGCCGTGCACAGCGACGACACGATCATCGACCACATCTGGGCCTGGCGGGCCGACCACGGCGGCGCCCCCACCGGCTGGACCGTCAACACCGGCGACACCGGCCTGCTGGTCAACGGCGACGACGTGCTCGCCACCGGCCTGTTCGTCGAGCACTACCAGAAGTACGAGGTCATCTGGAACGGCAACCGCGGCAAGACGATCTTCTTCCAGAACGAGAAGCCGTACGACGTGCCGAACCAGGCCGCCTGGATCGGGCCGCGCGGCAACGGCTACGCCGCGTACAAGGTGGCCGACTCCGTGACCGACCACCAGCTGTGGGGCGGCGGCTCCTACGCCTACTTCAACGTCAACCCCAGCGTACGGGTGGACCGGGCGTTCGAGGTGCCCAACCGCTCCGGCGTCCAGCTCCGCAGCGTCCTCACCGTCTCCCTGGGCGACGTCGGCACCATCGCCAACGTCGTCAACGACACGGGCGGCGCCGTCCCCAACCCGGCCGGCAACACCACCCCGCGCAACGTCGTGGCGTACCCGTAAAACCGAGGCTCCGACGCATCACCCAGCGGCCACCGGTGCACCCCGCACCGGTGGCCGCCGCCGTTCTGCACTCTCTGTTCCCGTGGACGACCCTCGGACGTCAGGCCACGATCCGGTCACTGGCTCGGTGCCGGGGCTGATCAGCTGGCTAGGCTCGGGGGATGGTGACGCAGGCGAGCAGGCTGAAGCATGTCCGGTACGACATCCGGGGGCCGGTGCTGCGGCGTGCCCAGGAGCTGGAGAACGCGGGGCATCGCATTCTCAAGCTGAACCTGGGCAACCCGGCGCCCTGGGGCCTGGCGACGCCGGAGCCGATCGTGGCGGACATGGTGCACAACCTGGGCGCCGCCGAGGGTTACAGCGACGCGCGCGGGATCTACTCGGCGCGGGTCGCCGTGGCGCAGTACTACCAGACGCTCGGGGTGGAGGACGTCCAGCCGGACGACGTGTTCCTCGGCAACGGGGTGTCCGAGCTGATCGTGATGTCGCTGCAGGCCCTGCTCAACACCGGGGACGAGGTGCTCGTGCCCAGCCCCGACTACCCGCTCTGGACCGGGGCGGTGACGCTGTGCGGCGGCCGGGCGGTGCACTACCGGTGCGAGTCGGCGCTCGGCTGGGAGCCCGACCTGGAGCACGTGGCGTCGCAGGTCACGCCGAACACGCGGGCCATCGTCATCATCAACCCGAACAACCCGACCGGCGCGGTCTACTCGAAGGAGACGCTGCTCGGGCTGCTCGACATCGCCCGCCGGCACAACCTGCTCGTGCTGGCGGACGAGATCTACGACAAGATCCTGTACGACGACGCGCAGCACGAGTGCGCCGCCGCCCTCGCCCCCGACCTGCTGGTCCTGACGATGAGCGGGCTGTCGAAGACGTACCGGGCGGCGGGCTTCCGATCGGGCTGGATGGCCGTGAGCGGCCCCACGATCCACGCCCAGGAGTATCTCGAGGGCCTGCAGCTGCTCGCCAACATGCGCCTGTGCCCCAACGTCCCCGCGCAGCACGCCGTCCAGACCGCCCTCGGCGGCTACCAGAGCATCAAGACCCTGATCCGCCCGGGCGGCCGCCTCTACGAGCAGCGCAACCACGCCTGGGAGAAGCTGAGCGCCATCCCTGGCGTCGACGTCGTCAAGCCCCGCGGCGCCCTCTACCTGTGGGCCCGCCTCGACCCGGAGATCCACAAGATCCGCGACGACCAGCAGATGATCATCGACCTCCTGGAGCAGGAGCTGATGCTCCTGTCCCACGGCACCGGCTTCAACATGCCGACCCCCGACTACCTCCGCCTGGTCTTCCTGGCCCCCGTCGAAGTCCTCGACGACGCCACCGAGCGCCTGCGCCGCTTCCTGGAGAACTACGAGCAGTAGCGGAGCGGTCCCACGGGCCGCGCCGGGGCCCGCGGGACCGGCTCAGGCACTCGATCGGGTTCTGATCAGCGCGGCGAGCCGCACGCCTGAACGCACGACAACCCTCTAAAGTCCACGCTCGTGCCCTTCGAGCCCATCGCGGCGCGTGCGCCCCGGCGTAGCCACGTTCTCGTCCAGGACGGTGTCCGGCTGCGGGAGGAGACCTTCGGGTCCCTGGTCTACTCGCCCGAGGTGGACCGTTTCGCGGCCCTGGACCCGGACCATACCGCGCTGATCCGGGCGGCGATCGCACGCCGGGACGACGTGGACGACGACCTCTGGCCGCTCGCGGAGGGGAAGCGCACGGGCGTCCTCCGCAAGGCGCTGATCAGCGCTGATCCGCTGGTGGTGAACGTGTTCGCCACCGCGTTGTGCCCCTTGCGCTGCCGCTACTGCCACGCCGACGACCTGATGGCACCGTTCCGCGCCGGGGAGTCGGACGCCGACCTCGACGGGGTCATCGCAACGGCGACCGCGGTTCCAGCGATGACGGCAGTGGTGACGGGCGGCGACCCCATCCTGAATCCGGACCGGACCGAGCGGCTCATCAAGGCGCTGTCCCCGGCCAAGGCCATCGTGGTCGACAGCTCGGGCGCCGGCGACGTCACGCCGCTGCTGCGAGTGCTCAAGGAGGTGCGGGGGCATCTGAGGGTGTCGCTCGACAGCGCGGCCGCACCCCTGCACGACCGGCTGCGGCCGATCAACCCGGGCCTGCTGCCCCGGGGCAGCAGCTCGCATGCCCTGGCCTGGGCGACCATCGCACACGCACTCGCCGCGGATGTGCCGACCACCGTACAGACCGTGGTCTCCAGCCTTACCGAGGACGCGAAAGGCCTGCTCACCCTCGCGGAACGCCTCGCCGCCGCGGGGGTGCGGAACTGGGTGCTGCACGTCGCCGTGCCGGCGGGCAAGGCTGCCCTGCCCCGCAACCAGCACCTGCTGCCCAGCAACGGAGTGCGCGAGATGCTGGGTCACGTCCTCGAGCGGCTGGCCGCCGGCGAGCAGTTCCGCCGGTTACGCGTGCGGATCACCACGACCCACCTCAACCCCAACGCGGTCCTGCTGGTCGGCAGCAGGGGCGACCTGTACGTGGAGACGGGCTCCGGAGGCAAGAAGCGGATCACCGGCCCGACCGACGACGCCGTCGCCGTGGCCCGGCTCTTCCGCCGGCACGTCGACCGGCGGGCGCACGCCGATCGTTACCTGGGCGGGATCTCGCCGGCCGCGGGATGAGGCCGGTGGCTCAGCGTACCGGCGTGCCGGCCGGCGCCCGCCGCACGCGTCTCTCGATCATGGCGCGTTCCTGTCTGGTCGCCGACTGGTGCAGCGCCCGCGCCGGTGACAGGTCGCCCAGTCCCGGATCCGGCTCCCGCAGGTGGGCGACGATCTGCTCGGGCCGGAGCCACGCCCGCAACGCCGTGGCGATCCGCGTGACCGCCTCCAGTCTGTCCCGGGCGGCCTGGGCGGGTGCGGTCGGCAGGGAAGCCCAGCCGTCCAGCTCACCGGGGTGGGTGGCACCCGCCACGTACGCCGTGAGGTCGCGGCCCAGCAGCAGGCGGCAGTCCCCTACGAGCTGCCCCATCTCGCCGGCCCACTTCTCGGCCTCGGCCGTCGGGTACGCCATCGCTTCAGGCTAACGGTTGCGAGCGACGTGGCGCCTGGTCCGATCGGGTCAGTCCGGCTCGCCCAGGAACCAGCCGGAGATGCGCCTGGCCAGCGGCCCGGTCAGTCCCTGGTCGTCCTCCAACGCACTGAGCACGTCCTGCCAGGCGTCGAACTCGTGGCCTTCGAGCCGGGCGCCGCCGCCGTCGCGCAGGTACTCCGGCAGCAGGAAGGCATGCCGGACCAGCCAGGGCAGATATCGGTCCGGCCGGCGCCAGTTCGCGCCGCCGACGGCCTGTTCGATGTGCTCCTGCAGATCCAGGTGGTGGTCCCAGCGGATCCGCCCGGAGTCCTGACTGAAGTCGACCATCCGCGGGTGGTAGAGGTGGCGGGTCGGCTCCCCGGTGACCGCCAGGCGGTGCCGCCAGAAGGTGCGTTCGTCGTCCCCGGCGAGGGTCATGACGTCGACGATCCGGCGATCGAGCAGCAGGTGGTTGAAGAAGGACCAGAGCGCCGGAGCGGTCAGCAGCCGCTGGACGCCGGTGGTCCGCAGCATGTCGAGGATGTGCGGTGCGTGCTCCGCCGCCTCCCGCGGCTCGATGTCGGGGATGATTTTCGCCGCTCGCAGGGTCTCGTAGGCGGTCGGCTTGCGCTGGCCGTAGTACTCCTGCAGAACGGCCCACGGATCGGTCGGCCGCTCCCGCAGGGACGCCGGCCGCAGCCGCTGGCGGTCGAGCCACGCCTGCAACGGTTCGACATCCGGTTCCTGCGCCCCCGGGATCAGCCGGAACCACGCTCTGACCCGCTCCTCGAAGGCGTCCCGGGACGGCAGCAGGGTGCCGAAGTCGTCGAGCGCCAGCACCACCCGGACACCGTGCACGGACAGGGCCGCCGCGGCCATCGCCTGCACCATGTGGATCACTGAGGGCTCGCGCAGCCGTACGGGCCAGAACAGGACCTTGGGAGCGGGACTCGCGGGACGTTCCAGCCGCCAGCCGAAGCGCTTGTCGAGTTGGCGCAGCAGGTCCTCGGCCCCTGCGGCGGGAGTGCGCAGCGGCACGGCGCCCAGCGACCGGAGCAGGGCGGGCTGCTCGTAGAAGCGGGGAGGCGGCAGCTCGGGCGGCTCGGTGGCGTACTGCTCGCCGGCCAGCTGAGCCGCGAGGATCCGGAGCAGGTGATCGCTGTCGACGCCGCAGAAGAAGGTGACGGACTCGCCTCCGATGCGGTCGGCGAGCACACGGATGCGCGCGTCGGTGTCCGCGTTCTCGTCGGGGACAGCCCAGTGCACACGGGCACCGTCCGCGACGGCGGCCTGCAGCATCCGTTCGATGATCGGGTCGCCGCCGCCGTAGCCGAGGACGTAGACGGTCGCCCCGGCGAGGCGGGAACGCACCCGGTCGGCGAACTTGTCCGGCAGGTCGGTGAGCCGGTGGTCCGGCAGCGGAGCGCGGCGCTGAGCCGCATCGAGCGGGCGCCAGTAGCCGAGCAGATGGACCACGTCGACGGCGCCCGGCTTGGTCGTCGTGGCGAGCCCGTCCGACACGTACGGGGTCGTGGGCCGGACCGCCACGCCGCGACGGCGCAACGCCACCATGATGCCCGGGTCCAGGCCCGCGGTCAGCACCCGGTGCTCGAGCCGGCCGCGGAACTGCTCGACCAGCCGGCCCAGCGCGAGCAGGCCCTCGCTGAGCTGCCACGCCTCCATGTCCCGCTCCAGCCCGGCGGCGGCCTCGGCCGTCAACGGGCGCCCGGGCGGCAGGTCGGCCGGCATCCTGCCGTTTCCGCCGCGGTATCTCTCCAGGACGGCGTGTTGCACGACGAGGTCGAACTCCTCGGGCCCGATCACGTCGGCGAACGCGGCCCGGTACAGGGCGAGCCGGACCACAGGCTCGGCCGTCGCCGGGACGTGCCGCAGCTCCTCCCGCAGTTCCTCGTTGCGCTTGAGCTGAGCGATGCCGTCGGCGGCGCGCAGCAGGACGTCGTTCCACGGTGGCCGCGCGGGGGCGAGATCCGGTCCGATCAGCAGCACCAGGCGGGAGGTCCCGTCGCTCAGGTCGTGGCTCAGCCTATCGAGCAGGTCGCTCTTGCCGGCGAACCGCGCCACCGAGCCTCCTCACCGTCCTGTAGCACTCCTGGTACTCATACATACACCAAGAGCAACCATGGTCACGCGTACCCGAAGGTCGCGGGGGTGACGAGCCCGGCCACGCCGAGCGCACCCTCCGCGAGCTCCGACTCCAGCTGGCCCGGCCCCCAGCCGTGATACCCGACGAACACCCGCAGCAGCAGCCCGCTCTCCCGTACGGGCCCGGGATCGGCGGCCAGGTCGAGCACGCCGACCCGGCCCGCCAACCGGGTGAAGGAGGGCGGCACGACGGTGTCGTCATCGGGAAGCACGGCCACGCCCAGGGCGTCCCGGGGTGCCAGGGGCCCGCCGTCGAAGAGGGTCCGCGGCGACGCCACCGTGTCCGCCCACTCGGCCAGGACCGGACGCACCGGCCGTCGGGTGCCGGCGTCGAGGCGCACGGCCACAGCGCCGGTCGCGGGGCGGTGGCTCAGCACGAGGAAGCGGGTGCCGTCGGGCGTGGACAACACCTGACCGGTGTGCCCGGCCACGCCCCGATGTGCGGCGTTGCGGATCAGCGCGATCCCCGGGTTGTGGTCGCGCAGCTGCGGCTCGGGCCGCCCCTGTCGCACCAGCGCGACACGGACCGCCTGGTAGAGGGAGGTGAGGTCGAGCGGGTCGGGCGCATCGGCCAGGCCCGAGCGCATCGTGCGCAGCAGCTCGCCGGTGAAGGCGGTGTGGTCCTCGGCCGCCGGTGCGTAAGCCGTCGCGGTCCGGTTCGTCGCGACCAGCACCGCCGCCCGGTCGATGCCGACCTCGGTGGACGCGGTCATCCGCTCCAGCGCCCGCCCGGCGTAGCAGCAGTCGAGGATGACGACCCGTTGCCGGGCTGCGCTGCCGGCGACGCGCTCGCGCAGGAGGTCGTACCCGAAGGAGGTCGTGTTGAGCAGCGACTGGTCCGTCCGCTGGACGGCGAGATGCAGGCTGCCGGAGCTCGCGACCAGACCGTGGCCGGCAAAGTAGACCAGCAGCAGCCCCTCGGGACCCACCTCCGCCGCCGCGTCCCGCAGGGCCACTTCGATGTCGCTCGGCTGGCCGGCATCGATCAGCTGCCGGCAGCGCTCGGGAGGCAGGCCCCAGTAGAGGTCGTCCATCAGGAGCGCCGCGAGGTCCGTGACGTTGCGCTCCACGGCCGGCAGCCCGGGGAGCGTGTCGTACGCCGCCGTCCCGATGAGCACCGCGAACGAAGCCCCGGGATCCGCCGGCTGCGGCGCCACGGTCACGGGTCCGTCGGGTGGTCGTCAAGCTGCTGGCGCATCCACGCGGCCAGATCGTCGATGTCACGGATCGCGGCCGTGTCCACCTCGATCTCCTTGTCCCCCTGCCGGATGCGCAACCGGGTGCGGCGCATCGACAGCCGGGCAGTCACCCACCCCGCCGCCCCGGTGATGACTGCTGCGGCCGTCGCCTTGTCGGTGACCGTGGCGAGCAGCGCGTCCACGATTCCCGCGCCCGGCATGGTCTCCGCCGGTACCGGCGTGTGCCGCTCGGTGATCCGGACCCCGCGCAGCTCCGGCGAGTCGGCCAGCCACCGGCGCAGATCACGCAGCTCCGTCTCGTCGGGACTGTCCGGCACGGTGAACCAAATGTCCGCCATGCCGCCAGCGTAGAAGCCCGGCGCACGGACCGTGACTCAGGCGGGGCTCTCGCGGCCGTTCTCGTCGAGGGTGTGGGTGTCCCAGTAGGTGTCCCACTTGTCGCCCACGTGGGTGGGGGTCTTGCCTTCGGGGTAGCGGACGTAGCCCGCGGGCGGCTCCTCGCCGTCGGGGACGCAGGCGCCGCCGGTGGTGCTGTTGACGGCCTTGACCGGGTATTCGCCGTTGCCGCACATCGCGTCCGGGCCCCAGCAGCCGCTCAGCGTCAGCAGGACCATCGTGCTCGCCAGAAGGATTCGCATGGCGGTGAGTCTGGTCGGCGGGCGGCCGGCGTGGATCCGTACGCGTACTCAGAGCGGCTTGTGGAAAACCAGCAACTCGCACGGTACGGCGAGCCGGGGCGCGAGCTCCGGATGGTCGTCGGCCAGCGACGCGGTGCCCACCCGGGCGTAGCCGATGCGGGTGTACCAGGTGCGGAGGAACTCCTTGACGGGGTGTTCGCCCGCCAGGGGCACGAGCAGCTCCAACTGCATCGTCGTGGCGCCGGCCGCACGGGCGTGGTCCTCGGCGAAACGCACCAGTTCCCGGCCCACCCCGCCGCCACGCTGCCGGGGGTCGGCCGCGAGCATGCCGAGCTGGCCGAGGCCGGGGGCGAGCTGCCGGACGCGTACGGTGCCGATGATGGTGTCCGCACGGCGGGCGACCGCGAGCTGGCCCTGGGCGGCGAGCCCGGCCATCTCCTTCGCCGTGGTGCGGCCGGCGTTGTCGCGCCAGAGGCCCTTCTCGCCCTCGAGGTAGGCCTGGTTCACGATCTCCGTGAGCCGCGTGACAATGGTCGCATCGGGCGCCGCGGGCAGCATGCTGATCTCCACGTCCTCCATTCTGACGGCATGGACTTCGCGACGCTGCCCGCCGACAACCACACCCACAGCGAGTGGTCGTGGGACGCGCCCCGCGGCTCGATGGCCGGCTCGTGCGCGCGGGCCGTGGCGCTGGGCCTGCCGTCGATCGCCTTCACCGAGCATCTCGACTTCACGGTCTGGACGATCTCGGCCGCGGACGCCGCCGCGCACGATCATCTGGCCGGGCTGGTCACGCCGGAGGGGACGCTGACTCCCCCGGTCTTCGACACGGCGGGCTATCTGGCGGCGATCGAGGAGTGCCGGGCGCGCTTCCCGGGGCTGCGCATTCTCAGCGGCGTGGAGGTCGGCGAGGCGCACTGGCACGCCGACGCCGTGGCGCGGGTGCTGGAGGGCGGCCGGTTCGACCGGGTCATCGGGTCGCTGCACTGCCTCCGCTCCGGGGAGGGCTTCAGCGAGCCGTGGGCGCTCATGCCGCACCGCGATCCCGCCGGCGTCGTACGGGAGTATCTCGCAGGGGTCGTCGAACTGGTCGAGGGCAGCGACGCGTTCGAGGTGCTCACCCACGTCGACTACCCGCTGCGGTCGTGGCCCGCGTCGGCCGGGCCGCTCGACGTGACGGTGTTCGAGGAGGAGTACAGGCTCGCGCTGCGGGCCACGGCGCGGGCCGGCCGGGCACTGGAGATCAACACCCGGCGGCCGCTCGACGCGACGATCCTGCGCTGGTGGCACGAGGAGGGCGGCGGCGCGGTGAGCTTCGGCAGCGACGCGCACGTGCCCGAGCAGGTGGCGCGCGGCTTCCGGGAGGCGGCGGAGATGGCGGCGGCGCACGGTTTCCGGCCCGGCTCCCGCCCGTACGAGCTGTGGGCCCGCAGTTGATCTAATATGGACTGTTCCGCTCTTGGTCATTGGTGGGGCACACTCGGCGGCATGCCGTTCCTCAACGTGGTCGATCCGGCATTCAGCTTCACCGCGCCGGAGGTCTTCGCCGCTCAAGAGGCGTCCTGGTACGCCGACACACCGATCGGTGCCGTCGTGCTCCGGCACGCCGAGGCCCACGAGCTGCTCCGCGACCGCCGCCTCGACCACGGCGGCGACGGCTACCTGCGCACCAACGGGATCACGTCGGGACCGATCTACGACGGGTGGGTCCCGATGATCGTCATCACGACGGCGCCGACCACCGGCGGCTGCGCGGCCTGGTGCACCGATCCTTCACGCCGCGCATGGTCGACCAGCTGCGCCCCTTCATCCGGGCCAGGACGGCGGAGCTCGCCGGGACCCTCGACGGCGCCGACTTCGTGGCGGCCTTCTCCAACCGGCTGCCGCTGGCGGTGATGTGCGAGCTGCTCGGCGTGCCGGCCGAGGACTACGACGTCTTCAGCCAGTGGACCGGCGACATCGGCATGATCTTCGGCCTGGCCGCGGGCGGGGACACGGCCGCGCGGGTGGAGCGGGCCGTCGCGGGCCTGACCGGTTACGTCGACAAGCTGATCGATCAGCGGGTCGAGCACCCGGCCGGCGACCTCATCTCCAGCATGATCGCCGCCTGGCGTACGGATGACACCGTCACCCGCGACGAGGTCCGCAACCTCCTCGTCACCCTCGTCTTCGGCGCCCACGACAACACCCGCGACCAGTTCTCCAACGCCCTGGTCGCCTTTGCCGAGCACCCCGGCCAGTGGACCGTCCTGCGGGACCGCCCGGAGCTCGCCGGGCGAGCCGTCGACGAGGCCATGCGCTGGCGCCCCTCCGCCTCGACCGTGCTGCGCCGCTCGATCGAGGACTTCGAGTACGGCGGCCTGCCCCTCCCCGCCGGCACCCTGCTCACCGTGGCCGTCCAGATCGCCCAGCGCGACCCCCGCGCCTATCCCGGCGGCGACGTCTTCGACATCACGGCCATTCGCGAGGCGCCGCTGCTGCAGTTCGGCGCCGGCCCGCACTACTGCCTCGGCTCGGCCCTGGCCCACGCCGAGCTGGAGGAGGCCCTGCCGATCCTCGCCCGCCGCCACGGCCCGCCCGCCATCGCCGGCAAGGTCACGTGGCGCCCGGCCATCGGCATCCACGGGCCCGACGAGCTGCCGCTGACCTTCGGTTAGGGTCTGTCCTGTCGATCATGGCGC
>NZ_JAUQWH010000212.1 GCF_030757795.1 Actinoplanes oryzae
GGCAAGAAGGTCACCGTCGTAGGCGCCGGCTTCTACGGGTCCACGACCGCACAGCGTCTCGCCGAGTACGACGTCTTCGAGACCGTGGTGCTCACGGACATCATCGAGGGCAAGCCCGAGGGCCTGGCGCTCGACCTCAACCAGTCGCGGCCGGTCGAGGGCTTCGAGACCAAGGTCGTCGGCGCCACCACCGGCCCCAACGGCGAGGGCTACGAGGCCATCGAGGGCTCCGACGTGGTGGTCATCACCGCCGGCCTGCCGCGCAAGCCGGGCATGAGCCGGATGGACCTGCTGGGCGTCAACGCCAAGATCGTCCGCCAGGTCGCGGAGAACGTCGCCAAGTACGCCCCGAACGCCGTCGTCATCGTCGTCTCGAACCCGCTCGACGAGATGACCGCGCTCGCCCAGCTCGCCACGCAGTTCCCGAAGAACCGGGTGCTCGGCCAGGCCGGCATGCTCGACTCGGCGCGCTTCACCAACTTCGTGGCCGAGGAGCTCGCCGTCCCGGTCGGCTCGGTCAAGACCCTGACCCTCGGCTCGCACGGCGACACCATGGTGCCGGTCCCGTCGCAGTCCACGGTGAACGGCAAGCCGCTCAGCGACCTGCTGCCGGCCGACAAGATCGAGGAGCTGGTCGTGCGGACGCGCAACGGCGGCGCCGAGGTTGTGGCCCTGCTCAAGACCGGCTCGGCCTACTACGCCCCGTCCGCCGCGGCGGCGCGCATGGCCAAGGCCGTCGCCGAGGACTCCGGCGCGGTCATGCCGGTCTGCGCGTGGGTCGACGGCGAGTACGGCATCTCCGGCGTCTACCTGGGCGTCGAGGCCGAGATCGGCGCCACCGGCGTGAAGAAGGTCGTCGAGACCCCGCTCACCGAGTCCGAGCTCGCCGGCCTCAAGGAGGCCGCCGAGGCCGTCCGCGCCAAGCAGGCGGACGTCGCCGACCTCTGATCGACGACAGCGCAAGGGGACCGGGCCCGAACGGCCGGGTCTCCTTCGCCGGCGACAGCGACGCGGTCAGCGCAGCGGGAATGCGTTCTCGTCGTCGTGCACGTCGAAGATCGGGCCGGTCCAGCGGCGCGCGGCGAGGGCGGCCGGTTCCTGGGTCACTTCGGCGATGCCCGGTCGGCCCGCCTCGACGACAAACTTGGCCGCGGTGCGGACTACCGCCTGTGCGGCCCACACGGTGTCGACCACGCGCAGGCTGCTCGTCAGCTCCGACCGCGTGACGTCGCAGACCACGTACCCCCGCTGGTTGTCGATGTAGCGCCAGTGCGGTGACTCCGCCATGATCGGGTCGTACGCGGCATGGAAGGCGGCGACGTCCGGGTTGCCGCCGGACGTGATCGACGTACCCGTGATCTCCGCACCCACCACCGGGGCCGAGGCGTCGTCGAAGTCGGGCCGCAGGTCCGCCACCCAGGTGCAGTGCCGGTCCCCGGTGAGCACGACCGGGTTGTCCACCCGCCCCGACCCGAAGTGCTCCAGCAGCCGGCGCCGCTGCACCCGGTAGCCGTCCCAGTTGTCGAAGTCGAAGGACTGCGCGGGACCGGCCTGGCGATCGTTCTGCGCCCACATGACCTGGTTGGCGAGCAGGTTCCAGCGGCTGCCGGACGACTCGAGCCCCCGTACCAGCCACCGCTCCTGCTCGGGCCCGGTCATCGTGAGCGCGGGGTCCTGGGCGGCCGCCAGGGTGGCCGGCTGGTCGCTGCGGTACTGCCGGGTGTCGAGGACGTGCACGCTCGCCAGCGACCCGAAGCGCAGCCGCCGGTAGACCTGCATGTCCAGCCCGCGTGGCAGCGAGGAGCGCCGCAGCGGCATGTGCTCGTAGTAGGCCTGGAACGCGGCGATGCGCCGGGCCCGGAACGCCTCGGGGGTCTGCAGGTTCGGGTCCTGCGGGACCTCGTCGGCCCAGTTGTTGTCGATCTCGTGGTCGTCGAAGGTCACGATCCACGGGAACGCGGCATGCGCGGCCTGCAGATCCGGGTCGGTCCGGTAGCGCGCGTGCCGGTTCCGGTACTCGGCGAGCTGTACGGCTCACCCGTCCCCTCGTGCTGCCGTGCGGCGTTCGGGTTCGCGGCACTCTCGTAGATGTAGTCGCCGAGGAACGCCACGAAGGCCAGGTCCTCCCGCGCCAGGTGCTGATAGGCGGTGTAGAACCCGGCCTGGTAGTCCTGGCAGCTCGCGAACGCGAACCGCAGGTGGCCCGGCCGGGCCCGGTCCGCGGGCGCCGTCCGGGTACGGCCGACCGGCGACTGCTGCCCGCCGGCGCGGAAGCGATAGTGGTAGACGGCGTCCGCCCGCAGCCCCCGGACGTCGACGTGCACCGAGTGGGCGAAGGCCGGATCCGCGGTGGTGACGCCGTGGCGGCGGTTGCGGCGGAAATGCTCGTCCTCGGCGATCTCCCACTCCACGGGGACCGGGCGGCCGGGCATGCCGCCCCCGGTCAGCGGCTGCGGGGCGAGGCGGGTCCAGAGCACCACCCCGTCGGGCAGCGGGTCGCCCGACGCGACGCCGAGCGAGAAGACTCCGGCGGGGAGCGAATCCGGGCGGACGAGCAGCGGACCGGCGGCGACGGCCGCGGCCCCGGAGACGAACAGGCGACGGCTCATCGGCAAGTTCAGAGACATGCGTCAATGCGACTCGCCCGGGGTTACGCGCCGCCGAACGGACGTTGGCCGCCGGACGGAAGAAAACGGTCAGGCGTGGGCGGCCGGAGGGAGGCGGGCGGTCAGGCGTGGGCGATGCCGAGGCCGAGCAGGATGAGGCTCAGGCCGGCCGCGAGGGTCGCCGCGGTGGAGCGGGCGGCGCCGTCGGGGGACTGCTCGCGCAGGACCAGGGCGGCGGCGGGGACCACGGCCGCGCCGACGAGCCAGAGGCTGCTGGAGGCGACTGCCAGCAGCAGGGCGGCTCCGGCGAGCATGATGAGGGAGACCTCGGGGCCCGACCGCCGCGAGGGCTCACCGGGGTGCTCGGGGAAAGCCACGCAAGCATTCTAGAACGTGAGGCCAAACCCGGCCCGGCGAGAAGACTCGGCTGCCATGCAGTACGCTCGTACTGCTAAGAGCAGCAGTCCCGGGAGAGGAGCGCCGGCCGATGGCGAAGATCAAGGTTGAGAACCCGGTGGTGGAGCTCGACGGCGACGAGATGACGCGGATCATCTGGAAGCAGATCCGCGAGCAGCTGATCCTGCCCTACCTCGACGTCGACCTCGAGTACTACGACCTGTCGATCCAGTACCGCGACGAGACCGACGACCAGGTGACCATCGACTCGGCGAACGCCATCAAGCGGCACGGCGTCGGCGTCAAGTGCGCGACGATCACCCCGGACGAGGCGCGCGTCGAGGAGTTCGGGCTCAAGAAGATGTGGCGGTCGCCGAACGGCACGATCCGCAACATCCTCGGCGGTGTCGTCTTCCGCGAGCCGATCATCATGAGCAACGTGCCGCGGCTGGTGCCCGGCTGGACCAAGCCGATCATCATCGGCCGCCACGCGCACGGCGACCAGTACAAGGC
The DNA here is from genome assembly GCF_030757795.1 of Actinoplanes oryzae. Classification (GTDB taxonomy): domain Bacteria; phylum Actinomycetota; class Actinomycetes; order Mycobacteriales; family Micromonosporaceae; genus Actinoplanes. The sequence goes on from NZ_JAUQWH010000212.1 coordinate 3,516, forward strand.
GACCGACTTCGTCGCGCCCAGCGCGGGCAAGCTGACCGTCACCTTCACGCCGGAGGACGGCTCGGAGCCGATGGAGTTCCACGTCGCCGACTACCCGGCCGGCGGTGTCGCGATGGCGATGTACAACTTCGACGAGTCGATCCGGGACTTCGCCCGGGCGTCGTTCCGCTACGGCCTCGCCCGCAACTACCCGGTCTACCTGTCGACGAAGAACACGATCCTCAAGGCGTACGACGGCCGGTTCAAGGACCTGTTCGCCGAGATCTTCGAGGCCGAGTTCGCCGAGGACTTCAAGAAGGCCGGCCTCACCTACGAGCACCGGCTCATCGACGACATGGTCGCCGCCGCGCTCAAGTGGGAGGGCGGCTACGTCTGGGCCTGCAAGAACTACGACGGTGATGTGCAGTCCGACACCGTCGCGCAGGGCTTCGGCTCGCTGGGCCTGATGACCTCGGTGCTGATGACCCCGGACGGCAGGACCGTCGAGGCCGAGGCCGCCCACGGCACGGTCACCCGGCACTACCGGCAGTGGCAGAAGGGCGAGAAGACCTCGACCAACCCGATCGCCTCGATCTTCGCCTGGACCGGCGGCCTCAAGCACCGCGGCCTGCTCGACGGCACCCCGGCGGTCACCGAGTTCGCCCAGACCCTCGAGAAGGTCTGCGTCGAGACCGTCGAGGGCGGCCAGATGACCAAGGACCTCGCGCTGCTGATCAGCAAGGACGCCCCCTGGCTGACCACCGAGGAGTTCATGAACGCCCTGGACGAGAACCTGGCGCGCAAGCTCGCCTGATCAAGTCCCGCGCGAAATCCCCCGGCCGGGCGGCCGGGGGATTTTGTGTGTTTGAACGCGTAACCGCGGGGTATGACGCTTCGTTTGTCCTGGCAGAACGGATGACGACCGCAACCGCACGGGGAGTCGCCCGCCGGTCCGGCTGCCTTGTCCCGGGCGCCGCCGGTATCCCCGACGCGGGGTTCCGTCCCTTCCCGCGGGGGGCCTTGTCCCGGGCCCCCCGCCCCCCATCGCTACAGGATCTCGCGCAGGGTCTGCGCGGCCTTCTCCGGCACGATGTCGTTGATGAAGGCGCCCATGGCCGACTCCGAGCCGGCCAGGTACTTCAGCTTGTCGGCGGCGCGGCGGATGCTGAACAGCTGCAGGTGCAGGTAACCCAGCTCGCGACCCTCGCCCACGACGGCCTGGTGCCAGGCGGCGATGTAGGGCATCGGCTTGTCGAAGAGCGCGTCGAAGCGCTTGAGCAGATCGAGGTAGATCGGCCCGAAGGCGTCCCGCTCGGCGTCCGACAGCTGCGGGATGTCCAGGACGTGGCGGTTGGGGGCCAGCTGCACCTCGTACGGCCAGCGGGCGGCCGCCGGCACGTACGCCGTCCAGTGCTCGTTCCGGGAGACGATGCGTGTGCCGGCCGCGATCTCGGCGGCGAGTACGTCGGCGTACAGGTTGTTGCCCCCGGTCTTCTCCGCGTGCGCGCGCGCCGCGGCGAGCATGCTCTTCGTGCGCGGGGTGACGAACGGGTACGCGTAGATCTGCCCATGCGGGTGGTTCAGCGTCACGCCGATCTCGACGCCGCGGTTCTCGAACGGGAACACCTGCTCGACGCCCGGCAGCGCCGACATCTCGGTGGTGCGGTCGGCCCAGACGTCCACGACCGTGCGGACCCGCTCGGGGGTGAGTGCCCCGAAGAAGCTGTTGTGGTCGCTGGTGAAGCAGACCACCTCGCAACGGCCGACGCCCGGGACCACGGGCACCAGGTCGGTGAGCGACGTGATGTCGTCCGCCTTGACCCGGTCGCTGAACGAGGGGAACTGGTTCTCGAAGGTCACCACGTCGTAGCTCGGCGCGGGGATCTCGCTGGCGAACTCGGGCGTCGACGGGCACAGCGGGCACTTGTCCGACGGCGGCAGGAACGTGCGGGTCTGCCGGTGGGCCGCGACGGCCACCCACTCGTCGACCAGCGGGTCGTACCGCAGCTGGGACGTGGGCGGCGGGGGCGGCAGCTCCCGGGTGTCGGGCCACTTGTCGCGGTCCTGGGCCGGGGACTCGTCGAAATAGATGAGCTCCCGGCCGTCCGACAGCCGAACAGCCGTGCGCTTCTCGATCACTGGGGGCTCACCACCATGAGGTCGTTCACTTGTTCCGCAAGGACTGCCCGTGCGGTGTCGTCGATCCCGTCGTCCGTGATCACCACGTCGGCGCGGTGCAGCGGAACGATCGAGGAGATGCCCACCGTGCCCCACTTGGTGTGGTCGGCGAGCACGACCAGGCGCTCGGCCGCCTGCACGAGGGCGCGGTTGACGTCGGCTTCCATCAGGTTAGGCGTGGTGTAACCGGCCCGCTCGCTCATGCCGTGGACGCCCAGGAAGAGCATGTCCAGGTGCAGCGTGCCGATCGCGGCCACGGCCACCGGGCCCACGAGGGCGTCGGACGGCGTCCGCGTCCCGCCGGTCAGCACGACGGTCTGGTCGGGGCGCCCGGCGCGGTAGAAGATGTCCGCGACCGGGATCGAGTTGGTGACCACGGTCAGCGCCGGGACGTCGACGAGCCGCTGGGCCAGGCCCGCCGTCGTGGTGCCGGCCGAGAGCGCGATGGCGTCGCCGGGGGAGACCAGGGCGGCGGCGCGCATGGCCATCGCCGCCTTCTCGGCCTGCTGGCGTACGGACTTCGCCGCGAACCCCGGCTCGTGCGCGGAACCAGGGGTCACCGTGGTCGCGCCGCCGTGTACTTTCGCGATCAGGCCACGGTCGGCGAGCGCCTCGAGGTCCCGGCGGATGGTCATGTCGGAAACGTTGTACTCCGCGGCGAGCTCACTGACCCGCACACCGCCGGCCGCCCGGACCCGGTCGAGGATGGCCGCTTGGCGCTGCTGGGCTAGCACTGCCGCACCCCCGAGGTCACAGGCATCCGCACTATTTCAAACACATGCGAACACTACCCGCACAGCGGCCTCGAACAAAAGAGGTCGCCGATGCCCGGGGGCGGGGGTCCTCAGATGCCTCTCCCGCGTTTGTGCAGCGCCGAGAGCACGTTCTCCACCTTCACGGCCCCCGTCATGGCCGCCAGGGCGATCGCCGTCCGGGGCTCCTTCCAGTTCGCGCGTACGGCCTCCTTGCTGAACCGCCACGCCTCCGACCGGTTCCCCGTGGCGGCGGACCAGCACGCCAGCTGCCCGTAGACCCGCGCCGCCCCGGGACGGCAGCCGCTGATCTCCGGGTGGCGTTGCATCATCCAGCGCAGCGAGGAGATCTTCGTCGCGTACTCGTACGCGTAATGGGAGGTCCGCCCCCACAGCACGCGCACCAGCGGCTCGTCCAGGTGCACGATCGAGGCTCGCCGGGCGGCGCGCAGCAGCAGGTCCCAGTCCTCGTTCTGGCTGCCCGGGGCGTCCTCGGCGACCAGCCCGATGCCGTTGTCGACCAGCGCCGACCGGCGGGCCAGGAACGACGAGGAGTGCAGCATCGCCATCCGGGACCGGGCGAGCTCGTCCACGGTGACGCGGCTGCGGCCGGCCAGGCGTGGGGTCGACCGGCCCTCGTACTCGACCTCGATCGCACAGGTGGCGAACTCCGCCTCGGGCTCGGCGAGCAGGGCGGCCACCTGCCGGCGCAGCTTGTCGGGCGCCCACCGGTCGTCGTCGTCGCAGAAGGCCACGTACTCGGTGTCCAGCGCGAGGATGCCGGTGTTGCGCGCGCCCGCCAGGCCCGGCGTACGCCAGTTGGTGAGCACCAGCACAGGAACGCCGGCCGTGGAGGCGAGCAGGTAGTCCGGCTCGGTCTGGTCGTAGACGAGGACGATCTTGATCGCGCCGGGGTAGCGCTGCTCGCGGACCGAGGCGATCGCCTTGCGGACCAGCTCGGGGCGGTTGCGGGTGGGGATGACGACACCGACGGACGGCCAGTTCATCATGCTTCCTTCACATTCAAGGGATATCCGTACGCGCGGAGCATCGGCCCGCAGACAGTGCCGACCAGCCGCCGTTGCTTCTCCGGCAACGCGCGCACCCAGGCGTCGTCGCGCCGCAGCGGGAGCCGCCCGACCGTGAAGCGCATCGGGTTGCCGGCCGCGCTGTGCCCGACGCCCAGATCGGCGTACCCGTCGCCGAGGAACGCCAGGTCGGCCTCCGCGATCGGCAGCTCGGCGAAGCCGGCCAGCGAGGTCAGGGCGCCGCGCGGGTCGGCGAGGAACTGCTCGTACCGGATCCGGCTGACCGGCACCCCGCGGCGCGCGAGCAGACCGAAGGCCGCGTTGTGGGCGTTCCAGAGCAGCGCCGAGCGGCCGGGGGAGTAGCGCGTCATCTCGTCGCTGCCGTCGGTCTCCGGCCGGGCGACGGTCTTGGTCCACGAGTACGCGACCCCGCGCGCGTCGCGCACCACATGCACGACCCGGAGATCGATCCCGCCGGCCCAGCGCAGGACGTGGGCGAGCGCGCTGTGCTTCGACGAGTCGACGACCACCTGCGCCCCGGAGACCTCCGCCGCGGCGGTGTAGACGCGGGTGTAGAAGCCGGCGTACTCGCGTACCTGGAGCAGCAGCTCGCGTGGCAGCTGGGCGGCGGCGAGCCGGGGGATGAACCGGGTGCGCTCGACGGCGTCGCGCAGCGCGTGCACGCGCTCGACGTCCACATTGTCCCAGCCGCGGAACGCCACCTCGCCGACCCGCTTCCAGAACGTGCACGCGGCGAACCGGGCGCCGCACCCGCAGCGCTCGTTGTCGCGGACGTCACGCTGCCAGAGGTGCACGATCTCGCCGAGCGCGCACACCGAGGGCAGCTCCCCGAGCAGGCGTTCGACGAGCGTCGTCCCACTTCGTCCTAATCCGCCCAGAAACAGAACCCGTGCCACTTTGGTCCACCTTCGCTCGTTTCGCTCCTATAACGAGCGAAGGAGGCGTCAGGTGGTTGTCGAGGCATTCCCGCGGGTGCGGCTGGCGGGAACTGGGTTTGATCCGGTCACCGAGGAGGAGGTGGTCGCCCAGGTCAGAGACGCTCTGGCCGGCGGGCGCGGCGGGCGCGTCGTGACGCCCAACGTGGACATCCTGCGGCAGGCGTCGACGGACGCGCGCGTCCGGGCGTACCTGGAAGCGGCCGACCTCGTCGTCGCCGACGGCATGCCCCTGGTCTGGGCCAGCCGCCTCAGCGGCACCCCCCTGCCCGAGCGCGTGGCCGGCAGCAGCCTGATCTGGTCACTCTCGGCCGGCCTGGCCCGCGACGGCCGCTCGATCTTCATCGTCGGCGGCACCCCGGGCCACCCCTCCGGCGCCGAGCGCGCGGCCCTGCGCCTGGCGGCGGACTTCCCCGGCCTGCGCGTGGCGGGCACCCTCTGCCCGCCCTTCGGCTTCGAGCACGACCCCTCCGCGTACGCCGGCCTCGTCCACGATGTCGTCTCAGCGGCCCCGGACCTGGTCTTCGTGGGGCTGGGCTTCCCCAAGCAGGAGCAGGTCATCGACCGCCTCCGCGACCACCTGCCCCACACCTGGTTCCTGGGCTGCGGCGCCGCCGTGAACTTCGTCGCCGGCGACGTCGACCGGGCCCCCCGCTGGATGCAGCGCACCGGCCTCGAATGGGCCCACCGCCTGACCACCGAGCCCGGCCGCCTGGCGAGCCGCTACCTCAAGCACGACGCCCCCTACGCCCTCAAGCTCCTCGCCCAGTCCACCGCCCGCCGCTGAGGCATGTGTCAACACCCGGCCCGTCGTCCTGCCGCCCGGCCCCACCGGGCGGGCGGCTGCGCGGCAGGGCGAACGGCCGCGGGGCTCAGGGCAGGAGCGGGCGGACCTCGACCTGGAAGATCGGGAGCTTGCCGAGCTTGCGGTAGGCCTTGAGCGACTCGTGGGTCGCGTCCACCGACGAGTCGCGGCCGTCCTGGTTGTGGGGCGTGTCGAAGTGGATCAGGGCGCGGATCTTCGGGAAGCGGCCGATCTGCTTGCCCACCTCGCGGTAGAACTCCGCCTTGTGGGCCGGGTTCTTCTTGGAGGACCAGACGCCCCACTCCGCGACCATCAGCGGCTTGCCCGGGTGCTTGCGGGTCGCCCAGTTGTAGAAGCCGGGCCAGTCGGGCTTGTTCGAGGCCTGCCGGTTGAGCAGCTCCGCGAAGTCGCCGTGGCCGTAGCCCGGGTCGCTGTAGGCGTACGTGTCGAAGCCGATCCAGTCGACGACGGAGTCGCCCGGGTACATCTTCTCGAACCACTTCTCGCTGGTGTGGGGCACGTACGCCATGTGGACCAGCACGGTGACCAGGTTGTCCACGCCGTGCGCGCGCAGGCGCTTGACCACGTACTTGTACATGGCCGCGTAGTCCGCGGCCGTGTAGCCGGAGCCCTTCTTCTCCTTCACGTTGTCCTCGGCCTCGTGGTGGACCGTGAAGAAGAACTGCTCGGGGAAGTTCTTGTTGATGTGCGCGGCGAGCTTGTCGAGGAACTTGTCCGTCTTCTTGTCGCCGGCGGCGATCTCCGCCCAGGTGGCGCCCTGCGGCTTCCAGTTGAGGAAGAGGATGCGCTCGCGGCCGGGCTCGCGGGCGATCTCGATCTCCTGGTCGGTGGGGAAGAGCTGCTTCGTGCCCTTGTGGTACGCGTGGTAGACGTCCTGGTGCCGCTCGGTCTTCTCCTCGAAGGAGGCGAGCGCCTGCTTGCCCCGCTTGTCGGTGAAGGCGCCCGGCGCCACGCCCCACAGCACGCCGCAGGTCGGCACGAGCTTCTCGCCCGTCCGGCAGTCCCGTGGCTTGGCGGCCGCCGGGGACGACTGCGTGGGTGAGGGGGCCGCCGCCGCCGGCGGCGCCGGGGACACCGGCGCGGAGGAAGGCGGCACGACGGACGCCGAAGGGGACGGCGACGCGGGCGGGGCCGTGGACGGAGTCGCGGACGAGGGCACGGGCGCGGGCCCGTAGGGGATGCCGAGCTGGTCGACGCCCCCGGTCCAGGCCCACGACAGGGTGGCCACGACCGAGATGGCGAAGACGCCCGTGAGGGCGACGAGGTGGAGAATCCGGCGCGGGGGACGTGTCACGATCGCCCAGTATTAGCGCCAAAGTCCGTTTTGTCGACTACCCTGCGCGTTTGATTCTCGGGGGTGGACCCCGCTCGACCGCGTGGCGCCCGGCTGAGAAACTGTCCCCCAAGCTCACTGCAGGGGGAGTTCAGGTGAACGACGGTTTCGTGCTGCCCGAGGACGTGCTGCGTGACGCGCCGTCGTGGACACCACGCGCGCACGAACTCGCCGACCTCGAGTTGTTGCTGTCCGGGGCCTATGCGCCGCTGACCGGTTTCCTCGGGCGGGCGGATCTCCAGTCGCTGCGCCGGCGGGGCCGCCTCGCCGACGGGACGAACTGGCCGGTGCCCGTGACCTGCGAGGTGCCGGCGGAGCTGGCGTCCGGTCTGGATCTCGCCGATCCGCTGCGGCGCACGGTCGTGCTGACCGATCCGGAGGGGGCGCCGGTCGCCGCCGTGGAGGTCGCCGACGCCTGGCCCACGTCGGACGGGCTCTGGGCGATCGGCGGCACGGTTCGCCGGATGGGCGACGGCGGGCACGGCCCGTTCCAGCGGCTGCGGCGCAGTCCGGAGGAGGTGCGGGCGCTGCTGCCACCGGGCCGGGTGCTGGGCGTGATCGCCGACCGCCCGCTGCACCGGCCGCAGCTCGCGCAGATCGCGCATGCCGCCCGGACGCTGGCGGCGCACCTGTTGATCTTCATCCCGGTCTCGGGGCCCGGCCCGGACGGCCTGCCGCCCGAGGCGCTGGTCCGCGCGGTCTTCGCGGCGCGCGACCGGATGCCCCCGGCGACCGTCGTGGCGGTGCCGTTGCTGACCCGCGGCGACGAGATGCGCGACGGGCTGCTGCGGGCCCGGGTGGCCGCCTCCTACGGCGTCACCCACGTGCTGTCCACCGGGGACATTCTCTCCGGCGGCGGGCTGCGCGTGCTCGTGCCGCGGGAGCTGGCCTACGACAACCGGGACGGGCAGTGGCGCTGGCGTGACGACATCCCGCCGCGCAACCGCCGCCTCGCGATGACGCCCCGCGAGATCGACGACCTGCTCGACCGGGGCTTCCCGCTGCCGGAGTGGCACACGCCGCCGGCCGTGGCCAAGGAGCTGGTCCGGGTCCGGCCGCCCCGGCGGCACCGCGGGCTCGTGGTGTTCTTCACAGGCTTCTCCGGCTCCGGCAAGTCCACGATCGCGCGGGGGCTCGCCGACACCCTGCGCGAGACCGGCGAGCGGACGATCACGTTCCTCGACGGCGACGTGGTCCGGCGCGAGCTGTCGGCCGGGCTCGGGTTCAGCCGCGCCGACCGGGACCGCAACGTGCGGCGCATCGGCTGGGTCGCCGCCGAGGTCGCGCGGCACCGCGGCATGGCGATCGCGTGCCCGATCGCGCCCTACGAGGACGCCCGCACGGCCGTGCGCCGGATGGCCACCGACGCCGGGGCCGGCTTCGTGCTCGTGCACGTGGCGACCCCGCTCGAGGTGTGCGAGCAGCGCGACCGCAAGGGCCTCTACGCCCGGGCCCGCGCCGGGCAGCTGCGCGGCATGACCGGCGTCGACGACCCGTACGAGGTGCCGCCCGCCGCCGAGCTGACCGTGGACACCACGGACATGACTGTTCCCGAGGCGGTCGACCGCGTGCTGGCGTACCTCGTCGAAAGCGGATGGGTGGAGCCCGCTTTGAAGTAAACCGTCACGGCGGAGGAGCACGGGCCGTTTACCCCGCGGGGGCGAAACGCCCGAATGTTCGAAACTCCGCGAAAGGCCCGCCGAACCGATGGAAGCGTCACGCCCGCCCGCCGACCTCTCGCACTACCTGGGCGTCTTCCGCCGCCACTGGTGGGTGGTGCTGGCGGCGACGGTGCTCGGCCTGGCGCTCGGTGCCGCGGTGAGCCGGGCCCTGCCCCGGGTCTACGAGTCCACCACCTCCGTGCTGGTGCAGGCGGTCGACCAGGACGCCAACGCCTCCGGCGGCCGCACCAAGGGCGCGATCAACCTCGACACCGAGGCGCAGCTGGTCGGCTCCGGGGCGGTCGCCGCGAAGGCCGCGGCGCTGCTGCGCTCGCCGGAGTCGCCCATCGAGCTGGCGCACAACGTGTCGGTCGAGGTCCCGCCGAACACCACCGTCCTCATGATCCGGTACGCGGCGGGCACCCCGCAGGACGCCCGGGCCGGCTCGCACGCGTTCGCCGAGGCGTACCTGCGCAACCGCGAGGAGAGCACGCGCGGGGTGCTGGACACCAAGATCCGTACCCTCAGTCTCAAGATCAAGCAGTTGACCACGAGCCTGACCAGCATCAACAGCCGGCTCGCCAAGGCGCCGGCGGGCAGCTCCGAGCGCAGCAACCTGGAGAGCCTGCGCAACAACTCGCAGAACCAGCTCAACAGCCTGACCGGCCGGCTCAACGAGCTGACCACCGCGACCGTCGACGCGGGCAGCATCATCAGCGACGCCCGCGAGCCGGAGGAGCCGGTCAGCCCGGACGCCATGCTCAACACGGCGACCGGCGCGATGATCGGCCTGCTGGCGGGGCTGGCGCTGGCGTTCGTGCGGGAGCGCTTCGACCGCCGGGTGCGCTCGGCCGCCGACGTCCGGGACCGGGCGCGCATCGCCGTTCTCGCGGCGCTGGACGAGCGGACCACTCCGCACTTCGACGACGTCCTGCAGCCGTACGGGCCGGGCGGCCGGATCTTCAACCGGCTCCGCAACGAGGTGCTGGCCAGCCTGAACCCGGGCAACCAGATCATCGTCGTCACCGGGGCCAGCCGGGGGTCGGCGACCACGCTCGTGGCCGCGAACCTGGCCGCCGCGCTGGCGCGTACCGGAAGCGATGTCGTGCTCGTCGGGGCCCACCTGCCGGACAGCGTCGTCGAGGCGGCGCCGCTGGCCCGGATGCTCGGGGTCTCCGCGACGCCGGGCCTGTCCGACCTGCTGGCCGGCCGCACCGGGCTGGGCGAGGTCGTGCAGCGCACGCCGCGCATCCCGTCGCTGCGGGTCGTCACGACCGGCGGTGCGGCGACGGCGGCCGGGCTGATGCAGTCGCAGCGGCTGCGTGACACGCTCGACGCGCTGCGCCGCCAGGCCGCGTACGTCGTCGTCGAGGCGCCGTCGACCAGCAGCAGCGCCGACGCGCAGGG
>NZ_JAUQWH010000213.1 GCF_030757795.1 Actinoplanes oryzae
CACCAGCGGCCACGGGGCCTCCGACCAGCGCAGGGCCAGCGACGCCGGCACGGCCAGCGCGGTGAGGGCGACGCCGATCACGGCACCCTCGCGCCGCCACTCGGCGGGCAGGGCGAGCGCGGCCGCCGCGGTGAGCAGCAGGGCACTGAGCGCCAGCATCCAGCCGGACTCGCCGGCGGCTGCGGCGATGCGATCCGCATACGCGGCGGTGTCCGCGTGCCAGATCGGACGCGCCGCCTGGACCGGGGCGAACGCGGCGCGCAGGGCGTCCACGGCGACCAGCACACCGATGACCGTCAGCGCGGCGGCCGACGCCCACTGCGGTCCCCGGCGGGCCTCCTCGGGCACCATGCCGACGACCGCGCCGGTGAGCGCCACGGCGGCGGCCGCGGCGGCGAGCGTCCAGCCCGGCTCGGTCACGTTCGCGACCCGGGCGGCGACGCCGATGACGGTCAGCGTGAGCACGGCCCCGGAGATGTTGCGGGCCAGGACGTGGTCGGTCATCCGGGCGGCGGCCCAGGCGGCGACCGCGGCGACGATCATGATCAGGCCCGAGCGCAGGGCGTCGGGGAGGACGTCCGCGCCGAGCAGCGCGCCCGTGCCGTACAGCAGGGCGGCGGCCGCGGAGACGAGCAGCAGCAGGAAGGTCAGCTGGCGCAGCCGGCCCGCGGAGGGCGGCGTGGCGGGCGGCGCGAGCGGGACGGTGCCGGCGGCGGGCGCTCCCTCGGGCCGGGGACCGGGGAAGATGCGGGTGGGTAGCCAGCGCCAGCGGCGGCGCCCGGTCAGCCCGTCGATGATGAGGTCGGGCTCCTCCGGCTGCGACTCCGGCCGGAACGGGGTTTCGAGCGACTCGTCGAAGTCGCGCTCGCCGATCCGGCGCGCGTCCGCCTCGGCGAGGGACTCGCGGTCGCCCGCGACGGGCCGTCCGATCGGCCACTTCGGCAGCAGCCGGCCCTGCCGGATCACGGTGGTGAGCAGCACGAGGTCGATCACCGCGGTCGCGGCGAGGGCACCCGCCCACCCCGCGGGGCTTTCCACGATGGGGTACGCCAGCAGGGGCGGAACCGGCTGCGCGGCGACGACCGTGGCATAGCGCGGCACCGCCAGTCGCGTGACCCCGGCATAGACGAAGCTGGCCGCGGTCGTGATCAGCAGCGTCACGCCGAGGAAGACGGGGGCTGGCACGGCGGAGCCGCCGAACGTTTCGCTGCCGTGCAGCGCGTACAGGGTCATGGGGAGCAGGACCAGACCCACGGCCGCGAGCGTCTCGCCGGTGGACGTCAGGCCGCGTCGCGCGATGGCCGGGGCGGCCGCCAGCGCGACGGCGGTGAAGACGGCGAGGATGAGCGCCCGGCCGACCGCGTTGGTGGCGGCCCCGGCGAAGACGACCGCGGCGACGCCCAGGACGAGGGCGCTGAGGCCGAGCAGGATGTTTTGCACCGACTGCGACGACGTCTCGGGCTCGTGCGGCGGCGGCTCGGGCAGCGGCGCGACCCGCGGGCGCCGGCGGGGTGGCGCGGCGGCCTCGGTGGGCGGCGGATCGTCGAGCAGGACAGTCACGCCGTCCGTCGCGGCACCGGGCGGCGGCGGAGGCTCCTCCACCAGCGTCCGGGTCGCGCCCGGCGGCGGGGGAGGCGGGGGCTCGGGTGCCCTGCGGCGGGTGCGGCGGGCGGCAGCAGCGCGCTTCTTCTGCTGGTTGGCGTGGGCGAGGATGTCCCGCTGGAACTGCGCGGCCTGGATCTGGCTGGCGATGAGCGAGCGCTCCTTCGCCGCGGCCATGTCCTTGATCTTCAGCTCCGCGATGGACCGGTCGATGCGGGCAAGATCATCCTCGTCGTACCTGTCCGAATCCTGGCCCTGTGCCACGGCACCTCCTCGACCCGGGCTATGCCCACCCGACACCTCATTAGAACAGTCTCAGCGGGGTCCAGATCAATGGAAACGGCCGCGAACCGTACAGGTTCGCGGCCGGTGCGTGAACGAGGGTCATTCGCGACATCGTCTACCAGGCAAGATGTCCCGATAGCGAACCAGTCGCGAAAAATTCTCGCGGGTCAGTCGTCAGAGGGCTGGTGCCGGCCGTCCCATGCCGCGATACTCCCAGCCCGCGCGGGCCCACAACGCCGGGTCCAGGCAGTTCTTGCCGTCGATGACCCGCTTGGCCGCCACGAGCTCGCCGAGCGCGTTCGGGTCGGCGTTGCGGAACTCGGCCCACTCCGTGAGCACGCACACAACATCCGCTTCCGCGACTGCGTCGGCCATGGACGCCTCGTACGCCAGGTGCGGCTGGACCGCCCGGGCGTTCTCCATGCCCTGCGGGTCGTACACGTGCACGTCGGCGCCGGCCTTGGACAGGGCGGCCGCGACGGCGAGGGCGGGCGCGTCGCGTACGTCGTCGGAGTTGGGTTTGAAGGCCGCGCCCAGCACCGCGATGCGCGTGCCGGACAGATCGGGCCCCGCCGGGCCGGGCCGCCGGTCGAGCAGCTGCGCCACGAGCTGGACCACCCGCGACCGCCGCCGCAGGTTGATCAGGTCGACCTCGTGCAGGAAGCGCAGCGCCTCACCCGCGCCGAGCTCCTGGGCGCGGGCCTGGAACGCGCGGATGTCCTTGGGCAGGCAGCCGCCGCCGAAGCCGACGCCGGCCTGCAGGAAGCGGTTGCCGATGCGCGGGTCATAGCCGATCGCGCGGGCCAGCTGCGTCACGTCGCCGCCGGCCACCTCGCAGACCTCGGCCATCGCGTTGATGAAGCTGATCTTCGTGGCCAGGAACGCGTTCGCGGCGACCTTGACCAGCTCGGCGGTCGCGAAGTCGGTCACGACCAGCGGCACCTCGCGGTCCTCGGTGGCGGCCAGGTCGAAGACGCCCTTGTGCGCGGCGTAGAGCATGGCGTTCGCCCAGTCGCTCTTGACGCCGACGACGATGCGGTTGGGGCGCAGCACGTCCTCGACGGCGAAGCCCTCCTGCAGGAACTCCGGCGACCACGCGACCTCGACCCCCAGCTCCGGGGCGGTGTGCTTGGCGACCAGCTGCTCGACCCACTCGGCGGTGCCCACGGGTACGGTCGACTTGCCGACGATGAGCGCCCGGCGCTTGAGGTGCTTGGCGAGAGCGCTGACGGACGACTCGACGTACTTGAGGTCGGCGCCCATGCTGTCCCCGCGCTGCGGCGTCCCCACGCAGATGAAGTGGACGTCGGCGAAGTCGGCCGCTTCCTCGTACGACGTCGTGAAGCGCAACCGCCCCGAGGCGAGGTTGGCGCGCAGCAGCTCGTCGAGCCCGGGCTCGTGGAAGGGGACCTGTCCCGCGGCCAGCTTGGCTATCTTCGGCTCGTCGACGTCGACGCCGAGCACCTCGTAGCCCAGCTCGGCGAAGCAGATGGCGTAGGTCGCGCCCAGATAGCCCGTGCCGAGGAACGCCAGCCGCGGCCGGGGCGCGCCGGACGGCACCTCGAGCTGCATTGTCGGAACCGGGATGGTCACGTGGAACTCCAGTCAAGACGGGGGGAGCACACCTTCTCACGGCGTCGCACAAACCGTCCGAGCACCGTCCGGCGGAGAAGGATAGTGCGAGTACCCTACGCGTCGGTAACATAGGTTTTCTTTACTGGGAGGCGGGGCCATGTCCGAGTTCGACGTGTATCAGTTGCCCGAGGACCACGAGGCGATCCGGGCGGCCGTCCGCGAGGTCTGCGACGCCAAGGTGGCGCCGAACGCGGCCGAGGCCGACGAGACCAGCGAGTTCCCGAAGGCCTCCTACGACGCCCTGCGCGCCTCCGACTTCCACGCCCCGCACATCCCGGCCGAGTACGGCGGAGCCGGCGCCGATGCCCTGGCCACCGCCATCGTCATCGAGGAGGTCGCCCGCGCCTGCGCCAGCTCCTCCCTCATCCCGGCGGTCAACAAGCTCGGCACGATGCCGCTGATCCTGGCCGCCTCGGACGCGCTCAAGGAGAAGTACCTGACGCCGGTCGCCGCCGGCGAGGCGATGTTCTCCTACTGTTTGTCCGAGCCGGAAGCCGGCAGCGACGCGGCCTCGATGACCACCCGGGCCGTCCGCGACGGCGACCACTGGGTCCTCAACGGCGTCAAGCGCTGGATCACCAACGCCGGCGTCTCCGAGTACTACACGGTCTTCGCCGTGACCGATCCCACAGCGCGCTCGAAGGGGATCTCGGCCTTCGTCGTCGAGAAGTCCGACGAGGGCGTCAGCTTCGGCGCCCCGGAGAAGAAGCTGGGCATCAAGGGCAGCCCCACCCGCGAGGTCTACTTCGACAACGTCCGCATCCCGGCCGACCGCATGATCGGCGAGGAGGGGACCGGCTTCGCGACCGCCATGCGTACGCTCGACCACACCCGCGTCACGATCGCCGCGCAGGCGGTGGGCATCGCCCAGGGCGCGCTGGACTTCGCGCTCGGCTACGTCAAGGAGCGCAAGCAGTTCGGCAAGCCGGTCGCCGACTTCCAGGGCATCCAGTTCATGCTCGCCGACATGGGCATGAAGCTCGAGGCCGCACGCCAGATGACCTACGTCGCCGCGGGCAAGAGCGAGCGCGGGGACGCCGACCTGACCTACTTCGGCGCGGCGGCGAAGTGCTTCGCGTCCGACGCCGCGATGGAGATCACGACGGACGCGGTGCAGCTGCTGGGTGGCTACGGCTACACCCGCGACTACCCGGTCGAGCGCATGATGCGCGACGCCAAGATCACCCAGATCTACGAGGGTACGAACCAGGTGCAGCGCATCGTGATGGCCCGCCAGCTCCTCAAAGGCTGATCGTCACGCCGGTGAGCTGCTCGGAGACGGTCCACAGGCGCTGCTGGGCCGCGCGGTCGTGGGAGCCGGCGCTCGAGGCCACCAGCTTGGGGTAGCCCCGGACCTCCCCGAGCCCGCCCGGCCCGTAGTACTGGCCGCCGGCGACCTCCGGATCGGTGGCGGCGCGCACGGTGGGCAGGGCGCCCATGGCGGCGTTCTGCGTGAGCACCGGCGCGAGCCACGTGACGGGCAGGCGGAGGGCGGTGGGGGTGTTGCGCACCAGCTCGGTGTTCGACACGCCGGGGTGGGCGGCGACCGCGATGGTGGTGCCGTGCGGGGCGAGCCGGCGCTGCAGCTCGTACGTGAACATCAGGTTGGCGAGTTTGGCCTGCCCGTAGGCGCCGACCCGGCTGTACGAGCGCTCCCACTGCAGGTCGTCGAAGTGGATGGCCGCCCGGATGCGGTGGCCGGTGCTGCTGACCGTCACGACCCGGGAGCCGGGCACGGGCAGCAGCCTGTCGAGCAGCAGGCCGGTCAGGGCGAAGTGGCCGAGATGGTTGGTGCCGAACTGCAGCTCGAAGCCGTCGGCCGTGGTCTGCCGCGGCGTGTACATCACGCCCGCGTTGTTGATGAGCAGGTCGATGCGCGGGTGGGCGGCGCGCAGGTCCGCGGCCGCGGACCGGACCGACGCCAGCGAGGTCAGGTCGAGCTCCTGCACGGTGACGTCGCCGGAGATGCGGGCGGCCGCCTGCTTGCCCTTCTCGACGTTGCGGACGGCCAGGACCACCGTCGCCCCGCGCTCGGCGAGCATCCGCGCGGTCTCGAAGCCCAGCCCGGTGTTGGCGCCTGTCACGATCGCCACCCGGCCCTGCTGATCGGGGATGTTCTGCTCGGTCCACATGATGTCCTCCTAAAGAACCGCCGGTCTCTTGTCTTCCTCGACCGTAAGAGACCGCCGGTCTGCTGTCAAGGGACCGCCGGTCTTTAAGTTAGGATGAGCGCGTGACATTTCAGCGGGCGCGCAGCGAGGAGCAGCGGGAAGCCCGCCGCCGGGCCATCCTCGACACGGCGGCGGCAATGCTCGACGAGATGCCCGTGGCCGAGGTGAGCCTCAACGAGCTCAGCCGGCGCGTGGGCCTCGCCAAGTCCAACGTCCTGCGCTATTTCGAATCACGCGAGGCGGTGCTGCTCGAGCTGCTGGACGTGTTCCTGGGCAGCTGGCTCGCCGAGCTGACGGACGACCTGGCCGCCGGCGTCTCCCCGGGGGTGGCGCCGGAGAAGCGCGCAGAGCAGCTGGCCGAAATCCTCAGCCGCTCGCTGTCGGAGCGCGTGGTCCTCTGCGACCTCTTCGGCGCGCAGGGCGGCGTCCTCGAACACAACGTCACGGTCGAGGTGGTCAAGCGGCACAAGCGCGCCTCCCTCGCCCGGCTCGAGGCCCTGACCGACCTGGTACGCCGCCACCTGCCCGAACTCGGCGACGAAGCGCAGATCTTCTGCCTGATGAGCCTGGTGTCGGCGGGGGCCCTGTCCGCGTACGTCCCGCCGCCGCCGAGCCTCGTCGCGGCCTACGCGGAGGAGCCCGCCCTGGAGGTCCTGAACATCAATTTGCGCGACGCGCTCCGGATCGCCTTCACCGCATCGCTCGTGGGGATATTGCCCCGCGCCTGAGTCGTTCGGGCTTGTCGTGCGTTAAGATGGCCGCATGAGCGCTGAGGCATTCGGCAGGTACGTCCCTGCCGTCATCACGCTCGACGACCTGGCGGACATGAACGCCGCCGATCGCTACGGCCATCGTTACGAGCTGAGCCCTGAGCGGGCGTTGTCCGTCACTCCGCCGCCCGACTCGGAGCATGCGGCGATCGCCAGTCGTCTGTTCGCCTGGCTGTTGCTTGCGGGCTGGCCGGCGGAGCAGATCCTGCAGGCTGTCGGCATTCGGCTCCCGGGCGCGGATGCCGACGGTGGGCGGATTCCGGATCTGACCTTGTGGGCCGGTGCCCAGCCGCGCAGTGTCTGGCTCGACGTTGCGGACCTGGTGGTGGTCATCGAGATCGTCTCACCCGGGTCGGCTGCGACGGACGAAGTCATCAAGGTCCGTGAGTATGCCGCGGCGGGCATCGAGCGCTACTGGCTGGTCGAGCGGGACGCCGCGCAGACGGTGACCATGCACGTCCTCGGCCCGGACCACACGTACGACATCGCGGCGAAGATGCCGCTGGCCTGGCTGCTGCGAACCTCTCCCGCGGACCACCTCCCGGCACTCTGACGACCGACCGCACGGTGGCCGCGTTCCGCTGTGGATGGCGCAGGAACGGGCAGCCGGCAATGCCGCCGCCGGGGTGCTCGACCTCGTCGAGGCGCGGGAGCGATGCCGAGCCGGCGGGATGTCAGTGGGGGTGCTCGGCGAGGTGGCGGGCGAGGATGTCGTCGCCGAAGTCGGCGGTGGGGTTTCGCCAGACGGTGTGGACGTGGTTGGCGTTTCTCTGGGTGTTGTCGTATTCGGCCAGGAGGTGCGGGCCCTGCAGGCGGTAGTAGTGCGGGGCGCCGCGGCCGGTGGCGCCCGCCCACGCGAAGTGGACCTCGTCGAGGGCTGAGCCGGCGAACTTCTCGGCCTCGCGGGCGGCGACCTCCGGCGGGACGCGGCCGATGAAGGTGTCGAGGAGGGCTCGCAGGATGTCCTGTTGCGCCGGGGTGAGGCCGGCCGCCGGGATGCCCTTGGGGGTGGGGGTCAGCGCGACGGCCTCGTCGTGGGCGGGGCCGAAACCGGCGCGGGTGACGGCGCTTTCGTGGGTGGCGCTGGTCTGATCGTAGAGCTTGCCGGCGGTGAGGTCGCGGAAGACCGCGGGCAGGGGCATGACGCGGTCGCCGGCGGAGACGGCCGGGCGGTTGCCGCCGACGATGTCGACCGGGGCGACGGGGCTGATGACGGCGCGGGCCAGCTGGGCGGGGGTGAGCGACTCCAGCAGGTCGCGGGCCAGGTCCTCCGAGGCGCCGAGCGGGCGGAGGTGGAGGCCGCCCAGCAGGGGCGCGGTGGCGGGGTCGGCGCCCAGGAAGCAGGGGGTGCTGGACTGGACGCGGCCGTCGAGGACGAGGTGGTGGACGGAGACGTGGTGGCCGCCGAAGCGCCAGGACCAGGGGCCGGCCAGGGTGGGCTCGCCGAAGACGGTCAGGTAGTACAGCTGCGGGTCGCGGCCGCGCGCGCGGGCGCCGTTGTTGCTGAAGTTCTCCGCCCGGTCGAGGACGTTCTCCAGGCCCATGATGGTGGCCGCGGTCGTGTAGCCGGGGTCGGACAGGCCCGTGCCGAGGAGCCGCATCGCCGCCTGCTGCTGGGGGGCGTCCATGCCGGCGAGGGGCAGCCCGCCGTGATCGGTCGGCGTGTAGAACCAGCGCTTGCGCTCATCATCGAAAGGCGCCAGCGCCGAAGCGCGCTGCGAGGAGGAGAGCGCGGCCAGCCACGCCGTCGCTGCGTCCACCATCTGTACGGCCACATCGTCCACGCCACCGACCGTACAGCTCAGATCAACGTCAGGGCCTCCGCGTAGTGGCATGCCGTCCGGTGCCCCTCGCCGTGGTCGACGAGCGGCGGGACGTCGGAGACGCAGGCGCGCTGTTCCCGCTCGGTCAGGCCCGGGAACTTCGGGCAGCGCGTACGGAAGCGGCAGCCGCTGGGCGGGGCGACCGGGCTGGGCACGTCGCCGGTGAGGATGATGCGCTCGCGGGCGCGTTCCTTGTGCGGGTCGGGGACCGGGATCGCCGAGATCAGGGCCTGCGTGTACGGGTGGGCGGCCTTGCGGAACAGCTCCTCCACCGGCGCCGTCTCCACGATCCGGCCCAGGTACATGACGGCGACCCGGTCGGCGATGTGCCGGACGACGGACAGGTCGTGGGAGATGAACAGGTAGGAGAGGCCGAGCTCGTCCTGCAGGTCCTCGAGCAGGTTGACCACGCCGGCCTGGATCGACACGTCGAGCGCCGACACCGGCTCGTCGAGGACCAGCACCTTGGGCCGCAGCGCGAGGGCCCGGGCGATGCCGATGCGCTGGCGCTGCCCGCCGGAGAACTCGTGCGCGTACCGGTTGCCGTGCTCGATGTCGAGGCCGACCGTCCTCAGCAGCGAGCGCACCTGGGCGCGCCCGTCGGAGCCGTACCGGCCGTGGATGCGCAGCGGCTCGGCGATGATCTCGTTGACCGTCATCCGCGGGTCGAGCGACGCGTACGGATCCTGGAAGACGATCTGCAGCTCCTTGCGCAGCGGGCGCATCCGGGCCCGGGACAGCGGCACGAGGTCGCGCCCCTGGAAGTGGACCGAGCCCGCGGTGGCCGGCTCGAGGTTGAGCAGCACGCGACCCGTCGTCGTCTTGCCGCAGCCGGATTCGCCGACGAGCCCGAGCGTCTCGTGCGCCAGGATGTCGAAGGACACGTCGCAGACCGCGTGCACGTCGCCGATGCGCCGCCGGACGACCCCGCGGGAGCGTACGGGGAAATGCTTGACCAGCCCCCGTACGGACAAGATCGGATCGGAAGCCCGCGGCGCGACCGACGCGGGGGTCTCCGGCACGGGGAAAGGCTGCACGGAGTCGTGGAAATGGCAGGCGGCGGCATGTGTCGGCGCCACCCGCAGCAGCGGCGGCTCGGCGGTCGAGCAGATCGGCTGCGCCATCGGGCAGCGCGGCGCGAAGGGGCAGCCCGCGGGCAGCGTGAGCAGGGACGGCGGCGATCCCGCGATCGGTGTGAGCCGCTGCCGGCCGGACTCGTCGATGCGGGGCAGACTGCTCAACAACCCCAGCGTGTACGGCATCCGCGGGCGATGGAAGATCTCGTCCACGGTGCCCGTCTCGACCAGTTTGCCGGCGTACATGACGTTGACCCGGTCGGTGTGCCCGGCGATGACCCCGAGGTCGTGCGTGATCAGGACCAGCGACGCGCCCGTCTCCCGCCGGGCCGCCTCGAGCGCCTCGAGCACCTGTGCCTGCACGGTGACGTCGAGCGCGGTGGTCGGCTCGTCGGCGATGATCAGCTCGGGATCGTTGGCCATGGCGATCGCGATGACGATCCGCTGGCGCATGCCGCCGGACAGCTCGTGGGGGTAGTTCCTCGCGCGCAGCTCCGGGAACGGGATGCCGACGATCTCCAGCAGTTCCGTGGCGCGTCTCATCGCCTTCTGCTTCGGCACGTCGCGGTGGGCCAGGACGGCCTCGGCGATCTGCGCCCCGACGGTGTGCACGGGGTTCAGCGACGTGAGCGGGTCCTGGAAGATCATCGCCACGTTGCGGCCGCGGATCTTCGACAGCTCGGCGTCCGTACGGCTGAGCAGCTCCTCGCCCAGCAGCCGGACCGAGCCGCTGACGCGCGCGTTGCGGGGGAGCAGGCCCATGACCGCGAGCGACGTCACCGACTTGCCCGACCCGGACTCGCCCACGATCCCGACCGACTCGCCGCGGCCGACCTCGTACGAGACCCCGCGCACCGCTGCCAGCACCCCGTCCTCGGTCGGGAACTCGACCGTGAGGTCCTGCACCTGCAACAGCGCGGTCATCGGCGCACCCTCGTCTGCTTGGGGTCGAAGGCATCGCGCAGGCCGTCGCCGATGAAGTTGATGGTCAGCGCGATGAGAATGATGAACAGGCCGGGGAAGTAGAACAGCCACGGCCGCGTGTTGACGGCGTCCTTGTTGATGGAGACGAGCAGCCCGAGCGAGGTGTCCGGGGCCTGCACGCCGACGCCGAGGAACGACAATGCCGCCTCGCCCAGAATGCCCGTGGCGATCGTCAGTGTCGCGGTCACGATGATCGTGCCGAGAGCGTTCGGCAGCAGGTGCCGCAGGATGATGCGCGCATTGCCGGCCCCGAGTGCGCGCGCCGATTCGATGAACTCCTGCTCGCGCAGCGACAACACCACACCCCGGACCACCCGCGACACGTACGGCCACGTCAGCGCGCCGAGCACGAATGCGATCGCCCACCACTGGCTGCGCCCGACGCCCTGGGCGGCGACAGCGGCGGCAACGGCGATGGAGGGCAATGTCAGGATCACGTCGACGAGGCGCATCATGAGGAAGTCGAACTTGCCGCGATAGAGGCCGGCGATCGCTCCCCACAGGGCGCCGAAGACCGTGCCGATCAGGGCGATGGCCAGCGCGATTTTGACCGACTGCTGGGTGCCCCGCATGACCTGGGCAAAGGTGTCGTGTCCGATGAGGTCGGTGCCGAACGGGTGGCGCAGCGACGGCGACTGCGACAGATCGTCGGTGATGTCGGCGTAGTCGTAGTGCCACACCAGCGGACCGAGGAAAGCGAACACCGTCACCAGTGCCAGCATGATCAGGCTGGTGACGGCTGCCCGGTGCCGGCTGAACCGGCGCAGGACGAGTTCGCTCTGCGACCGCTCCCGGATGTCATTCATGGCGGATCCTCGGGTCGAGCACGGCGTAGAGCGCGTCCGCGATCAGGTTGCACACGATGACGACGAGCCCGGCGAGCAGCAGCCAGCTGGCCACGGCGTCGGTGTCGGCCCGCGCGACGCCGGTCAGCAGCATCCGGCCGAGGCCGTTCCAGTTGAAGACGGTCTCGGTGATCACCGCCCCGCCGAGGATGCCGGCGACGTCCAGGGCGGTGACGGTGACGAGGGGGATGAGAGCGGTCCGGAGTACGTGCCGGGTGAGCACCTTGCGCCACGGCAGCCCCTTGGCCCGGGCGAGCCGGACGTAGTCGGAGTTCAGCACCTCGAGCACGGCCGACCGTTGGTACCGGCTCCACGCCGCGTACGTGATGAGGGCCAGCGCGAGCGTCGGCAGCACCAGGTGCCCGGCGACGTCGGCGAGCTTCCCGGCCGGGGACATGCTGCTGTAGCCCTGGGACGTCTCGCCGATCGTGTAGAAGACCGTCGTATCGGTGGCCTTGTTGTAGCGGACGGCCAGGTCCTTGAGCACGATCGCGACCCAGAACAGCGGCATCGCGAGGAACACGAAGCCGGTGAACGTCAGGGCGTAGTCGGACTTCGAGTACTGGCGCACCGCGCCGATCACGCCGGTCAGCACGGCCAGGACGAGGGCGAGCAGGATCGCGACGACGACCAGCCGCAGGGTGACGGTCGTGGCGCGGGTCAGGTTCGCGCCGATGTCGTACGTGCTCTGCACCGACTCGCCGAAGTCCCCGTGCAGGACGCCCCAGAGCCAGTGGCCGTACCGGACGACGATGCTGTCGTCCAGGCCGAGCCGCTCGGTCTCCAGGTCGATGGTCCGCTGCGGCGCCGGCGGGTTGCGCAGCTTCAGCGGCTCGAGCGGGTCCCCCGAGAGCGCCACCAGGGCGTACGAGAGGAACGACGCGACGACCAGCACGGGGATCGCGGCGAGCAGGCGCCGCACGACATAGGCGAACAAGTCAGTTCGCCGTCGCCTTGAGACCCCACTCCTCCGTGTTGTATGTCGGGCCCGTGTTGGTGCTGTTGGGCCTGATGTTCACGTACGCGTTCTGCGCCACCATGAGGTTGGGGCGCTGGAAGAGCGGCAGGACGTAGTAGTCCTGGGCCATCAGCGCGTCGGCCTGGTTGAGCAGGTCGGCGCCCTTCGCCTCGTCGAGGCCGGCCTGGATCGCCTGCAGCAGCACGGCGTCCGCCTGGTCGTTGACCCAGTGGCCGTAGTTCGACTCGCTGGTCTTGCCCCACAGCTGCTGCGCGCCCTGGAAGAAGAACGGCGAGTTGACCCAGGCGAAGACGATCAGGTCGTAGTCGCCCTTGCTCGTCGTGTCGGACAGGTTCGCCGTGGTCTGGATCGTCAGCGGGATGCCCAGTTGCTTGAGTGTCGCCTGCACCAGCTCCGAGGTGGCGGCCCGGTTGACGTTGCCCTCGGTGTGCCGCATCCGCAGCGTCACCGCCTCGCCGGCCGGAGTCTTCAGCGCCGTGCCGACGCCGGTGTAACCGGCGGCGGTGAGCACCTGCTTCGCCTTCTCGACGTCGCCGGCCCCGGCGCCGGTCGCGCTGACCACGTCCTTGTAGTGGGGGCTCTGCGGCACGAAGTTGTGGCTCTGGAGCGGCTTCGCGTCCTTGAAGAAGGTGCCGACCGTACGGTCGATGATGCCCTGGACGTTGATGGCCCGGAAGATGGCCTCGCGCAGCGGCTTGTCCTTGAGGAACTTGTTCTCCAGGTTGAGGTCGATGTGCTCCCAGGAGAGCCCGCCGCTGATCCGGTAGTTGACGTCCGGCAGGTTCTGCACCTGCGTCACCATGTCGAGATTGGGCTGGGGGTCGCCCGCGTTGATCTCACCGTTCTGCAACGCCGGCACGAACGACGACTGGTCCGTGACGATCTTGAACACGATCTTGTCGAGGGACGGCTTGGCGCCCCACCACTTCGGGTTCGGCACCTCGACGAGCTCCTGCGCCTCGGTGTAGCTCTCGATCTGGAAGGGCCCGCCCGACCACGTCGGCTGCGTCCGGCCGAACCATTCCCACGACTTGGCGAGGCCGGCGGGCGTACCGTCGTCGCCGTTCTGCTTCGCGAGGTGCGCGGGATAGATGTCGCCGAACAGCTCCCTCCAGTCCGGATAGACCTTGCCCGGCTGGTACTTCACGGTCACCGTCTTGCCGCCGTCCGTCCCGGTGACGCTCTCGATCAGGTCGTATCCGGCGTTGCTCGACGAAGCGCAGTCCGGGCAGTCGCGGGTGTTGCGCGTCCGGAACTGGTAGGCAAAGTCGTCCGCGGTGATCGGCGTGCCGTCGTTCCACACCGCCTCCGGCTTGATCTTGTACACCGTGGTCTGCGGGCTGGTGCTCGTGAGCTGGGGCTCCTCGGCCATCAGCTGCTGGTTGAGCATCGGCTTGTAGTCCGGCCCGCCGTAGTAGACGCTCGGGACCAGCGGCT
>NZ_JAUQWH010000214.1 GCF_030757795.1 Actinoplanes oryzae
GAAGCAGGCGACCAGGATCAGGCCCTCCCGCGCCGGGTGGTCATTCCTTGGTGACCCCGGCGAAGCGCTCGACCTTCGCGGTGTCACCCGCCACTATCAGCAGGCAGCCCTCCGGGACGACGGTCTCCGGCCGGGCGTACGTGAAGTCCTGACCCGGCAGCTTCGTGCCCACCACGGTGACTCCCCACTTGCTGCGCAGCCCGATCTCGGCCAGCGACCGCCCCACCGCCTCCTCGGGCGCGCGGACCTTGGAGATCGCGAACCCGTCGTCGAACTCGATGTAGTCCAGCATCCGCCCGGTGATCAGGTGCGCGACCCGCTCGCCCATCTCCGACTCGGGGTGGATCACGTGCCGGGCGCCCACCCGGGACAGGATCTGGCCGTGCTTCTGGCTGGTCGCCTTGGCCCAGATCTCGCTGACGCCGACCTCGGCGAGCGTCAGCACGGTGAGCACGCTGGTCTCCAGGTTCGTCCCGATCCCGACGACCGCCCGCGAGAAGTCCTGCACCCCCAGCTGCCGCAGGGCGTCGGTGTCCGTGGCGTCCGCCTCCACCACGTGCGTCAGCCGGTCCGACCAGTCCTGCACGATGCGCGGGTCGGAATCGATCCCGAGCACCTCGTGACCAAGATTGACCAGTGACTCCGCGACCGAGCCCCCGAACCGGCCCAGGCCGACCACCACGACGTTGTCGGACGTCTCCGGCATGCTGCTCTTCTCCTCGTTGTCGTTGCGTCTCGCCATGCGCTTCCGCTCATCCCACCAGCGGGCGCTCTTCGGGATAGCGATAGAGCCGGCGCCGGGTGTTCAGGGCGATGGCGGTGCCGACCGCGATGGTGCCCACGCGCCCGACGTACATCAGAGCCACGAGGACCAGCTGCGCCGAGGGCGGCAGGTTCGGCGTGATGCCGGTGCTCAGCCCCACCGTCGCGAATGCCGAGGTCACCTCGAACAGCGCCCGGTCGAACGGCACCCCGTCGGTCAGCGCGATCAGCGCGAGGGTCCCCGTAGCCACCAGGGCCACGCCCAGCAGGGCGACCGTGATGGCCTGCCGCTGCGTCTCCTCCGCGATCCGCCGCTTCCTGATCACCACATCCGGCTCGCCGCGCAGCTCCGCCCAGATCACGAACGCCAGCAGCAGGAATGTCGTGATCTTGATGCCGCCCGCCGTGCTGGCGCTGCTGCCGCCGATGAACATCAGCCCGTTCGTCACCGCGATCGTCTCGGTGTTCATGTTGCCCAGGTTGATGCTGTTGAAGCCGCCCGAGCGCGTCATCACGTCCTGCGTGAACGCGGCGAGCACCTTCGTGGAGGCGCCCAGCGGCCCGAGCGTGCCCGGGTTGCTCCACTCGAAGGACAGGAACACCAGGAAACCGGTGACGCTGAACAGCACGGTCCCCCACACGGTCAGCCGCGTGTGCGTCGACCAGCTCCCCGGGGTGCGCCACTCGCGGGCCAGCTCGAACATGACGGGGAAACCGATCGACCCGGCCAGCACCCCGAGTGCCAGCGGGACGCAGATCCACCAGTCGCCCACGAACCGCACCAGGCTGTCCGGGTACAGCGCGAACCCCGCGTTGTTGAAGGACTGCACCGCGTGGAACACCGCCTCCCACACGGCGCGCCCGAACGGATAGTCGTACGTGAGCCAGAAGCGCAACGTCAGCACCACGCTGATCAGCGCCTCGGACACCAGCATGACCAGCGCCACCCGGATCAGCACCCCGCCGACGTTGCCGCCCAGCCCCGCGCTTTCCGCCTGGGCCATCAGCCGGCCGCGCAGCCCGAGCCGGCGCGACACCAGCAGGCTGAGCAGCGTCGCCAGCGTCATGATCCCGAAGCCGCCCACCTGGGACAGCACGGTCAGCAACACCAGCCCGAAGCCCGACCAGTACGTGGGGGTATCGACCACCGCGAGTCCGGTGACACACACGGCGCTCGTGGCCGTGAACAGTGCCGTGACGAACGGCGCATGCCCCGGCTCGGCCCGCGCCGCGGGCAGCATCATCAACACGGTCCCGATGCCGATGGCCCCGAGAAAGGCGAGGGGCACGATCCGGGCCGGATACCGCCACGGTGACCGTCCGCGCACTCCACAACCTCCGCCTTCGCCCGACATCCCCGGTCAGGGTGCCTTACTCGGCCGCCCGAATCGAGAAACATTCCCGCGCGTCGCCCCCGGCGCGCACGGCCCGGACCTCTGTGCCCGCCAGGACACGGTCATATGCCTCAGAGGCGAACAGCCGGTCCGGCCGGGGTTCGCGAGGGCGGCGGCGCTTCTGCGCCGGGACACGACGATAGAGTCGGCGGCATGGCGAGGCTTGCGGTGATCAGCGGGGGCGGAACGGGCATCGGGCGGGCGACGGCCGGCATGCTGGCGGGGGAGGGCTACGACGTGATCATCGTCGGGCGCCGGCCCGAGGTGCTCGCCGATGCGGTCAAGTGGATCGGCCCGCAGGCGTCCGCGGTCGTCGCCGACTGCTCCGAGCCCGCTCAGGTCCCCGCGATCGTCGAGGCGGTGGGTGACCGGGAGGTGGACGTCCTCTTCAACAACGCCGGTGCCTTCATCTCCGGTGACGACGCCACGCTGGCCGATCTCAAGGCGCGCTGGCACGCCGCCTTCGACTCGAACGTCACGTCCGCCGTGCTGGTGACCGAGGCTCTGCGCCCACGGCTGCGCCGGCCGGGCGCACGGGTCATCCTGGTGAGCTCCATCGCCGCCCAGCGCGGTGGGGGCGGCCCCTACTCGGCGGCCAAGGCGGCGCTGCACGGCCTCATGTTCGATCTCGCGGCCCAGTTCGGCCCCGACGGCATCACGGCGAACGTGATCGCGCCCGGGTATGTGACGGACAGTGAGTTCTTCGACGGCCGCATGACCGAGGAAGGCCATCGCCGGCGGGTCGACGCCAACCTCATCAAGCGCCCCGGCGAGCCCTCGGACATCGCGGAGGCCGTGCGCTGGCTGGCCGGCCCCGGCGGCACCTATGTCACAGGCCAGATCATCAACGTCAACGGCGGGTCCGTGCTGGGGCGTTGAGCCCCGTCGCTGTGGAGTTGTCAAGGTAGGCGAACCATCCGGACGCCCACCAAGGTGCCACCGCCGCCACGTCGGGTCAAAGTGATCCGGATCGC
Source organism: Actinoplanes oryzae (assembly GCF_030757795.1). Classification (GTDB taxonomy): domain Bacteria; phylum Actinomycetota; class Actinomycetes; order Mycobacteriales; family Micromonosporaceae; genus Actinoplanes. The sequence continues at coordinate 3,131 of NZ_JAUQWH010000214.1, forward strand.
CCCTGTGGATAACGCCGGAGCCTGTGGACAACCCGATTTTCGTCGGCCCCGGCTGGTAGACATTGCGGCGTGGCCGAGATGAACCGAGAACCCGTCAGCGACGCCGAACGGGCAGCCGTCCGCGAGTGCGCCGAGGAAGTTCTGCGCCGGTTGGCCGGCGAGCACGCGGTGCTGCGCGAGGACCAGTGGCGGGCGATCGAGGCCCTGGTCGTCGACCGGCGCCGGGTGTTGTGCGTGCAGCGTACGGGGTGGGGCAAGTCGGCGGTGTACTTCGTCGCCACCGCGCTCCTGCGCGACGGCATCACGGCGGAGCCGGGGGAGCCGCCGGCCGGTCCGACCGTCATCGTGTCGCCGCTGCTCGCCCTCATGCGCAACCAGGTGGAGGCGGCGGCCCGCGCCGGCATCAGCGCCCGCACGATCAACTCGGCCAACCTCGACGAGTGGGACGAGATCACCGCCGAGATCCGCGCCGGCGCGGTCGACGTGCTGCTGATCAGCCCGGAGCGGCTCAACAACCCCGACTTCCGCGACAACGTGCTGCCCGGGCTGGCGGCCGGCACCGGCCTGCTCGTGGTCGACGAGGCGCACTGTGTCTCCGACTGGGGGCACGACTTCCGTCCGGACTACCGGCGGCTGCGCACGTTCCTGGAGGGGTTGCCGGGGCGCACGCCAGTGCTCGCCACCACCGCCACCGCCAACGCGCGGGTGACCGCCGACGTGGCCGACCAGCTCGGTGACGCGCTGGTGCTGCGCGGTCCGCTCGAGCGTGACTCCCTGCGTCTCGCGGTGCTCGATCTGCCCGACCCGGTGCATCGGCTGGCCTGGCTCGCCGATCACCTCGACCGGCTTCCCGGATCCGGCATCATCTACACGCTGACCGTGGCCGCTGCCACCGAGACGGCCGACTTCCTGCGCTCGCGCGGGTTCGCGGTGGCGTCCTACTCGGGCCAGGTCGAGGACGCCGACCGTCGCGCCGCGGAGCAGGATCTGCTCGACAACAAGATCAAGGCGCTGGTCGCCACGTCGGCGCTCGGCATGGGTTTCGACAAGCCCGACCTCGGCTTCGTGGTGCACCTCGGCGCCCCGCCGTCCCCGATCGCCTATTACCAGCAGGTCGGGCGCGCGGGCCGGGCGGTCGACCACGCCGAGGTCATCCTGCTGCCGGGCCGGGAGGATGCCGCGATCTGGCGCTACTTCGCGTCGCTCGCGTTCCCGCCCGAGGATCAGGTGCGCACGGTGCTGAGCGCGCTGGCTCCCGACCGTCCGATGTCGACGCAGGCGCTCGAGCCCGTGGTCGATCTGCGTCGCGCCCGGCTGGAGCTGATGCTCAAGGTGCTCGACGTCGACGGTGCCGTCCGGCGCACCCGGGGCGGCTGGGTGGCGACCGGGGAGCCATGGACCTATGACGGTGCCCGCCTTCGCCGGGTCGCGGAGGCGCGGACGGCCGAGCAGCAGACCATGATCGAGTACGCGGCCACTCCCACCTGCCGCATGGAGTTCCTGCGCCGCTGTCTCGACGACCCGGAGGCGCGCCCCTGCGGGCGCTGTGACCGCTGTGCCGAGCCGCTGTTCGACACCGAGGTGTCGGCGGAGGCGCTGGCCGCCGCCGGTGCCTTCCTGGGTCGCGCCGGCGTGGAGATCGCCCCGAAGAAGTTGTGGCCCAGCGGGCTGCCCGCCGTCGGTGTCCCGATCAAGGGCAAGATCCCGCCGGCCGAGCAGATCCTGCCGGGCCGGGCCGTGGGCCGGCTGTCGGACCTCGGCTGGGGAGGGAGACTGCGCGAGCTGGTGTCCCCGGAGGCACCGGACACCGCTGTCCCGGACGCGGTCGCGAGCGCCGTCGTCGAGGTGCTCAAGTCCTGGGCCCGCGGGGACGACGCCTGGGAGCAGCGGCCCGTCGCCGTGGTCGCGATGGGCTCCCACCGGAGACCCGAGCTGGTGGCCAGCCTTGCCGCCCACATCGGCCGGGTGGGGCGTCTCCCGGTGATCGGCACGGTCGCCACCCGCCCGCGCCCCGACGACGGGCCCCGGGGCAACAGTGCGCAGCGGGTGCTCGCCCTCCACGACTCGTTCACGGTGCCGGCCGATCTCGCGGCGGCCCTGGCGCAGCTGGACGGGCCTGTGCTGCTGGTGGACGACCTGGTCGACTCCGGCTGGACGATGACGATCGCCGGCCGGGCTCTCCGCCTGGCCGGTGCGCCGGGGGTGCTTCCGCTGGCCTTGGCCGTGGCCGGCTGAGGGATCGGCTGATCGTCATGAACGACCTCGTCCCGGGCGTCCGCCGCGGCGCCTGGACCCGTTGCTCAGGGGCGGCCGAAGCCGTGGATCGGCTGGGAGTCGATGGTGGCGACGCGGATGTGCTCGCCGAACTCGGGCGCGTGGATCATCCGGCCGCCTCCGATGTAGACGCCGACGTGGCTGACCGGGCTGTAGAAGAAGACGAGGTCGCCGGGGCGCAGATCGCCACGGCTGAGGCGGGCGGTCGTGGCGTACTGGCGGGCGGCGTTGTGCGGCAGCGAGCGCCCGGCGGTGCGCCAGGCGGCGAGGGTCAGCCCGGAGCAGTCGTAGGAGCCGGGGCCGTCCGCGCCCCAGATGTAGGGCTTGCCCAGCTGGGCGAAGGCGAAGGCGACCACATCACCGGCGGGCCCGGCGACGTAGTCGGGAACGGGGATGTCGCCCTGCCCGGGATAGCGCGAACCGCCCGCATAGGCGAGCGTGCGCAGCTGTTTGAGGGTGGTGACCTCGCCCTCGATCACGGCCTTGCGCAGGGTGAGCTGACTCTGCTGGCGCTGTTGCCGGGCAGCCAGCTCGGTGAGGGCGGTCCGGGTGCTGTTCACCCTGGTGCGCGCGGCGCGCAGGTCCTCGGCGACCCGGCGCTCCTCGGCGGCGAGCTCGTGCAGGACAAGAAGCCGGTCGACGAACTGGTGCGGGTCGTCCGCGGCGAAGAGGGCGACGGTCGGCCCCGAGCGCGTGCGCTGGTAGGTGCGGGCGAGCAGTGCGTCCATGAGTGCCTGCCGCTGTTCGAGTTCCCGGGTGAGCGGGCGGAGCCGGGCGTTGAGCTGCTGGATGCGCGACCGGGTGGTGCGGAGGTCGTCGCGGGAGTTGTTGTAGTGCTCGACGACCACTTCGAGGCGGCGGGCCGCGGCGGTGATGCGCTTGTCGAGCTCCGAGGCGGTCGGCCGGTCCTTGCGGCGGTGCAGGGCCGGCAGGGGTGCGACGTGCTCGTGCGCGGAAGGGGCCAGTGCGAGCGAGGCAGGGTGTGCGGCGGCGGGCGAGAAGGCGGCGGTCGCCGGGGCGACTGCGGTGGGTCCTTCGAGCGCGCGTGGGGCAGGGTGCGCGGCGGCTGGCAAGGGGAGCAGTGCGGCGGTCACGACAGGGAGCACGGCGACGCGGAGCAGGAGGGAGTTCGGCACAGCGAAATAACGACACAATTCGGACTTAAGCCACGCTTTTGCGAGGGATGGCGGGCCGGGCGTGTATACGGGTGGGGGGTATGGTTGGGTCATGACCAGCGAGCACGACCATCACGGTCCGCACGGGTACTCGGGCGACAAGGCTGCCTTGCTCGGCCGGCTGCGGCGGATCGAGGGGCAGATCCGGGGGCTCCAGCGGATGGTGGACGAGGACACGTACTGCATCGATGTCCTCACCCAGATCTCGGCCGCCAAGAGCGCGCTTCAGGCGGTCGCCGTCGGGCTGCTGGAGGATCACCTGGCGCACTGCGTGGTCGACGCCGCGCGCGCCGGGGACCCGAGCGCCAAGGTCAAAGAGGCGTCGGACGCGATCGCCCGGTTGATCCGTTCCTGACGGGCGCGGCGCGCACTCGCGCAGCCCGATGTCGACGGAAGTCCGACGCGCCGTCACGGACGCCGCTGCGAAACAATGGGAAAGTCCGAGGGAAGGAAACGCCAGCCATGGCCGTCACCAGCACCTACACCGTCACCGGCATGACCTGCGGACACTGCGTCCAGGCCGTCACCAGCGAGCTCTCCGGCCTGCCGGGCGTCGCGGACGTCCAGGTGGACCTCGGCAGCGGAGCCGTCACGGTGACCAGCGCCGAGCCGCTGCCCGCCGAGGAGGTCCGAGCCGCGGTGGACGAGGCAGGGTACGAGCTCGCCGATGCCTGACCGACCCGCGGACACCGAACCCGCCGCCGGCGCCCAGCCCGTCGACGCCCAGCCCGCCGATACCGAGCCAGTCGCGGGTGCAACGGCTGCCGGTTCCGGCTCTGCCGAAGACGGGCAGGGCGGCGCGCCGGTGGAGATCGGGCTGGCGGGCGGGCAGGGACGGGAGCGGAGCGCTGCCTTCCGGCTGGCGATGTTCGGTGCGCTGATCGTGGTGGTGCTGTTCGCCGGGTACGGGATCGGGCGCCTCAACAACTCCGTCGAGAATGCCGCCGCGCCGGCCGCTACGGGTCAGGCCGGTCATGACATGGCGGGGATGTCGACGGCGGCCCCGCATGACGACACCGGCGCCGCACCGCACGTGCACAACACGGATGGGACGGTCACGCAGGTCGCCGGGTCGACGACTACGGCGGCGCAGTCGGTGGGCGGCCTCGCCGTCACGTCGAGTGGGCTCACGCTGGTGCCAGAGAGCACGACGTTCACGGCCGGCCGGAGCCGGCCCCTCCGATTCAAGGTCACCGCCGCGGGGGGAGCGCCCGTGACCACGTACTCGGTCGTGCATGACAAGCCGCTGCACCTGGTGGTCGTACGCCGGGATCTCAGTGGGTTCCAGCACCTGCACCCGGCGATGGCGCCGGACGGGACGTGGTCGATCGATCTGACGCTCGCCGCGCCGGGCAGTTACCGGGCGATCGCCGACTTCACCGCTGTCGTGGGCGGGCAGCAGACGCCGGCCACGCTCGGTGTCGATCTGACCGTGGCCGGCAACTACGCGCCGGTCGGGCTGCCCGCGCCGGCTACCGAGGCGTCGGGCGACGGGTTCACGGTGAGCTATGCGGGCACGGCCAGCACCACGGCCACGCAGCCGGTCATCATGACGGTACGTGACCAGAGCGGCGGGCCCGTGGCGCTGCAGCCGTACCTCGGGGCGTACGGCCATCTGGTCGTGCTCCGCGAGGGTGACGTCGGCTACGTGCATGTCCACCCCGAGCCCGCGCTGGTCGACGGGGCCGTCAAGTTCTGGCTGGCTGCTCCGGGTCCTGGTCGTTACCGGATGTTCTTCGACTACCAGGTCGCGGGCAAGGTGCACACCGCTGCCTTCACCACCGTCGTGGAGTAGGCCGGCCGGTCGTGACAAGCGAGGGGCAGCCCGGCCATTGCGGGGACGAAATTGGTGGATCTCCCTTCGGGCTTCGTTTGTTAGGCTGCCCTAACCAAGCATGGAGGTGCTGCGATGACCTTGGCCGACCCTCCCACTGAGCGGCTGTCCGTCCGGCTGCGTACCGGGACCCGTCCCGACCACGACGCCGCCCAGGGCAGTGGTTTCCTCGACCGGCTCGCCGCGGGCACCCTGCCGCGCGCCGCGTACGCGGATCTGGCCACCCAGCACTGGTACATCTATGAGGCCCTGGAGCGGGCCACCGTCGCGATGGCCGGGGACCCGGTCGGCGGGCGGTTCGTGTTCCCGGAGCTGACGCGGCTTCCCGCGCTGAGTGCCGACCTGCAGCACCTGAACGGCGGCATTCCGGACACCGCGCAGCCCGAGGGGTTGCTGCCGGCCACCGCCGAGTACAGGGCGCGGCTGCACGCGGTCGCCTTCGACCAGCCGTGGGCGTACATCGCGCATCACTACACGCGATACCTCGGCGACCTCTCCGGCGGCCAGTTCCTGGGGCCGGCTATCGCCCGCGCGTACGGGTTGGAGGGCGACGGGCACCGCTTCTTCGTCTTCGACGGGGTCAAGCCGCCGGCCTTCCGCACCCGGTACCGGGAGTTGCTGGACGAAACCGGCTTCACGCCCGGCGAGGAGGAGCTTTTTCTCGCCGAGGTGACGGAGGCCTACCGGTTGAACATCGCCGTGCTCGCCGAGCTCAAAGAGCGCTGGGCTCAGGAAGGCTGACCATGACTTTTCCCCCTGAGGTCATCGACCAGGTCGCGCGGCACATGAACGACGACCACGCCGAGGACAACGTGCTCATCGTGCGGGGTCTCGGCGGGGTCGGGGCCGCCAGCGCCGCCCGGGTGTCCAGCATGGACGCCGACGGGATGGACTTCGAGGCGACGGTGAACGGGATCGCCGTGCCGGTGCGCATCCCGTTCTCCGAGCGGATCACCGAGCGCCGGCAGATCCGGACGGAGGCCGTTCGCATGTACCAGGAGGCCTGCGCCGCCCTGGGACTCGAGCCGCGGCACTGAAAAAACAGCCAGGCAGGCCGCGGCACGAGGAAGACAGCACGAGGCAAAGCCGCGCCGCTGAAAGTGAAGGCACGAAAAGGGCGCCCCGCCGGTCGGCGGGGCGCCCTTTGTCACGCTGGGGATCAGTCCTCGGAGCCCGTGCCCACGCCGGCCTCGGACCCGCCACTCATCTCGCCGGTGGCAGCGCCCTCGGAGCCGGCGTCCTCACCCGAAGGGCGCGCACTGCGGCGACGACGGCGGCGCGGCTTCGCACCGGCGTCGGCGGAGTCCCCGGCCGGCTCGGAATCCGCCGAGGCGGCCACGGAGGCACCCTCAGCCGGCGAGGCGGCCACGGAGGCACCCTCGGCCGACGAGGCGGTCAGAGTCGGCGAGCCCAGGTCTGCCGAGGCAGCCGAATCCGACGCGGGGGCGGCTTCGTCCGCGCCGGTGACCAGCTTGCGGCGGCGCCGGCTGCGCGGGGCGCGGGCCGGGGCGTCCTCCGCCGCCACCTCGCCGGAGGTGGAGTCGGAGGCGGAATCCGGAGCGGCGCTGTCGTCGCCCGAGCGGCTCCGGGACCGGCTGCGCGAGCGCGGCGGGCGACCGCTGTCACCACGGTCGCCACGGTCACCGCGGCCGCGCCGGCGGGTGCCGCCCAGGTCCTCCTCGACCTCGGCGGCGAGGCCCGCGCGGTTGCGCTCGGCGGTCGGCAGGGTGCCCGAGATGTCCGACGGGATGTCGAGGTCGGAGTAGAGCGCCGGGGAGGTGTGGTACGTCTCCGGCGGCTGCGGGGCGTTGAGGCCCAGCGACTTGTCGATGAGGGCCCAGCGCGGCATGTCCTCCCAGTCCACGAACGTCACGGCGACGCCCGTGGCACCCGCGCGGCCGGTGCGGCCGATGCGGTGGGTGTAGGTCTCCGGGTCCTCGGGGCAGTCGTAGTTGATGACGTGCGTCACACCGGAGACGTCGAGGCCGCGGGCGGCGACGTCGGTGGCGACGAGGACGTCGATCTTGCCGGTGCGGAAGGCGCGGAGGGCGCGCTCGCGGGCACCCTGGCCCAGGTCACCGTGCACGGCGGCCACGGCGAAGCCACGGAAGTCGAGGTCCTCGGCGACGCGGTCGGCGGCCCGCTTCGTACGCGTGAAGATCATGGTGAGGCCGCGGCCGTGCGCCTGCAGGATGCGCGCCACCATCTCCAGCTTGTTGAGCGGGTGCGTGCGGTAGACGACCTGCTTGGTCAGCGGCGACGCGGCGCTCTCGGCGGTGTGGCCGGCGTGGATCGTCACCGGGTGGCGCAGGAAGCGGCGGGACAGCGCGACGATCGGGTCGGGCATCGTGGCCGAGAAGAGCATGGTCTGCCGCTGCTCGGGGAGCATGGCGAGGATCTTCTCGACGTCCTCCAGGAAGCCCAGGTCGAGCATCCGGTCGGCCTCGTCGAGCACCAGGGCCTTGATGGAGTCGAGCTTGAGCTGCTTCTGCTTGGCGAGGTCGAGCAGCCGGCCGGGGGTGCCGACCAGGATCTCGACGCCCTTCTTGAGGACGTCGACCTGCGGCTCGTACGCCACGCCGCCGTAGATGGGCAGCACGCGCACGCCGCGGGTGGCGCCGGCGGCGGCCAGGTCGCGGGCGACCTGGAGGCCGAGCTCGCGGGTCGGGACGACGATGAGTGCCTGCGGCTTGCCATCGGAGCCCTCGCCGGGCGACGTGATGCGCTCGAGGAGCGGCAGGCCGAAGCCGAGGGTCTTGCCGGTGCCGGTCGGCGCCTGGCCGATGAGGTCGGTGCCGCGCAGCGCGATCGGCAGAGCATATTCCTGGATCGCGAAGGCCCTGGTGATCCCGGCGGCCGCCAGCGCCTCCACCGTCTCGGCGCGGACGCCCAGCTCGGCGAAGGTCGGGCTGTCGGTGCGGACGGGGGCGCGGGTCAGCGCCGGGACCAGGGCGGGTTCTGTCTCGTTGGTGTCGATGTCGGTCATGAAGTCCTACGGGTGCCTCTCGTGGTGCGCCCGTCGAATTCCTGGGCGCGATTGGGTAGGGCGCGGGCCACACGCGAGAGAGAGCTCGCGGGCCGCACGCGCGTCGCCGCGGCGAACCAGCTGAGGAGTCCAGCCAGTGGAAGGGTCCAGAGGGTCTGAAGCAGACCAGCTGACGATCGATGTGGGCGGCGACGCTGCAAGTCTACCCGACGGAGAGATTTCCCACCCCTGGCGCAAAGGGGACAATGCCCGGGACCTGCTGCTGAGCAAATGCCGGGCCTTATGCTTCGCCGTCCGGCAAAAGCCCGGCGCCGGGAGAAACGGGAAAAGCCGCAAATGGCGCGAAGGCCGGGACGAGGGGCGAACCCGGCCCCAGCGCGCCGGATGACAAACGCCACCAGAGGAGCGGAAGGCCGACCCGCCCGCCGTCCAGGACGGGTGGCAGGTCGGCCTTCCCAGGCGCTCGAGGAAGGCGGCGGGCTCGCCCGCCACCCTCGAGAAAGCGGTGAGCCGCAGCTCAGCGCGTGGTGAAGCCGAACGGGCGGTTGGAGCTCTCGGCGATCTCCACGTAGGCCAGCTTGGCGGTCGGCACGATCACCTTGCGGCCCTTCTCGTCGGTCAGGGTCAGGACGCTCTCCTTGGCCATCGCCTCGGTCACGAGCTGCTCGACCTCGGCCGGCGTCTGCGCGCTCTCCAGCACCAGCTCGCGCGCGGCGTACTGCACGCCGATCTTGACCTCCACGGGTCCCTCCCTCTCAGCAGTCTGTACGCACTGAAGGCTAGCCGATTTCCGCAGGCGCGCCCGGCGTTGACTCACCCTGCAGCGGGAAGCTCGCGATGCCACGCCAGATCAGGGCCGCGACCAGCGACTCCGCCTCGTCCTGGGGGGTCTGCCGGCCGGCGGCCAGCCAGTATTGCGCGGCCTGGCCCGCGGCTCCGACCAGGCCGGAGGCGATCAGCTCGGCGTTGGCCTGGCTCAGCCCTGTGTCCGACACCACGGTGTCGGTGATGGCGGCGATGCACCCCTGCTCGACCCGCTCGACCCGCTCGCGCACCTGCGGGTCGTTGCGCAGGTCCGATTCGAAGACGAGCCGGAACGCCTCGCTCTCGTGGTCCATGAACTCGAAGTAGGCCCGGACGGCGCCCTTGACCCGCTCCTTGTTGTCCGGGGTGGCCAGCATCGCGCCGCGGACCTTGGCGATGATCGCGTCGCAGTGCGTGTCGAGCAGGGCGAGATAGAGCTCCAGCTTGCCGGGGAAGTGCTGGTAGAGCACCGGCTTGGAGACGCCCGCCCGCTCCGCGATCTCGTCCATCGCGGCGGCGTGGTAGCCCTGAGCCACGAAGATCTGCTGCGCGGCGGCAAGCAGTTGCTTACGACGCGCGGAGCGCGGCAGGCGCGTCGGGCGCCCCGCCGTCTGTGCTCCGCCGGACGCAGCGGTCATGTCTACCAACCTCCGAGCTCGTCTCCGCGCCGCGCGTGCCGACGCGGCTGCCCGGTTCGGCGATGGTCGCGTCCGGGCGGGCAAAAGTCGCAACGCTGCAACTTATCGCCACTGCCACAACACGGTAGCCTCAGCACGGGGCAAGCGAGGAGCGCGGTGTGGACGAAACAGGGCAGAACGGTGACGCAGGTACCGCGGAAGGCGGTACCGGTGCCGAGTCGCGTGACCGTGCCCTGGTGAACGGCTGGGCCCCGCGGGAGAGCCCGTGGTCCGCCGGCTCCGCGCTCGACGCCGAGGACGACGTCCCGTCGTGGCGCCGCCCGGCCACCGAGATCCGTCCCTACACCCGGGAGCGTTCCCTGACCACCGACTCGTCGCCGAGCGACCTCCGCGCCTATGGCACGCCCCCGCACACCTTCGCGCCGGCGCCGCAGTCCGAGCGCGCGGCCGGGGGCCCCTACCAGCCCGGCCCGCAGAACGAACGGCAGAGCCTGCCGCACGAGCGGCCGGGCGCCGCGCCGGTGTCCCCGGTGCCGCTGACCGGCCCGATGCCGGGCTCGCCGGCCGCCCGCCCGTCCTCCCCGGCGCCGTCCGGCGGCG
>NZ_JAUQWH010000215.1 GCF_030757795.1 Actinoplanes oryzae
GAGTTTTCACCGGGCTCTCGATGCGGAGTCGGCGGCGGGTCCGTCGAACGGTCGAACCTGGCCTTGATCAGGTTGTTGATCTCTTTGAGGCGTCACTATGGGCGTCGTGGGCTCGTCAGGTTCTGCGCGTGCCGGGCACGCCGAGCAGACGGTCGGCGCGTTGATCCCGCCTGGCACCCGCCGGCGGAGACCGTCGGTGCCGTTGCTCGCTCCGGAGCCGCTGCGCCCGGTGCTGCCTGTCGATGATGGTTCGGGTTCGTTGTTGCTGGACATGGCCCGCTTGGATGCCTCGGGCCGGTTCTCCGCCCGGGTGTTGCTCCGCGTGCTGGGCTGGACAGCGCAACAGCGTGTGGATCTCACGGTAGCCGGCGATGCTCTGATCATCGGTTCTTCTCCGACCGGCCGACAGAAGATCGGCGTACGGGGAGAGCTCGCAGTCCCCGGTTCAACGCGTGCCATGCTCGGCCTCGACGAGGACCCACGCGTGGTCTTGGTGGCGGCTTTGGACAGCAGGGTGCTGGTGGTTCACCCGCATACCGTGGTGGCGCAGCTGCTGGCCGGGCACTACCGCCGTGAGGGTGTCAGCGGTGGCGGCTGATCCCGGTCTCGTCGCCGTCGCCCGCGGGCTCCTTGCCCAACTTGGCGTGAGCGTGGCGGATCTGCAGCTCGCGCAGCCGCAGACCGCAGTGACGGTGAATGACTATCTGCCCCGGGTGCGGGCGGCCGCGAGCACGTCGTCGAACCGGACCTACGGCTCCTACTGGAACCGGATGTCCGCCGCGTGGGGCGAACGGCCCGTGGCGTCGATCGCTGCCACCGATGTGGAGGCGTTCCAGCGACGCTGTGCCCGCACGTCGCGGCAGCGCCGTAACGGCCGCGGCGGCCGGCAGGCGGGGGAGAACGCGGTCGCTGCGGCGCGCGCGTTCTTCAGCCGGGCGATCGCTGACGGTCTCATCGCCACGGGGGCGAGTCCAGCGCATCAGGTGGCCAAGCCTCGCCGGCTGCCCAGCCCACGCCGGGCGTTGACCCCGGACGAGATCACCGAGATCAATCAGGTGGCACGATCAAGTGGCAACGACGCGGTCCTGGACGCGCTGCTGCTGCGCCTGCACACCGAGACCGCCTGCCGGCGAGGCGGAGCGCTGGCGTTGCGGCTGATGGACCTCGACACCGCACGCGGCCTCGTCCGTCTGCGGGAGAAGGGAGAGACGTTACGCTGGCAGCCGGTCACCCTCGCCCTGGCGGAACGACTGGCCGATCACGCCGCATCTCGTGGAGCGGTCGCGCCCGCCGACGGGCTGCTGCGATACCGCGACGGCCGGGCGTTGACCTCCCGCCGCTATGACCACTTGTGGAAACGCCTCGGCGACCGGCTGCCATGGGTGGCCGCGCAAAGCATCTCCACGCACTGGCTGCGCCACACCACGCTGACCTGGGTCGAGCGTAACTTCGGCTACGGCATCGCCCGCGCCTACGCCGGGCACACCGACAACACCGGCCCGGCCACCACGACGTACATCAAAGCCGACCTGCAGGCCGTCGCCACCGCCCTGGCCGCGCTGACCGGCCAGCCGCACCCGCTGGCTGGCAGCCTCGACGACCTCGGCATGTGGGGCACACCGGCTGCGCGGGGGTTCAAGCCGACGTGAAACCACCCATCGCTCGGCTGACCGCTACTCGGCCTGCACGTTCGTTCACATGTAGCTGAAGAACTTTCGTGCCCGGACAAGGGTGGGGGTGCCGATGGGCGCTCTCGAGGCAGTGCGATCCGTGATGGCGCAGCTCACGCCATGTGCAATCAACACTGCGTAGAGCCCCTGCTGAGCGAGGCACACCCCCTGGCATTGCCACGTCCCTCGCTTCGTCAGTGACGTTCGATCGCGCGGCGATCGGCGCCGAGACGATCGGTGTTTACGGTGGCGTAGGTGAGCGTGCGTGAGCGGCCACTTCGAAGCCCTTGTCAGTGGTGCGGTCATTCGATCGAGCAGCCGGGGACTGGGCGGATGCTGCGTTACTGCAACCGCTCGTGCCGGCAACGCGCGTACGAGGTCCGCACCGCGAGCAGGCGGCTTCGGGCCGATGTGGCGGCCGGTGTGGTGCGTGCCGAGCCGGCGGAGCGGGTGGTCGAACGTGTCGTGCAGCGCCGGTATCCGCAGACAGCGGGTGAGTGGGAGCTGGCGCTGCAGGAACTCGCCGCGCAGCTGGCCGACGGAAGGCTGGCACCGTGGCACGCCAGCCGTCTACGCCGGGCACTCGCCCAAGCGGAAGCAGCAGCCGGGGTGCCGGCCGGTGCGACGCCGCGCCAGGGGGTCGGTGCGGCGGCGGTGCGGTTCTCGCCGGTCGCGATAGCGCTGTGGGAGACGGTCGTGCGACGTGTGCAGATCGCAGGCGGGGTGCTGTCGGTGACGTTGGAAGGATTGGCGGGCAGCCTCGGTGCAGGCGTTGATGAGGTTCGTGCGGTGCTGGTGGAGGCCGAACGTTTGGGCTACGTCGTCGTTCAGCGCCGTGGCACCGTCGTCGCTGTGGCAGGTCTTGCTGTCCATGCTCGTTGCGACTTGGTCGTCCGTTGATCGGCCTGGCGTCAGAAGCCGCTACCGCGATTCGCGTCGGCTCCGAGCGCGTACCGGCCAGGTGGGGACACAGGCCAGCTCCGGTCGGCTGTTGCGGTCAGCGGACCAATGTCACGTCACTATGAATCAAGGTGACCGTCGTGTAGCCCGCTGGCATGGGCACCCCGTTCATGCCAACGTCCGCCGCCCCGCACACGCGAGCAGAGCCGAGACCGGGTTCTGGTTGCCGTACGTCGCGCGTTCGCCGAGAAAGGTGACGACGTCGCGATGGATGGGATCGTCCACCGTGCTGGGAGTCGACGCGTTGTTGTCAGCGCTCGTTCGTCATCTCGCTGTCAGCAGGTTCGTCACGAGTGACGCAGGACGGTGGTCAGGAAGCGTTCCGGTTCCGGTAGGCGCTCTGCTGACAGGCTCGTGAGCAGTAGGTGCGGGGCAGGCCGGTCGTGGCCACGGTGACCGGCCCGCGGCACACCGAGCAGGTCGCGCTGTTCTGGTCTGGGGTTTCGTCACGCTCAGATGGCCCGGGACTCCCGAAGCTACGGCGAGCCGCAAGGTAGTGGATCTTGAGGTGGGTCGGCGGTCAGCCTTTGGCCCGTGTGCGGCGCCGTGCGGCGCGGAGTTCGTCGTCGGCGACTTTGTTGTCGATCAGCGCGTACAGCTGGGTGGTCTCGGTGGAGGCGTGGCCGAGCCGACGGCGGACGGCCTCGATCGACACCCCGGCGTTGATCAGTTCGGTGGCGTGGGCGTGGCGTAGCTGGTGGATGTCGAGGTCGACGCTGGCGGTCGTGCAGTAGCGAGTCCAGCGGTGCTGGGCGACGTCGTCGGCGGCGGCCGGCCGGGGCAGCCGTTTGGGGACCTTGACCGCGCCGCTGAGGCCCGGACCGCGCCGCTGAGGCCCGGACCGCGCCGCTGAGGCCCGGACCGCGCCGCTGGGGCGGTCCCCCCGCCCCCGGGGCGCCGCGGCCCGAGCCGTGGGAACCGCGCCGCCGCGGCCGGAGCCCGCGGCCCGCGCCGCGCTTATGTCCGGGCGGTGAGGTGGTCGAGCATGCGCCCGGTGCCGGTGGCCAGGATCGACAGGTGGGCGTCGCCGGCGGCGGGGTGCAGGGACGCGTAGGGTATGCGCGCGGCGACCCAGGCGCCATGGGCGTACGGGACGTTGACGTCCCGGCGGCCGTGCCAGACGCTGACGGGGAGGGCGATCTCGGCGGGGTCGAAGCCCCAGGGCCGGGTGAACGCCAGCTCGTCATCCACCCAGCCGTCGATGCCGGGGCGCAGGCCGTCCCGGTTGGCGGCGGCCAGGTCCGCGGCGAACTCGGGGGTCATGGCGGCGGCGTCGGGCGCCGGGAGCAGGTCGGCGGCGAGGTCGGGGGTCAACGCGTCGAGCAGGGCGGGTGCGATCGGGTCGACGTACGTACGCAGGTCCCTCTCGCCTTGGAAGGCCGCATCCCACTCGTGGGCGTTGTCGTCGTCCATGCCGGCCCGGAAATCGAGTCCATCGGCGCCGGCCGGGGCCAGCCCGGCGATGATCAGCGCGCGGATTGCCCCGGGCAGCCGCGCCGCGCAGGCGAGGGCGTGCGGGCCGCCACCCGACCAGCCGGCGAGGAGGAGTCGGTCCGCGCCCAGCGCCCGCAGCACCGCCGCCGTGTCCGGGACAACGTCGACGACCGCACGGCCCGGCCGCCGTCCCGAGTTGGCGTAACCCGGCCGCTTGACCGTGACCAGGCGCAGCCCCCGCTCATGCGCCGCCCGCGCGAAGTCACGCGGCGGCAAGGTCCCGGGCGTCCCGTGGTGAAACACCAGCGGCAGACCATCCTCCGGCCCGCTGCACTGATACTCAAGTGTCCGCCCGCCGTCGACGACGACCTGCGCGTTCTCCGTTTTCACGGCACCGATTCTGCCCCTCACGATCGGGCGACCCGCGTATGACCGTGGAGTCGTCGGTCACAGCCGGCCGCTCCGCGATCGCGATCGGCGGCCCGCGCGATCATGGTCGGCCGCTTGCTCGGTCACGGCCGTGGTGTGCGCCACGACCAGGAGATGTATCAGCTCGACCTGGACCGGTGGAAGCGGGCCGAGGCCCGCCGGCGCGAGGAAGAGGCCCTCGCGTCCGGCCTGGAGCCCGCGGCGATCGACCTGGCCGCCGCCCGCCGCGCCCGGCGCGGGAACTGAGGGGAGACGTCGATGCGTTGGCCTGGTCCAGGTGTGCGCGGACCAGGCGGGGCACGATGTACGGCTGTTCGCCGCGCGGCGACCAGGGTGAGGGCCGTCGGCCCGCCCGGCCGGCGAGCTGGCCGGCGCGGGCGGCACCGCGGTGTGACAGGCCAGCCCGGGCGCCCGGGGCGGGTGGGGCGGGTCGGGGTGAAACGACTTGCCGAGCCGGCCACAGCACACCCGTAGCTGCCACAGGGCGATCATGTCGACCGGCCGGCGGGGCAGCGCGACGCCGTACCGTTCGGCGGCCTCGGTGAGGGCCAGATGGATCCGCTGGGAGCTGAGGAAGATCTTGCCCGACGGGTCGCGGCCGAGCTCGGTCAGGAACTCGGCAGCCGAGCGCAGCAGCGGCCGGGCCGCTGCAGGCACGTGGAACACGGCGTTGGCGTGCCGTGGCCGGTGGCCAGCCCGCGCTTCCGGGACTTGTGGCACCGCCACGACGTGAGTTCCCAGCGCGGCACCCCGGTGGAGTTCGACCACCCGCAGATCGGCGAGATCGCGTTGCTGCGCGAAAGGCTCGCCATCAGCGGTACGGACGGCATGACGCTCACTGTCTACGTCGCCGGGCCCGGATCCGCGGCCGCCGAGAAACTTACGCTCCTGGCCTCGTCGGCGCTCGCAGCGGCGGACGGCAACGGCCCGGACCGATCGCCCGTCCGCCGCTCGGAAAGGACCCGCAAACCATGACCAGCGAAGAACGTATCGCCGTCGTCACCGGCGGCACAGGTGCCATCGGCCGAGCCATCGCGGTGGCTCTGCGTGGCGGTGGCTACCGGACGGTCGTGCTCGGCCGTCGTGGCGGGGACATCCAGGCCGATCTGACCTCGGAGGCCGGGGTCAGGCAGGCTGCCACGGAGGTGCTCGGGCGCTACGGCCGGGTCGACGTCCTGGTGCACTCCGCTGCCGTCATCGATCCGATGTCGCTGGCGGAGTTGGACTCGCAACGCTGGCGGACGCTCCTGGCCGTGAACGTCGAAGCGGCCCTCTGGCTCGCGCAGGCGTTCACTCCCGGCATGATCGAGCGTGGGTTCGGCCGCATCGTCATGATCGGGTCGGACACGCTCTGGTCGCCGCCCGGCCCCGAGTTCCTGCCTTACGTCGCCGCCAAGGGCGCCATGCTCGGCATCGTCCGCACTCTGGCCGCCGAGCTCGGTGGTCACGGCATCGCGGTGACGGCCGTCGCGCCGGGGCTGACCGACACCCCGATCGCGCAGAGCGTCAACGACCCCGCCCAGTTCGACGCCGTGGTCGCCACGCAGGCGATGAAGCGCCGCCTCGTGCCCGAGGACACCGCCAACGCTGTCGCCTTTCTCGCCTCCTCCGGCGCGGAGGCGATGACCGGGCAGGTGCTGGTCGTCAACGGCGGAGCCACCATGCGCTGACGCCCATGGTGGCTCCGGTGCTCAGCTTGTCACTGCCCGGGTCTGGTATCGATGCGGGCGAACGGGGTTTTCCGAGCGTGCAGGGCCCGCACCGCCCGTTCCCAGGACGGGTCGCCGGGCGCGAGGGCGCTGCGCAGGTACGCCCAGGTCATGGCGCGGATGGCGGCGACCCGTTCAGGATTCTCGTCCGTGGTCTCGCCGGCGTCGTAGCCGAAGACGCCGCCGAGCATGTGCTCCGCGCCGAAGACGGTGAGCAGTGTCTTGTTCTCACCGGGACTACGGTGGTACGGGTCCGCGCGCCAGTCCTCACGGTTGGTGAACATGGCGTGAGTCCGGGGCGTTTCGTCTTGGCCGGGTCGACCAGATATACGACGGTTCCGCAGGCGGGCCAGGCGTTGACCGGCCGGGTCGACATCGTCGACGCGCTACCGTTGGCACAGGCCGAGATCGATGGGCAATCCGGGGATCTGCTGGTCCATCGATTGCTGGACGGGGGAGACTTCTCCGTCGGATCCGATCCGTCGGCGACCACGAGGGACGAGTATGCCCGGCGAATCACCTCAGGTGGAATGCCGGTCGCATTGCGCCGACCGCCGGGGCGATCCCGCTCCCGATGGTTCGCCCACTATCACTCAGCGCGCAGGTGTCGTACGACGACGGCGCAACCTGGCGGGAGGCGGCCCCGGCCGGGACCGCCGCCACCGTCACCTATCCGGCCGGCAGCGGTTTCGTGTCGCTGCGCCTGACCGCGACGGCCGGGACGTCAGCGTTCGAGCAGACCGTCATCCGGGCCTATCGCTTCGGATAGCCGTTGGCCCGAGATCCGGCGCCCGGGCGGGCGGGGCTTCTGGTCCCGCCCGCCCGGGGCGAGCCGGCCGCTCGCCTCAGTGGTCGAGCCGCGCAATCCTTCCGGCAACAGTGGCACGGCCAGCAGGCAGCAGCAGGCTGAGTACGACGCTCAGGGTCGGGCGCGGGCGAACTCCGGATGGCCGATGCCCATTTGTGCTTCGGACTCCGGGGTGGAGAACAGGGCGCTACCGGCGGCAGCGAGTAGGACGAGTTCCGGGTCGTCGCTGGTGTTGCCGCGCGAGTACACCTGCCGTGGGCCGAGAAGACCGTCGTGGTCGAGCAGCAAAACCTCCTGGGGGTGTGGATCAGGAGCTCGGGGAAACGGCGTCGTGATGCGCGGTGGCCATGCTCTTGTCGCGCCAGGGAGCGGTCTGCTCCGCGACCGTCGCGTTCTTGACCTCGAGGCGCTGTAGGCGTTGCTGCCGACCAGCAGGTGCGAGGCACTGTCGGGCCGTCCGTCACCTCGACGATCAGGGCGGCGGCCTTGGCCGGGTCGCCGGGCTGGGTGCGAATGCCTCCGGCGACGCCGTCGCGGATGAGGTGCGCGATGGTGCCGTCGTAGGCCGGCAGCCGGTTCCGGCACCCCGTCATCGCCGGCGCAGTGCTCAACACTTTCTCCGCCGCGGATCGGGCCGATCTGCGCCGCCGCGCGGCGGACTTCTTTCTGGCCAGCGGGGCGGATTCCCTGACGATCGCGGAGTGTTTCGTCAATGCCGACCGGTTCGACGATCCGTCGGCCGTGCCGAACTTGGTGGGAGGGGCCCGCCCGACTCGCCGCCGGACTCCGCGTCTTCCGCCGGGCGGCCGGCGGGAGCGTTTCCCTCTCGCGATCTCACACTACCGGCCGGCAGCTCACGTTCTTCCCCCGATGGAGTCGTCGGGGGTGGTCCCGGTGAGGTCTCCCGCCGGTGGGGTGGACACGAGCGGATTTTTCCTGCCCACCCCGCCGGGAGCAGATCAGGCGGTCCCGTACGCCCGGATCACCGTGATCGTCGCGGTGTTGCCCGCGGTGTCGATCGTGGTCGCCCGCAGCGACACGTAGCCGCCGGTCGGGTTGGTGACCCGGACCGTGCGCTGGTCACCGTAGCCCCCCACGACGGCCGGTTTCCAGGTCTTGCCGTCGTCGACCGAGTACTCCGCGGTCAGTGATCTGGCGGGTGCGGCGGCCGATCCGGCGGCCCGCCGTACGGTCGCCGGGATGGTGAACGTCCCGGCCGGTGCCTGGTTGGTTGCGCTCAGGGTGGGGTTGAACTGCACGCTGGACAGCGGCAGGACACTGCTACCGGCTTGCGAGCTGAACGTCCATACGCCGGTCACCGAGGTGCTGACCGTGAACGGTGCGGACCGGGCGGCCGACATCTCCAGCCGGTAGTTCTGCCGGGCGGCGGGCACCTTGAACGTGGTGGTGTCGGCGGCGGCTGAGCCGTACGAGGTCGAGCCGGCGCTCAGCGACGTACGCGCGGTGTCCATGACCCAGGACCGGCCTTGACGGCCCGCACCGTCGCTGAACAGCGGGACGTCGATGAGGATCTCGTTCTTCGCGCGGGTGGACAGACCATCGGTGGTGGACGGCGCGAAGACGCCCGTATTGCCGTCCTGGTGGTACACCTGCCCGGCGGTGTACTGCTGCGCGGCGCTGGAGGTCACCGAGTGAATCTCCGGGAACGACTCCGGGTCGGACTGAACTTTCTCCTGCAAGTCGCTCTGCCAGCGTACGCCGCTGTCGGTGTTGACGTACGTGGTGCGTTCGAAGGGCAGGGTGAACGGCATGCCGGTGCCGTAGACGGACGTCCGGGAGTCCAGGCTGGCGGTGTACGCCGCGACTCCCGTGGCGTTCCGGGCGTTCCGGGCGTACCGGGTCTTGATCGTGGCCAGTTCGGCCGGCGTGATCTGCTTGACAAAGCCGGTGGGAAAGCCTCCCGTACGGAAGTAGGCGGTCTCGTAGGACCAGGGGCTGTCGAGGAATCCTTCGTCGTCGTTCTTCCAACGGCCGAAGGTACTGCTCACCACGCTGGTGAAGCCGGGTGTCGATGTCGTGGAGCCGAGTTGGGCGGTGAACATGTCGCCGGGCGCCGCCGAACTTATCGAGGTGCCGGCGATGCTGCCGGAATCGGTCGTCCACTGCACTGCGACCGAGGCCGCGGCCTGCTTGGCGTCGGCGCGTGGCGCGGTGACGCCGACCGGCTTCGCCTCGCGGGCGTCCATGGTGATCGTCTTGTCGGCGTCGACCACGAGGGTGGTCTGTACCAGCATGGTGGTGCCCTCCGGGCCGTAGACCATGCTGAACATGCCGTAGCGACCGGCGGGCACCGAGTGGGTTTCCTGCGCCGTGTAGTCCCAGAACTGCACGGTGCCGCCCGTGTTCTCGCTCAGCGGGATGAGCGCGGCCCAGTGGTCGAGGTTGGGCGTGCCGTCACGGCCGATGTGGCTGATGGTGACGTTGTGCGTCTCGAGGTCGCGCTGGACCGCCAGCGGCGTCTCGACCCTCAGGTCCCCGGCCGCGGTCGCCACGACCCGGCCGGTGCGGTAGCCGTCCGCGCCCGCGTTGCTGGTGGTCGCGACGACCTCGGCCGTGGCGGTGCCGCCGGCCGGCACGGTCAGGGTGCTCACCGGAACCGTGAACGTGGTGGTGTCTCCGTCGACGGCCAAGGCCAACGAGACCGGCGCCGTGCCGTCGTTGCGGTAGGTGAGGGTCTTGGTGAGCGGCGCGTCGTCGTCGTGCGGCCATGCCTGCGCACCGAAGTTCACGCTCGGCTCGTCCACCGAGATGGTCTGCCGGACGGCTCGCGCCACATCGACGCGGCCGGCGCCCTGGTAGTAGGCCGAGTCCGCGTTCGGGTTCGCGGATCCCATGAGCACTGCTTTGCGGCGAGCGGGCGACCAGTCGGGGTGCTGTTCGGTGAGGATCGCGGCGGCACCCGCGACGTGCGGGGTGGCCATCGAGGTGCCGCTCATGACCGAGTAGCCGTCGGGTGCGGGGTCGCCGATGGTGGCGTTCGCCGCTCGCGCCGCCGTGACAGCCACGCCGGGCGCGGTGATGTCCGGCTTGATCGTCCCGTCGCCCCGTCGCGGGCCCCAGCTGGAGAAGAGGGCGTGTTCGTCGTCGGCGTCCACCGCGCCGACCGCGAGTGCCGCGTCGGCGCTGGCCGGCGAGTCGACTCCGGCCTCGCCCCATCCGCCCTTGTTGCCGGCCGCGATCACGAACAGCGTGCCGTACTGGTCAGTGAGGTCGTTGACGGCCTGTTCGAGGGGGTCGACCGACTCGTCGTCGGAGAATCCGAGACTCATGCTGACGACCGGCGCGATCGGCGCCGCCCACTGCATGCCGGCCAGCACCGCCGACTCGTCGCACCAGCCGCCTTCGCAGACCTTGCCGATGGCCAGTTTCGCCCCCGGGGCCACGCCCTTGAACTTTCCGCCGGACGCGGCGCCGGAGCCCACGATGGTCGAGGCGATGTGCGTACCGTGGCCGTACGTGTCGTCGGCGCTGGGCTCAGTCGTAAAGTTCTGGCTCGTCGCGACCTTGCCGACGAGGTCGGGGTGGGTGGCGTCGATGCCGGTGTCGAGCACCGCTACGGTCACGCCGGTGCCGTCCAGGCCCTGCTGCCAGGCCGCCGGGGCGCCGATCTGCGGCACACTGACGTCCAGGCTTACCTGCAGCTTGCCGTCCAGGTAGACCTTGTCCACGCCCGTGCGCAATGTGCGGCCCGTACCCGCGCTCGTGGTCAGCGCGCTCCACAGCTTCGTGCGTGAGGGTCGGCCGGCGCGCATGGCCAGCATGCTCACTTTGGACATGTCGCGACCGAGCCGGGCCGTCGCGCCCACTGCGGCCCGTGCGGCCGCTGGTCCCTTGCTCTTGCCGGTCTTCGGGTACGCGAGGAGCAGCGGCAGGTCCTTGTCGCCGGTGTAGCCGAAGTCGCGAAGCGTACTGACGTCGAACAGCCGCCGGTCCAGTCTGCCCTGCTGCACGAGCGGCATGGCATCAGTGGGTACCACATACTGGTGGCCGTCCGCCTGCCAACTCAGCGACCGGATGGCGGTTCGTCCCGGGCCGGGCTCGAAGGCGGTGCCGCCCGCGGACACGGTGACCTTGTCGCCGGTGATCAGGGTGACCGTCACCGGCTTGCTTGTGGCAGCAGTGCTCACGGCGGGTGCGGCCGGCACCGTACCGGTACTTGATCGTTGGGCGGAAGCGTCTGCCCCCACCGTCCCCGCGGCCACCAGCGCCGCGGTCGCCCCCGCAGCCAGCAGCGCTGCGGAAACTCGTCGTACATGCATAGATCGGGAACCTTCCCTCAGCGGAAGCCAAAACAGGACCGCATGGATAGATGCATCGGAAGGACGGACGAACGGGTGCGACGCGTTGCGATTTCCGCGGCATTCCTCGACGAGTCGGCCGGCAGGGAGAACATGGACGTCGCCGGCGCCCGCGCCGAGATCGCGCGGGCCTGGAACGGCGATGTGCTGTCCAGTCTGGCCGATCTGGTGCGTATACCCGCCGTGTCGGCCGCCTATGACCCGGGCTGGGAGAGCGCCGGTCATCTGCGGGCTGCCGTCGATCATGTGCGGGCCTGGATCGAGGCGCAGCGCCTGCCCGGTGTCCAGTGCGAGATCCTGTGCCTGCCTGGACGCTCGCCACTGTTGTACGTCGACGTGCCGGCGACCACCGGTGCCACGGCGACCGGCTCCGTCCTGCTCTACGGCCACCTCGACAAGCAGCCGGCGCACGGTGACTGGTCCGCCGGGCTGGGACCGTGGCTGCCAGTTGTCCGCGAGGGACGGCTGTACGGGCGCGGTGCCGTTGACGACGGTTACGCGGCCTATGCGGCGACGACGGCTCTGACCGCGTTGCGTGCGACCGGCGGCGACCACGCCCGGACGGTGCTGCTGCTGGAGACCGGCGAGGAGACCGGCGAGGAGTCCGGCAGCCCCGATCTGGCCGCCTATCTGGATCACCTCGCCGACCGGCTGGGAGACATCACCTTGGTGCTCTGCCTGGATGCCGGTGGCCGCGACCACGAGAGGCTGTGGCTCACCTCGAGCCTGCGCGGGGCCATCATGGCCACCCTCACCGTACGGGTCTCGGGAAGCTCTTTGCACTCGGGCATCGCCGGCGGCATCGTGCCCAGCAGTTTCCGCGTCATGCGACAGTTGCTGGATCGCCTGGAGGACTCCGCCACCGGCCGGATCGCCGTCCCCGAATTCCATGCCCCGATTCCCGCCGAGCGGCGCGCGGAAGCACTGGCTGCCCGCCACCCGGGCATCGCCGCACAGTTCCCCCTGCTGCCGGGTGTTCGGCCGGAGGCGGAGGACGACGTCGAGCTGATCCTGCACAACACCTGGCGCCCCGCGCTGTCCGTGGTCGGCGCGGCCGGCCTGCCCGACGCCGCCGAGGCGGGAGCGGTCCTGCACGCCTCGACCACCCTGCGGTTGTGCTTCCGCATTCCGCCGGCAGTCGACGCCCGGGCGGCCTACGAGGCCCTCGTGGCGGTGCTGACCACCGACGTGCCCCACGGCGCGCATGTCGACGTCACGGACCCGATGCTGATCAACGGGTGGAGCGCGCCGGCCCCGGCATCCTGGCTCAGCGACGCGCTCGGGGAGGTGGGCGACCACATCTTCGGCAACCCGTGTGCCGGTATCGGGATCGACGGAGGCATCCCGTTCATGGAACTGCTCGGCCGGCGGTGTCCGGATGCGCAGTTCGTGGCGACCGGCGCCCTCGGCCCGGATTCCAACCTGCACGTGCCCGACGAGTGGCTCGACCTCCGGTTCGCGGGGCAGCTGACCGCCGCGATCGCGCTCATCGTCAACGCGCACGCGACGGCCGATTGACATACCGAGGCGCACACCGGGGCAGGTCCCGCGTGGCTTCCGGCAGCGCGGCGGGCGGCCGGGTCAGTCCCTGCGCCAGGCCGCGGCGGCCCAGCACGATGCGCAACGGCAGGCCGATGAGGTCGGCGTCGGCCAACTTGACGCCGGCGCGTTCGGTCCGGTCGTCGCGGAGCACCTCGACGCCGGCCGCCCACAGTTCGTCGCAGAAGCGCTGGGTCAGGGCGCCGGCCTCGGTGGCCATGTCCTCCAGGACCGCGAGCGACACGTGGCAGGGCGCGATGCTGACCGGCAGGCGCAGGCCCTTGTCGTCGCGGTGCTCCTCCGCCGCGCAGCCGAGCAGGCGGCCCACGCCGATGCCGTAGTAGCCCATGACCAGCGGCTGCAGCTTGCCCTCGGCGTCGAGGAACGTCGCGTTCAGGTCGCTGGAGTAGCGGGGCCGGAGGTTCAGCCTCGTCTGCACCGGCGCGGCACGCTGGCGGTATCCGACTCGGTCCGCGTCACGTCGCTGCCATCGGCCGGTGCGGTGATCCGGCTCGGCGGTTTGCACATCGCCTG
>NZ_JAUQWH010000216.1 GCF_030757795.1 Actinoplanes oryzae
AGGAGAAGTACCACATGCCGATGCTGGTGTCGTCGCCGAAGAGGGTGTTGGCGTTGGCGCCCGACTCGCGCAGGAGGGTGGCCTTGGTGGTGACGCGGCCG
This sequence comes from Actinoplanes oryzae, assembly GCF_030757795.1. Taxonomy (GTDB): domain Bacteria; phylum Actinomycetota; class Actinomycetes; order Mycobacteriales; family Micromonosporaceae; genus Actinoplanes. The sequence continues at coordinate 102 of NZ_JAUQWH010000216.1, forward strand.
CCCTTGTCGGTGACCTTCTGGTTCATCGAGCCGGAGCCGTCGACGAGCAGCAGGACCTGGAAGGGGAACGTGCGGTACTGGGACCACTGCTGGGCCGTGCTGGTGAGGCGGCTCGGGTCGGTGGGGAGCTTGAGGGCGCGCGGGTCGGCCTCGGCCTGGAAGCCGGCCGCGGTGAGGGACTGGGTGGTGATCGCGGCGCGCAGCTTGTTGGCCAGGTCGCGGTGCTTGGTGGTGCGGGCGATGGCGTACGGGTAGTCGGCCTCGATGACGGCGTCCTGCGGGTACAGGGTGGTGAGCTCGGTGGCCGGCTTCTCCCGCCCGTACGCGGTCAGCTGCTGTTCCGTGGTCGGGAAGACCTCGGTGGGGTTGTCGCGCAGCAGGACCGCCGGGTCGGCGTTGGCGTTGGTGAGGCGGCTGCGCAGGGTCAGGGCGCGCAGCTGGGCGATGCCGTCGTCGGGGGTGGTCTTGTTCATGGCGGCCTGGACCGCGTAGACGGAGAGCAGGCCGACCGTGTTGTGCTGCGGGTCGGGCATGGCGACGTCCTTGACGCGCTGCTTGCTGACGCTGTCGATGAGCGCCGCCCAGGAGGTCTTGTCCCGCTTGGCGAAGCGGGCCGCGGTCTTGGGCGGGGCGGCGAGCACGATCGGCGAGCGGGCCAGCGGGCCGCCCTTGGTGTCGTAGGTCGTGCCCTCGGCCGCGGCGAGGGCGAGCCAGGCGCTGCTGGAGGGGATCCAGACGTCGGGCTTCTGCACGCTGTCGTCGACGGTGGACGGCTCCTCGGCGCCCACGTAGACCGGGCCGCAGGAGGCGCCCTCGGGGGCCAGCTTGCGGGCGGCGGCCTCGATGACCGGGGCGATCTCGGGGGCGGCGGCGACGCGCAGGATGGTGTCGGGGCAGCCCTCGGCGCTCTGGCGCTCGGCGGCCGCGTCGCGGTCGCGCTGCAGCCAGGTCATGCCCCCGGCGACGGCGGCGAGGACGGCCACGGTGGCGAAGGCGACCGGCCACCGGCTGAAGCGGCGGTGCGAGCGGGGCTCCTCCCAGGAGTAGCGCTGCGGCTCGGCGTCGGGGCGGAGAAGTGAGCCCGCCGGGGCCAGCGTGCCCGACTCGGTGATGACGCGGTTGGTACGCGGCGGGGCGCCGGTCGGCGGCGCGGGTGCGGGGGGTGCGGACGGCTTGCGGCGGGCGTGCACGACGCCTGCGACCACCCAGATGAGCAGCAGCAGCGCGGCCAAGCCGGCCACGCCCCACAGCAGGAGTGTGCCGGTGCCCAGGGTCCCGTCCATCCAGTACTGCCCCGCTCGTCTCGTTCCGATCACTGTCAGTCACGGGATTGGCGGCCCGCGAACACGAAGAATAGTCGCCTAAATATGCGCTCCGGGCGATGGGTACCGTCGGGTATCTGCACTTGCGGAAATGGAGATCAACTGCGCCGTCAGTGCACAAAGGCGCAGGGCCCGGGTTCGCGTACACCCGGGCCCTGCATTTAATGATCCCTTAAGGAATGGTGATCAGTACTTCCGGTCCAGCACGTACGCCCAGTAGATGAGCGTCGTGGCCTGGGCGCTGGAGATCACCGGCTTCTTACCGACAGTCAGCGCCAGCACCTTGGCGATGTAGATCAGGAACCACCGCTTGGTGAGCGAGGTGTCCAGGCTGCCCAGCACCGCGGCGGTCGCGTTGTCCCCGGCGTACTGGTGGGTCAGCTGGATGAGCCACGCGATGGTGGGCTCGACCGTGTAGGTGATGGTCAGCGGGTTCGCCGCGTTGCCGGCCTTGTCGACCGCGCCCTTGCAGACCACCGTGTGCACGCCCTTGTCGGTGCTGGTGTGCGTGATGGCGGCCGGGGTGGCCACGCCCGACGTGTCGTCGGTGGTGAGGCAGGAGACCACGGGGAGCGCCTCCATGCCGTAGACCGTGCCGTTGACGGCGCCGGCCACGGAGACCTTCGGGGCGGTCTTGTCGATGTTCAGGCTGACCGACGCCTCGTTGGTGTTGCCGGCCTTGTCGGTGACCTTGCCCGGCACGCTGACCTTGGCGCCCTCGGTCGAGACCGTGACGTCGGCGGGGCAGCTGGCGACCGACGAGACGTTGTCGGCGCAGGTGAAGCGGACGGTCGGGTTGGTGCGGTACCAGCCGGCGTCGTTCTTGGTGCCGGTCACCGTGGCGGTGATCTCGGGGGCGATCTGGTCCACGTTGACGGCCACTGCCGCGGCGGCGGTGTTGCCCGCCTTGTCGATGACCGAGCCGGCGATCCGCTGGTCGGCGCCGTCCTTGGTGACCTTCACGTCGTCGGGGCAGACCGCGACGCCGGCCAGGGCGTCGGTGCACTCGAAGTGCACGACCGGGGCGGTGCGGTACCACCCGTCGGCGCTCTTCTCGCCCAGCACGGTGGCCTTGATCGTCGGCAGCGCCGAGTCCAGGTTCACGGTCGCCGAGGCGGTGGCCGTGTTGCCCGCGGCGTCGGTCGCGGTGCCCAGGACGATCTGGTTCGCGCCGTCGGCGAGGACCGTCTTGTCGCCGGGGCAGCCGGCGATGCCGGAGCCGGCGTCGGTGCACTCGAAGTGGATGACCGGGGCAGTGCGGTACCAGCCGTCGTCGGTCTTGTCGCCGACGACCGTCGCGGTGATCTCCGGCGCGGTGGCGTCGATCTTCAGGGTCAGCGTGGCGGTCGCGGCGTTGCCGGCCTTGTCGACGGCGGTGCCGACGATCTTCTGCTCGGCGCCCTCGGTGGTCAGCGTGGTGTCCTCGGGGCAGCTGGCGATGCCGGAGCCCGCGTCGCTGCAGGTGAAGTGGACGGTCGGCGCGCTGCGGTACCAGCCGTCGGCGTTCGGCTCGGCGCCGATGACGGTCGCCGTGATCGCCGGGGCGACCTTGTCCGCGTTCACCGTGATCGAGGCGGTGGCGGTGTTGCCGGCCACGTCCTTGGCGGTGCCGATGAGGGTCTGGTCGCTGCCGTCGAGCCGGACGACCTGGTTGCTCGGGCAGTACGCCACGCCGGACGCGTCGTCGGCGCAGCTGAAGTGGACGATCGGCTCGCCGGTGTACCAGCCGTCGGCCGTCTTGTCGCCCACGATCTCCGCGGTGATCTCCGGCGCCTTGGTGTCGACGTTCAGCTTGAGCGCGACGTCCGCGGCGTTGCCGGCCTTGTCCTGGGCGGCGGTCGCGACGGTCTCCAGCTTGCCGTCGGTCGTGACCTTCTTGTCGTCGGGGCAGAGCGCGACGCCGGACAGCGTGTCGCTGCAGGTGTAGCGGATGGTCGGGGCCACGGTGTACCAGCCGTCGGCGTTCGCGTCGCCGAGCACGGTGGCCGTGACGGCCGGCGCGAGCTGGTCGAGGTTGATCGTGACCGGGGTCGGCGTGGTGTTGCCGGCCTTGTCGTACGCCGTGCCGATGATCTTCTGGCCCAGGCCGTCCTTCGTCACCGGGGTGTCGGCGGGGCACAGGTTCACGCCGGAGGTGGCGTCGGAGCAGGTGTAGTGGATGACCGGCACCGAGGTGTACCAGCCCTCGGCGTTCTTGGTGCCCTGGACCGTCGCGGTGATGATCGGGGCGGTCATGTCGACGTTGACGGTCAGCGTGATCGTGGTGGTGTTGCCGGCCTTGTCGATCGCGGTGCCGGAGAAGCGCTGCTGCGCCCCGTCCTTGTCGACCTTGATGTCGGCCGGGCAGGAGGCGATCTCGGTGAGGTCGTCACAGGCGAAGCTGAGGGTCGTCGGGGCGACGATCCAGCTCTTCGGGGTCGGCGTCAGCGTGGCCTTGATGGTCGGCGGCGTCCGGTCGTTGCCGGTGGTCACCGTCGTCGAGGTGGTCGTCTCCTCGGGGCTGGCACCCGGCGCGGCGGTCGGCGCGGTGACCGGGGTCGCGGCGGCCGGCGTGGTGGCGGCCGGCGTCGGGTCGACCGTCACCGTGGTGGGCGTGGTCGCGGCCGGCGCGGCGGGGGCGGTCCAGACCGGCACGGTGCCGGTGATGCCGTTGCTGCCGCCGTTCGCGTTGTACGCCTTGACCTGCACCATCCACGCCTTGGTGGTGTCCAGCTTGATCGAGCCCGAGGTCGCCGGCGCGGTCACCTTGGTGATCGCGGTGACCTTCGACTCGCCGTAGCCGATCTGGTAGTACGTCGGCGCGACGCCCGAGGCAGCCTCGGTCCAGAGCACCTCGACGGTGTTCGGGTCGTCCGAGCGGCGCTGCACGATGAGCCCGCTGGGGTCGCTCGGCACCCACTTGGCCAGGGTCGACTTGATCGTGGTGCCGGCGCCGTACTCGTTCTCGGTGGTGAGCGAGATGCTGTACGACAGCGCCGGGTCGATGCCCTCCAGGCGGAACGACGTGTCGAGGCTGCGGTAGTCCTTCAGCACCACGCCGTCGGAGTTGCGCGAGAAGACCACGTGATAGGCGGTCATCGGCTTGTAGCCGATCCACGACGGCGTCTTCCAGGAGATGGCGGCCGTGGCGCCGTTGTCCTCGCGCCCGAGCGAGAGCCCGCTCGCGGTGCTCGGCACGAGCGACTTGATCGTCCAGTAGCCGGTCGAGGTGGTCGCGTCGGCCGCGTCCGCGGCGCCGATGCGCACCTTGTACGACGCGGTGATGTCCGGCGCGTCGACGGTGTAGGACAGCGTCGACGCCGGCACGTTGATCAGCGACTGCACGTTGCCGGCGGCGACCACGTCGACGACGTAGTGATCGGCGCCGCTGACGGCGCTCCACGTGACGTTGATCTTCTTGACGTCATCGGTGGCGCGTGCCACCGAGAAGCTCTTGGGGGCCGCCGGTGCCGCCAGTGCGGCGACCGGGTTCACGACAGCGGTCGCTGCCACGCCCACAAGAGTCGCGCCCACCGCGGTGAGCAGTCGCCTCACGTTCATCTGGCCTCATCTCGGGAATCGAGTCGAACAGCCAGCCCTATCGGAAGCAAACCTCAAGACCCGAGCAAGGTGACATCTGCAAATGAGCAAGCTCACCGAAGAATCATGCTGCGGGCGGTCGGCAGGGTCAGCCAGATGCGCGCGCCGCCGGTGAAGTCCGGGTCGGCGCCGATCTCGCCGCCGAGCCGGCGCACGATCCGCCGGCAGATGGTCAGGCCGAGACCCGTGCCCGGATAGGACGGGTGGGCCCGGTGCAGCTCGCCGAAGATGGCCTCGTGCTGCCCCTCGGGGATGCCGATGCCCTGGTCGGTGACCTCGACCCGGGCGAAGCCCTCGTGCCCCTCGGCGGCGGGGATGACGTCCGCGGAGACGTGTACGCGGGCGCCCTCCCCGGGCCGGACGTACTTGACCGCGTTGCCGATGAGGTTGTCGATCACGCGGCGCAGCATGAGATCGTCGCCGTGCACGGCGGGCAGCGGGTCCCAGGTGATGCGCGGCGCCGGGCCGGAGCTCTCGGCGGCCCACTCGGCGGCCACGTCCGCCATGACCGCGGAGAGCTCGACGTCGGTGAGGTGGATCCGCGCGCCCCGGGCGGTGGAGTAGGCGAGCACGTCGTCGATCAGCCGGTTCATCAGGCTGGTGCCCCGGCCGATCTCGTGCACGAAGTCGTCGAACTCCGCCGGGCGGGCCGGGCCGAGGTCGATGTTCTCCAGCAGCTGGGCGTAGCCGAGGATGCCGGCGAGCGGGGCCTTGAGGTCGTGGCTGACCTCGCGGGCGAAGGCCTCCAGCTCCTGGACGGACTCGTTCAGGGCGTGGACCGTGCGCTCGAGCTCCTCGTTGCGCCGCCGCTCCCGCTCGAGTTGCGCGGCCAAAGTCTCAGGATCCGTCACGATCGTCACCTCTCGTCCCCGGCGAGGTACTGCTTCATGCCCTTCGTGGCGCCGCTGACGGCGCTCTCGATGCGTTCCACGAGCTCGGTCAGCCGGTCGGCGGCCACCCCGGTGACCGCCTGCCGTTCCAGATCGGCGCAGGCGTCGGCGAGCGGCATCGCCCCGAGCAGCGCGCTGGAGGACTTGAGCGTGTGCGCGGCGGCCCGCAAGCCGTCGACGTCGTGCCGGCGCAGGGCGTCGGACATCGCGAGCCGGCGCCCGTCGAGCTGGGCCAGGAACGTGTCCACGGTCGCCACCACGAGGGCCCGGTCCTCCAACTGTTCCTCCAGCTCCTGCAGCCGGCTCAGGTCCAAGGGGGTCGCCGGCGCCGCGGCGCCCGAGAGGTAGGGAGCCAGTGCCGTCCGCAGCTCCGGCAGCGTGATCGGCTTGCTGAGGTGGCCGTTCATGCCCGCCGCGAGGCAGCGTTCACGATCGCCGTGCAGGGCGGTGGCCGTCAGCGCCAGGATCGGTGTGCTGTTCCCGGCCGCGCGCACCCGCTTGGTCGCCTCGATGCCGTCGGTGCCGGGCATCTGCAGATCCATCAGCGCCACGTCGTACGGTTCCGGGCCGAGCAGCGCCTCCGCGGCGGCCGCCCCGTCGGGCACCGCGTCGCACTCGACGCCGAGGAGCTGGATCATGCGGCGGAAGACCGTACGGTTGACGTCGTTGTCCTCGGCGAGCAGCACCCGGCCGCCGGCGAGCGGGGCCACCGTGACGGGCGCACCGCGCACGCCGGTCCGCTCCCGGTTGAGGGCGGCGACGAGCCGGGCCAGCACCAGGGGAGCCGTGAGCATCCCGGGCCGCCGGACGACGCCGGTGCGCGGGTCCGTCGTACTGATCATCAAGGCCTGCCCCGACGTGCCGAGCGCGCCGATGATCTCGTCGGCGCGGCCCACCGCCGCGGGATCGTGGGCGTCGTCGCACCAGACGACCGTGTCGGTCGCCGTGGCGCCGGTGGCGACCTCGTCGAGCGTGGCCGCCAGCGGAACGGCGCCGGCGCTGGTGAGCAGCCAGGAGAGGGCGGTGAGCGAGCGCGGCGTGGGCGCCACGACCGCGACCTTGCGGGTCGCCAGCGGCGGCGCCGCGGCCTCGGGCTGCTCCGGCGCGGCGACCAGCGGCAGCCGTAGGTGGAACGACGAGCCCTCGCCCGGCACCGACTCCGCGGTGAGCGTGCCGCCCATCCGCTCGCACAAGCGCGAGGCCAGCGCGAGTCCCAGCCCGGCGCCCTCGTGCCGCCGCGCCGCGGAGGAGTCGGCCTGGGTGAAGGGCGCGAAGATCCGCTCGAGGTCGTCGGCGGCGATGCCGGGCCCGGTGTCGGAGACCGTGATGACGTAGTCCGGCCCCTCTCCGGCGGCCGTCACCACCACCTCGCCGTCCTCGGTGAACTTCACGGCGTTGCCGACCACGGCACTGAGCACCTGCCGCAGCCGGTCCGCGTCGCCGACGAGCGACGCGGGCAGGTCGGGAGCGGGCGCGGCGAGCAGCAGGACGCCCTTGCGCCGCACGAGGTGCTGCAACGGCTCGACCACGTTCTCCAGGAGGGGACGCAGGGCGAACGGCTCCCGCTGGACCTCGAGCGTGCCGGTCTCCAGGCGGGCCAGGTCGAGCAGGTCGTCGGTCAGCGTGCGCAGGGCGTGCACCGAGCGGCGGGTGCTGTCGACGACCTCGCGGGCCTCGGCGGGCAGCTGCTGGGCGCGCAGGAGGTCCACCATCGCCACCACGGCGGTGACCGGCGTGCGGATCTCGTGCCCGAGCAGCGCGAGAAACTGCGACTTGGCCCGCGCCACCGCGTCCGGGCCGGCCGGCGCGGCCATGGTCACCAGGCGGCGCTGGGCCCCGCAGTCCGCCTCCAGCCGCGCGACGTGCAGCGTGCCGTCCGGGTCGGTGAGCGTCGAGCCCTCCGGGAACACCGCCGCGTCGTTGGCGACGAGGATGCGCCCGTCGGCGTCGACGATCGCCGCCGGACCCGGCAGGGCCTGGACCAGCGCGCGTGCCGCGAACCCCATGACAACCCCTTCTAAGCCGCCGCGTACGCCGAGGCGGTGACCGCCGCGGCCCGGTCCCAGCCCAGCCGCTCGCGCACCGACGTCAGCCCCGCGGTCGCGTACCGGCGCCAGGAGAGCTCGTCGCGCAGCAGGCCCGCCAAGGCGTCGGCCAGCTCGGCGGGCCGGGCGGGCGGAACGGCCACCCCGTTGACGCCCGGCTCGAGGACCGCCCGCACACAGGCGACGTCGGTGGCCACGACGGGCAGCCCGACGCTCATGGCCTCGGCGACGGCCATCGCGGGCGGCGACGTCGTGTAGTCGAACTTGAACGGCCACGTGCCCACCTGGGCCGCCGCCAGCTCCGCGAGCAGGTCGGGGACCGGCTCGGTGACGACGTCCACGGCCTCCAGCGTCCCGGCGCGGGCCAGGATCGCCGGCAGCTCGGGGCGCGGGATCAGCAGCAGCCGCAGCCGCGCGCCCGGGACCCGGCCGAGGACCGTGGGCCAGGCGGCGAGCAGGGTGTCCAGGCCGCGTACGGTCTCCGCGCGCCCGGCGAAGACCACCGTGGGCGACGTGGCGTCGAAGCGGGCGCGGCGCTCGTCGGCGGGGGCGCCCGAGGGCAGCCGGGTCACCGTGACGCCCGGGCGGTTGCCCAGCCGCTCGGCGACCCGCGGGTCGGGCGTCAGCACGGTGGAGACGCCGGCGCGGTGCAGGGCCGCCGTGGCGAGCGCGGGCGGCAGCAGGGTCGTGAGGGCCACGCGGGGCTGCAGGACGTTCGAGGCGCGCATCTCGGCCAGGGACGCCCGGCGCCAGGCCGCGGGTCCGGGCACGGTCGGCCACGCGTACGCCGTCAGCACCGTCTTGTACGGCCGCAGCACCGGCATCGCGGCCTGCACCGGCCCGAGCGCCCCGGCGTGCAGGTGCACCACGTCGGGGCGGATCCGGGCGAGCACCCCGGCCAGCGCGGCCGTGCGCCCGAGCGGGAAGGACGCGACGGCGCCCCCGAGCTCGTCCACGCTCGCGAAGGCCGCGTGCCCGTCGTGCGCCGACGACGTGACCAGGTGATGGGTGCCCGGCACCCGCCCGGCCGTCTCGGTGACGGTCCGGCCCATGGCCTCGTGCGCCGAGAACTCGGCGATGAGGTGCACGACGCGCGGCCCCTGACTCATGAGCGGGCCGCGGCCCGGCTGTCGCGGATGCCCAGCACCAGCCCGGCCGCCTCCGTGGCCTTCAGCGTCACGAGACCCGCGGTGAGCACCGGGTGGCGCAGCAGGCGGCCCGGGCGGCGCAGCAACGCCGTACGCGCGAACTTGTCGCTGCTCGAATCAGCATGCATGCGTACATACTGGTCGATCCAGCGGCCGTAGTAGCGCTTCTTGGCAAAGGTCGCCCGCAGCTGGATGCGCCCCTCGTCGTGCCAGATCCACGCCGGCACCCGCCCGATCGTGGTGATCTCGCGGGTCCGGTCGGCCAGGTCCCAGTCCTCCGCGGCGGTCAGTTCCTCGTTCCAGCCGCCCAGCTCGTCGAGGACCGCACGGCGGAAGGCGCGGGGCGACTCCACGGCCGGGTCGCCCACGTACAGCATCTTCTCGAGCTGCCGGCAGCGCGCCAGGAAGCCCTCGCCGAACGACCGCTCCGGGATGACCAGCGCGCCGGTGCCCGGGGCGGCGGCGAACTGCTGCTCGATCTCGGTGGCGACGTGCGGCTCCAGCACCATGTCCGAGTCGATGAACACGACGACGTCGCCGGTGCTCAGGAAGGCGCCGCGGTTGCGCTGCGCGCTGCGCTCGGGACCGAACTGCTCGACCTTGTCCGCGAAGCGCTCGGCCAGCTCCGGCGTCGCGTCGGTGGAGCCGTTGTCGATCACCAGCAGCTCGACGTCGGGGTGCGTCTGGGCCTTGATCGAGCCCAGGCAGGCCGCCAGCGTACGGGCGTTGTTGCGGGTCGGCACGACGAAACTGATCCTCACGGGAGCTCCAATCAGGCGGCGCGCTGCGAGACCGCGTCGAAGAGGGTGGTGGCGACGTCGTCCCAGGAGTGGGCGCCGCCGTAGGGAACCGGCTCGAAGGAGCGCGTCTGCCAGCCCGGCAGCAGCTCGGTGATCCAGTGGGCCATGGCCTCGGGGTTCGGCGGGACGACCACCCCGCCGGCGGCGAAGGTGGAGTCGCGCAGGCCCGGGACGTCGTACGCGATGGTGGGTGTGCCCAGCGCCGCGGCCTCGGTGACCACCAGTCCCCAGCCCTCGCGGACGCTGGTCGCCAGGTGCACGTGGGCGCGGGCCATCATGTCGTGCTTGACCCGCTCGCTGACCCGCCCGACGAAGTCGACGCCGGCCGGCGCCTCGGCGCGCAGCTTGTCCAGCAGCGGACCGCCGCCGATCATCCACAGCCGCAGGTCGGGGAGGTGCCTGCGGGCGAGCTGATGCGCGCGCATGACGTCGTACGGCCGCTTGTAGCTGACCATCCGCCCGCAGAACACGGCCGTGGGCACCTGCTCCTTGGCGCTGTCCGGCAGCGTGGCCGGCGGCTCGTAGCCCTCGGGCACGACCGTGACGTCGCGGGCGCCGAAGCGGGCCAGCGCGTCGCGGGTCGACTCGGAGACGGCGAGCACCGGGGCCGACGCCAGCCGGTGCAGCCACCGCGGCTCCAGCGCCAGCCGGCCCAGATGCGCGACCAGCGGCGGGGCGTTGTGGTGCCAGATCTCCTCGCACGTCTGGTGCACCAGGGCGACCGTACGGGCGTCGTCGACCCACTCGTGCGCCATGAACGGCACGGTGTTGGTCTCGTCGACGACCACGTCGAACCGGCCCCGCCCGCAGCGCTGGTACCAGCGGCGGGCCTCCCGGTAGACGGTGAACCGGTTCCCGGCGCGGACCACCCGGTAGCCGTCACGCAGCTCGGCCGCGGGCTTGCCGGCGACCGCCGCCGCGAAGAGGGTCACCTCGTGACCGGCGGCCGCCCAGCGGCGCAGCACCTGCTCGGTGTACACCTCCGCGCCACCGGCTGCCGGATGGGACAGGTCGCGCCAGTTCAGGATCAGGATGCGCACGTGGGGGCTCCGAGGGGTCAGGCCGCGGTCGGGGCGGCAGCGGAAGATTCGGCAGCGACCGGCCCCGGTTGAGGAGCCCGGGCCCAGACCCGCCCCTCCAGCAGCAGCATCGCCAGCAGCGTCGGCACCAGCGCGGCGACCGAGCAGGCCGCGATCTGCGTGGCGGAGCCGTGCCACAGCTCGATCAGCGCCACCTCGAGCACCGCCCCGAGCCACGGGACGGCGATCGTGCGGGCGTCCCGGGCCAGGGCCGCGTTGGTGAGCAGCGTGACGAACGAGGTCAGCGCCGCCACGCTCGCCAGGGTCCGGACCAGGCCGGTCTCGCCGGCGTACGTGTCGCCGTAGAGCACGGTCAGCACCAGCGCCGGCAGCGCGACGATCACCAGCGCGCCGAGCAGGGCGGGCCCTGTCACGGCGACGCCGCCGGAGAGCAGCGCGCGGCCGCGCCCGGGGCGGTTGCGGGCGGCGAGCAGGCGCGGGAAGACGGCCGCCATGATGCCCGCCGGCAGCGCGAGCACGGTCTTCGCCAGGGTCGCCGCGGCGACGTAGGCACCCGACTCCGCCGCGGCGAGGTGGTGCCGGGCCAGCAGCAGGTCGACGGTGGAGAACAGGAACAGCCCGGTGACCGCGATCCCGGCGTGCGCCACCGCGCCGAGCCGCAGCCCGTGCTCGCCCGCGCCGGTGGCGGCCCGGAGCGGCCGCAGGGCCACGAGCAGCGCGGCGAGCTCGGACAGCACGGTGGCGGCCAGCGCGCCGGACACCCCGAACGGCAGGACCAGGGCGAGTCCGAGGCCCAGCCGGATCGCGGTGGCCACGAAGTAGGTGTGGGCGACGGTGGCCACCCGGCGGTCGCCGAGCAGCAGGCCCCGGGCGGCCGCCGCGAGCGCGGCCACCACCAGGTAGGGCGCGAGCTGGGCGGACTGGGTCAGCGAGGAGAGGTGGAAGTAGTCGCGCAGCAGGGGCGCGCAGGCCAGCACGATCCCCGCGGGGAGCAGGGACCACAGGCCGACCGACCGCAGCGTACGACGGGTCGTGTCCCGGCTCGCGCCGTGCTCGGCGACGAGGGCGGAGGCGGCCGTCTGCAGCGCGCCCAGCGGCACGCCGAGCATCGTCATGGCGGCCAGCACCGCGCCCAGGGCCCCGTAGGTCGCCGGGTCCAGCGTCCGGCCCACCACCGCGTGGAACAGCAGGTTGCCCAGGCTCTGCGCCGCGACGGCGACTGCGATGGGGGCGGCGCCGACCGCGAGCAGGCGGCCGAGCCGGCCGGTTCCGAGTGTCACGGACGTGCCTATCGGCCGCGCGATTCAAGATCTGTTCATTTCCGTCGCAAGGTTGCGTCACACGCGTCCGCGGGCCCGTGACCCGGCCGCATAGTGGGGACATGGCGAAGTTGAGCAGCGTCCCCAAGCGGGTCCGGGTCGTCGTGACCCTGGTCCTGCTCGCCGCTGCCGCCGCGGTCCTCCTGCTCTGGCCGGACAGCACCACGCAGACCAAGAGCAAGTTCGTGTCGCCGGGCGCCGGCCTGACCGTCACCTACGACGATGCCACGGGCGAGATCAACATCGCCGCCATCGGCTACCGCAAGAAGTCGGTGGCGCAGGTGCGGGTCGGCAGCAACCCGTGGCAGGACGTCCGGGCGGACGACAACGGTACGGTCAAGTACACCGTCATGCTCGGCGCGCGCCCCGGGCTGTCGGGCACGTCGGTGCTGGTCAGCGGGCGCAGCGCCAGCGCCGGCTCGCGGACGCTCATCGGCGGGCTGCCCCCGGCGGCCAGTGCCCGGGGCGGGGTCGACCTCACGCCGTACGCGATGGCGAACGCGCTCATTCTCATGGCCGTCGTGGCGGCCTTCGGCCATCGGCCGCGCCGGGGCCGGCACCGCCGGACCCGTGTTCGGGATACGGGTCACGTGGCGTTCGCCTGAGGGTCATAATCAGGGCAAATGACCGGTTATCATCCCGCCCTGACCGCTCCCAGCCGGGAGGAGACGCTGCGCGCGATCGCGGCGGCGCTCGACGCGACCGGGGTGCCGTGGGCCTGGCAGGGCGCCGACGACGCCCCCGGGCGCTGGGCGGCCGACACCGGCCCCAAGGATCTCGACATCTGGCTCGGCGGCACCCAGCGCACGGCCGAGAGCGTGGCCGCCGCGCTGCGCAGGCACGGCCCGGCGGCGCTGATCGCCGAGGCGCACGATGCGCGCCGGCTGTGTCACCTGAGCATCGCCGTGCGGACCGCCACCGGACCCGCCGTCGTGGACCTGACCTACGGCGACCTGCGCGTCGGGCCGGTGCTGCTGGTGCCGGCGGGCGACGTCACCGCGGCGGACCGGCGGCTGACCGGGGCGGCCGCGACGGCGGACCTGCTCGTGCGGCCGGTGCTGCGAGGGCGGCTGCCGGAGGCGTACCGGCTGGTGGAGGCCCGCTCCGCCTGGGCGGTGGCGGATCCGGTGCAGCG
>NZ_JAUQWH010000217.1 GCF_030757795.1 Actinoplanes oryzae
GCGCCGGCGAGCAGGTCGTACACCTGGCGCGGCTCGGAGCCCGGCGCCGCGGACCCGTTGTCGTTGAGGGCCAGCTGCAGCTGCGCGGCGGGGACGGCGAGCACGCCCAGGCCGAGCACCACGGCGACCACGATCGTCCGGGGGTAGCGGATCACGCCGGCCACCCAGCGGGAGGCGAGGCCGCGCCTGCGGGGGTCGAGCACGCGGCGGGCGGCACGCGAGGCGGTCCCGGGCCGCAGCCGCTCACCGGCCAGCGCCATGAGGGCGGGCAGCATCGTCAGGGCGAACAGGACGGCGATCGCGACGGCGCCGGCCGCTGCCACGCCCATCGAGGTGAGCAGGGGTACGCCGGCGAGGGTCAGGCCGGCGAGGGCGATGACGACCGTGAGCCCGGCGAAGACGACCGCGCTGCCCGCGGTGGCGATGGCCAGGGCGATCGACTCCTGGACGCCCATGCCGCGGGCGAGCTGGGCGCGGTGCCGCGAGACGATGAGCAGGGCGTAGTCGATGCCGACGGCGAGGCCGAGCATGATGGCCAGCGTCAGCGCGTGCTGGGAGACGTCGAAGAGGTTCGCGACCAGCAGCGTGCCGGCGGCCGTGCCACCCACGCCGAGGGCCGCCGTGAGCAGCGGGATGCTGGCCGCGAGCACCGAACCGAAGGTCACCAGCAGGACCAGCAGCGCCACCCCGATGCCGATCGCCTCGGGTACGCCGAACGGCTCCAGCTCCTCCTCGAAGGCGTCACCGCCGAACATCACCTTGCCGCCGTGGTCGCCGAGGGCCTGGTTGTACGAGCCGCCGGTCGCGCGTACCGCCTCCTGCAAGGTGGCCTCCACCTCGGTGTCCGGCGGAAGGTCGAAGCTGATGGCGGCGACCGCTATCCGCCCGTCCTCCGAGACGTCCTCCAGCGGGTCACTGACGCCGGCGACCGGGTGGACGGTCTTGATCCGTTCCGTCACGGCCCGCATCTGCTCGACGACCCCGTCGTCCTCGATCCGGGCGCCGTTCGGGGCGACGAAGAGCACGGTGCCCTCGACGCCGCGCCGCTCCGGGAAGTGCTGCTCGACCTTCTCCAGGGCGACCTGCGCCGGGGCGCCCGGGATCGCCTGACCGGGCGAGAAGGAACCGCCGTAGAGAACCATCGCCACGAGCGTCGCCGCGAGCACGGCCAGCGACGCGCCGAGGAAGACGAGCCGGCGACGGGCCGCGAGAGCGCCGAGCCGGTACAGGAATCTGGCCACGAGACTGCCTTTCGAGACAGGAGTTGCGGACCTGCTCAGCCTCGCGCCGCACCTTGACGGCCGGCCGTCACCGACCTTGACGATCACTTGACGATCTGGACACCGTGAGTATTCCGACGGCGCGCGCGCCCTGTCAACCGCCGCCCAGGCCGACCATCCGGCGCAACGCCCGCAGCCGCCTTCCTCGCCGCCGCGGTCGCTGTCGCGTCGCTCTGACCCCCCGGGCCTGGGTTCCGCCGGACGGCCGGGGCCGCTCGCGGGCAGCGCACTACTCTCGCGGCATGACCGGATTCATGCCGCCCGCGAAGCGCCGGATCGACCGCGCGGAGCTCGGTGCCTTCCTGCGCCGGCGGCGGGAGACGACCACGCCGCCGGGCGGGCGTTCGGCGACGTTGACGCAGCGGCGGACTCCGGGGCTGCGCCGGGAGGAGGTCGCCGCGCTCGCGGCCATGTCGGCGAACTATTACGAGCAGCTGGAGCAGGGCCGCGGTCCGCAGCCGTCCGGCGCGGTCATCGGCTCGATCGCGCGGGCGCTGCGGCTCTCCCCCGATGAGACCACGCATCTGTACGCCCTCGCGGGCCTGGCCGTGCCACGACCCGAGACCGCGGCTCCGGGCGTCGACCCGGGGTTGCGTACGGCACTCGCGTCGCTGTCGGGCACGACGGCCGGCATGATCTGCACCGGGCGCGGGGACGTGCTGGCGGAGAACGAGGTCAGCGTCGCCGTCTTCGGGCGGTTCCACGGCGGCCCGGGCAACATCGTCGAGCGGTGGTTCACCGATCGGCCGTGGCGGAACGCTCTGGTGCGGCCGGCGGATCAGGAGCGGACCAGCGCCGCGTACGTGGCGGACCTGCGCGCCTCCCTCACCGCCGGCCCCCTCGACACCGCCTTCGTCCGCCGGCTGCGCGCGACCAGCGCCGAGTTCGACGACCTCTGGGCCCGGTACGACGTCGCGACGCTCCGGGCCGGGGCGAAACTGCTCACGCATCCGCGGGGGCTCCTCGAGCTCGAATGCGCCGTCCTGGCGGGACAGCAGCCGGGGCAGCGACTCGCCGTGTTCCGAGCCGCCCCGGGCACGGAAACAGAAAGCCTCCTCGCCAGCCTCTGATCATCAGTCCGTGGCTCGTCCCGTACCGGCGCGGCAGTCTCGAGGCCGAGACACAGGTCGCTGGACGAAGACGGAGTGGTGCACGGTGGCAGGGACGGTTCTGATCTCCGGGGCGAGCGTCGCCGGGCCCGCGGCGGCCTTCCTGCTCGCGCGAGCCGGCTTCGACGTCACCGTCGTCGAGATCGCCCCGCGACGGCGCACCGGCGGCTACGCGATCGACTTCAGCGGGCCGGCGCACCTGACCGTCCTCGACCGCATGGGCCTGCTCGACGACCTGCGCGCGCGGGCCACCGGCGGCCGGACCAGCCGGTTCGTCGACGAGACCGGCCGCACCCT
The DNA here is from genome assembly GCF_030757795.1 of Actinoplanes oryzae. Taxonomy (GTDB): domain Bacteria; phylum Actinomycetota; class Actinomycetes; order Mycobacteriales; family Micromonosporaceae; genus Actinoplanes. The sequence goes on from NZ_JAUQWH010000217.1 coordinate 2,687, forward strand.
GTTCACCCTGCCGCCCGAGTTCACCGGCGGCGACCTGGAGCTGCCGCGCGCGGAACTGTCCGAGCTGCTGCACGGCCGCGGCGGCACGGTCGGCTACCGCTACGGCGACACCGTCACCGCGCTGCAGGAGTCGCCGGACGGTGTGCGGGTCTCGTTCCGGCAGGCGCCGACCCAGCGCTTCGACCTGGTCATCGGCGCGGACGGGATGCACTCGGTCGTCCGCGGCCTGGCCTTCGCGCCCGAGCCGGAGTGCGTGACCTACCTCGGCTACCAGGTCGCCGGCTGGGACCTGCCCCACACCGGGGACCTCGGTCGCGAGATCCTGCTCCACAACCGGCCGGGCACCCTGGCGGGTCTGTCCGCCGACGTCCGCGACCCGGCGCGCGCCGACGCGTACGCCCTCTTCGCCGACCCGTCCCCGGACGTCCCGCGCGGCGACCGGGAGGCGCAGCACCGCCGCCTCGGGCAGCGGTACGCCGGCCAGGGCTGGCGGGTGCCCGAGATGCTCGCCGCCTTCCCCGGGGCGACCGACGTCTACTTCGACCAGGTTGCCCGGGTCGCCGTCCCCCGCTGGTCGGCCGGGCGCATCGTCCTGCTCGGCGACGCCGCGTGCGGGGCCACGCTCAGCGGCACCGGGACGGGCCTGGCCGTCGTCGCGGCGTACGTGCTGGCGCGGGAGCTGGCCCGCACCCCGGACCACCGGCGCGCCTTCGAGCGCTACGAGCGGATCATCCGCCCGTACGCCGACCGCTGCCAGGGCGGAGCATCACCCGCCGAGATGCTGGCACCCGCCGGCCGGATGCGTCTGCGCCTGCGCGACCTCGTCCTCGGCAACCCCCTGGGCCGCGCGCTCGCCCTGCGCTCAAGCGGCAAGGCAGCCGCCGGCCCGGACCTCGATCGGCTGTAGCGGGGATCACGGCGTCCGGGGCGCTGCCGTCTCGGAGGCCACCGGGGGCTCGGCGATGCCGTAGCCGATCGCGTCGCGGAAGGCGTACTCCAGTTGTGCCGCCGGCCACCGCAGCCAGGGCTCCTCCGCCGGCTGGACGACCCGGCCGTCCGCGTGCCGCACGGTCGACACCAGCAGGAACTCGTTGGTGACGGTGGCGATCCGCAGCTGCGTCCGATCCTCGGCGGGGCGCACGGTCTCCCAGGCGGCCCAGGCCCGGTCGTTGTCCGGGAAGCTGACGATCTCCAGCCGGGTGACGGCGTCACTGTCGGTCGTGGTGTATTCGAACTCCGCGGTACGCGAGCAGTCCGCGTACAGCTGCGCGCAGCCCTCCAGGTCGGTGGCCGAGACCCGCGTCAGCTCGTCCCCCTGCACCCGCATGGCGGTCTCGGGGAAGATCTGCGTCGTCATCAGCAGGTCACCCGACACGTCCTCGTTCGCGACGACCGTCCCGATGCCGCCGCCCAGGAAGACCGCCATGACGAAGATGCCCGTCCACTGGCCGCTCCCCCGGAACAGCTTGGTGAGCAGCAGCCCGACGAGCAACACGACGACGGCGGTCACGAGCGTGCCGAAGCCCCACAGCATCCCGGCCGCGAGGGCACCCGCGCCGGCCCCGCTCGTCCGGGCCCGCGGGTCGGGGACGAACTGCAGCACCAGCACGATCTGCACCGACGCCAACGCCAGCCAGACGATCCGCCCGGTCCGCCCGGCGCCCCGGTAGAACATCCAGAAGAACACCGCGAACGCCACCGGCGCCAGCGCCAGCACCCACCCGATGAAGCCGAGCCAGCCTCCGGAGCAGCCGGTCACCGTGCACGCCGCCGTGACGAACGCGTCCCCGACCACCAGCGACCCGGACACCAGCCGTAGCACGACGCCGGCCACCACGGCCGCGACGAGCGCCGCGGCGCCGAGGAAGCCCAGGTCCGGCACCCACGTGTATCCCTCGACGTCGGCCCTACCGGCCGGGACGGCGGGCCGGTGCGCCTTCGCGGCCCGGGCTTCTCGCCGCCGGCGCCGTTCTCTTCGCTGTGACATAGGCCTACGAGGGTACGGATCATGCCCCTGCGGTCGCCGCCCGGCCATCACGCACCGTCGTTCGACGTGGCGACCGCCCGGCTCGGCATCCCGGCCGCCGACGGCACTGCCGAGGCGCTCGCCGTGCTGCGCAGGCGGGACCCGAAGGGTGAGAAAGAGACGGCCGGCGCCCCGGGAGATCACGCGCTCGCGCGCGGATCGTCAACCGTGGGCAGCCGGCCGCCGCCAAGCCCGGCGACCCCGAACCGGGGGCACCGGGCCGTCTTTCAGCACAGCGGCCAAATATCTGCCGCCTTGAACAACAGCGGGCGAATGTTCGCCGCCTTTTTGTTACAGCGGTCGGATGTTCGCCGCCTGCAGGCCCTTGGCGCCCTGCTCGACGTCGAACTCGACCCGCTGGTTCTCGTCGAGGCTGCGGAAGCCGGACGAGGCGATCGCCGAGAAGTGCGCGAACACGTCGGCGCCGCCGCCGTCCTGGGTGATGAAGCCGAAGCCCTTGTCGCCGTTGAACCACTTGACGGTGCCGGTGGCCATGATTGTCTCCTGTCGACTCGTGGGAAGACACACCTTGCGCCTCCCCGCGTCGCCGCACTGATCACCGTGAACCGACGAAACAAAAAACGCCTGACGGGCTGAGAGACCCATCAGGCGTCAAGAAACGTCCAAGGAAATCAAAACTGCAACCCGGCAACAGTAGCACGGATTCACCGAATGTCGATTTCAGGCGCGGGCCCGGCGCAGCGGGGCGCCCACCTCGTGCAGATGCCGCAGCGCCTGCCGGTAGGACTCGATCAGGCCGGTCTCCTCGTACGGCACGCCGATCTCCCGGCAGTAGTCGCGCACGATCGGCTGGGCCTTGCGCAGGTTCGGGGTGGGCATGCCGGGGAAGAGGTGGTGCTCGATCTGGTAGTTCAGGCCGCCGAGGGCGATGTCGGTGAGCCGGCCACCGCGGACGTTGCGGGAGGTCAGCACCTGCTTGCGGAGGAAGTCCTCGGTGCCCTCGGGGTGCGGCATGCCCTTGTGGTTGGGCGCGAACGTCATGCCCAGGTAGACGCCGAACAGGGCCTGGTGCACGAGCAGGAACGCGATCGCCTGCAGCGGCGAGAGCACCACGACCAGGGCGCCCAGGTAGGCGGCCGTGTGCACCAGCAGCAGCGCGGACTCGAGGACGGGCCGCTTGACGACGCCCGCGCGCAGCGCCTTGACGCTGGACACCTTGAGGTCGGTGCTGAGCAGCGTCAGCAGCGGGAAGAAGAGCCCCGCCTGGTGCCGGGTGACGAAGGCGGCCAGGCCGCGCCGGCCCAGGGCCGACTTCGTGGCCCAGATCAGCACCTCGGGGGCGACGTCCGGGTCGAGGTCGTCGTGGTTGGGGTTGTTGTGGTGCCGGGTGTGCTTGTCCATCCACCAGCCGTAGCTCATGCCCACGCCCAGGTTGGCGGCGATGCGGCCGGCGACGGCGCTGGGGTGCTTGGTGCGGAAGACCTGCCGGTGGGCCAGGTCGTGGGCGATCAGGCCCACCTGGGTGAAGGTCACCGCGAGGAAGACCGCCACCAGCAGCGTCCACCAGGAGGAGCCGATCAGGAAGAACGCGGCCCAGCCGGCGGCCAGCATCGCGGTCACGGCCGCCAGGCGCAGGACGTAGTAGCCGGGCTGCCGGCGCAGCAGACCGGCGGCGTTCACCCGCCGGTTCAGGGCCGCGAAGTCGCTTCCGGTGGCCGGGCGCTGTCGCACTGTGGTTGCCGTCATCCTCTCAGTCTCGGCCGGGCGGGGCGGAAGGTCAGGAGTGCGAGTCCCCCCACCCGAGGGGGGTGCTACCACCCCCGCCCACCGCGCGATGATGGGGTCATGACGCTGCGGGGCCGGGTGCGCACCGGCGTGCGCGCGGTCGTGGACGCGCTGTTCGCGATCGGCCTCGCGCTGCTCAACCCGCCGGTGCTGGCGCTGTGGCTGGCCGGGCTGCTGCTCAGCCCCGTGCCGGTGCTCGGCCCCGAGTTCCTCGCGGTGGCCACCACCGTGGTGCGCTGGCGGGCCGATCTGGAACGGCACATCAGCACGCGGGCCGGCGCGCCGATCCCCCGCCCGTACCTGCCGGCCCCGCCGGACGCCGAGGTGGGCAGCGGCCGCTGGCTCCGGTGGATCATCACCGACCCGGCCACCTGGCGCGACGCGGTGTGGTTGCTGCCCGGCGCGCTGGTCGCGGCGGGACTCGGCCTGCTCGTCGTGACGATCACCGCGTACGGGCTGCTGGGTGTGGCCTTGGTGCCGTTGTGGCTGTTCCTGGGGGACGTGTGGTTCGGCTACGGCCTGTTCTGGCCGACGGCGAATCGTGCCGAGGGCTGGCTGGCTCTCCCCCAGGGCCTGGTGATCCTCGGCGCCGCCCTCGCCGTGGCGCCGCTGGTGCGGTCCGTGCACGTGCGCTTCGCCCGGCTGTTCCTCGCGCCGACCCGCTCGGCCGGGCTACGGCTGCGGGTGGCGCACCTGACCGTGACCCGGGCCGACGCGATCGACGCGCAGGCGGCCGAGCTGCGCCGCATCGAGCGCGACCTGCACGACGGCGCGCAGGCCCGGATGGTCGCCGTCGGCATGACGATCGGTCTCGCCGAACGGCTCGTCCGCCGCGATCCCGCCGCGGCCCTCAAGCTGCTCGCCGAGGCCCGCGCGGCCAGCACCAGCGCGCTGGTCGACCTGCGCCACCTGGTCCGGGGCATCCACCCGCCGGTGCTCGCCGAGCGCGGCCTGGAGGGCGCGGTCCAGGCGCTGGCGATGCATCTGCCGGTCCGCACGGCGGTCACCTCGCGACTGCCCGGGCGCCTCGACACGCCGCTGGAGTCGGCGGTCTACTTCGCGGTGGCCGAGGCGCTGGCCAACATGAGCCGGCACAGCCACGCCCGGGCCGCCTGGGTGTCGTTGTCACATGCGGACGGTGTGCTGACGGTGGAGGTCGGCGACGACGGGGACGGCGGCGCCGATCCCGGGCGGGGCACCGGCCTGCGCGGCATCGAGCGGCGGCTGGGTGCCTTCGATGGGACGATGGCCGTCTCGTCCCCGCCCGGCGGCCCCACCGTCGTGACCATGGAGCTGCCGTGCGCGTTGTCATCGCCGAGGACCTGACGCTGTTGCGCGACGGGCTGACCCGCCTGCTGGAGGCCTTCGACTTCGAGGTGGTCGACGCGATCGACAACGGGCCGGCGCTGCTGCCCGCCCTGCTGCACCATCGGCCGGACGTGTCCGTCGTCGACGTACGCCTGCCGCCCACCCAGACCGACGAGGGGCTGAAGGCCGCCATCGCCGCCCGCGCCCGCATCCCCGGCCTGCCGGTGCTCGTGCTCTCCCAGCACGTCGAGCCGCTGTACGCCCGGGAGCTGCTCACCGACCAGGCCGGCGGCGTGGGCTACCTGCTCAAGGAGCGCGTCTCCGACGTCGAGCAGTTCGTCGCCACGGTGCATCAGGTCGCCGCCGGGGGCACCGCCTTCGACCCGGAGGTGGTCGCGCAGATGCTGGCCCGCCGGGAGCCGCTGGCCGGGCTGACCACCCGCGAGCACGAGGTGCTGCGGCACATCGCCGAGGGTCGCTCGAACGCCGCCATCGCCGCCCGGCTGTTCATCACCGAGAAGGTCGTCAGCAAGCACATCAACAACATCTTCGCCAAGCTCGGCCTGCCGCCCTCCGACGACGACAACCGGCGGGTCATGGCCGTGCGGATGTTCCTCGACGGGTGAGCGGCGCACCCGCCGGCCGGGTGTCCGCGCCGCTCGGGCGTAGGCTGGCGGAGCCGCTCGAGACCCTGGTGGCCGAAGTCTGCCGCCGGCGGGCGATATCGAGAGAGCGAGCCCCATGATCATTTCCAAGGCAGCGGTCATCGCGACCCTGCGCCGCCGTGGCCAGGACGACCGCGCCGACTTCGTCGAGCGGGAGCTGCCCGACCGCATCGAGTCCACCAAGCACTCGGGGCTGCTGTCCATGCTGCGCCTCGACCCGGCAGAGCTCGCCGAGGACACCCCGCCCGCGTGACCTCGCGCCGCCGCGCCCGGCGCTCAGATGAGCCGGCCGTGGCGGTTCACGCGGTGGGCCAGGGCGGCGCGGTAGTCCACGGCGAAGCGGGTCAGCTCGTCGATGTCGCGCGCGACGCCCGCCAGGTCGGCCACGTCGGCGTCCCCGCGGACGGATGACCTGCGGCCCAGGGCGTCGGCCGCGGTCCGCGCGTCGCGCCGCGTCCGGCCGGCCCGCTCGCGTGCCTCGGCCAGCAGCGCCCGGGACTGCTCCTGGGCCGCCCGTACATGGTCGTCGGCGGCCTGCCGCGCCCGCGCCAGGACCCGCGCGTCGCCGGGGCCGGGGCCGGCCGCCGCAGCACTCCGCCTGGCCTCGTCGAGCCGGCGCCGGGCGCTGACGGCCTCCTGCTCGGCCCGCTCGCAGGCTTGCCGGGCGCGGCCGAACTCGGCGGCGGCCGCCGACACCTCGGCCGCCCGCCCGGCGTCGCCCGGCCCGGCACCGAGCCTGCGCCGCAACGCCTCGTTCTCCTCGAGGAGCCTGATCATCTCCAGGGTGGCCTCGTCGAGCAGCGTGTCGACCTGCTCCTCGTCGTAGCCCCGCCGGCCGAGGGATGCCTTGGCGAACTCGGTGTGCTGGATCTCGGCCGGTGTGGGGGGCATCATGCTCCTCGGGTCGCGGTGCGGATGACGCGAGCGGACGCGGTCGATCCGTCGCGGACGTGCGAAACGCTGGAGCACCGCCACTGTACGCGCGCCGGAGTATGGTCGAGCGCACAACCTGCGTCGCGGTGCCCTGACGGCCGAGCGCTCCGCTCGCGACGCAAGGACCTCCGATGATCCGTTCCTCGTGGTCGGCCGACATCTCCGTGCTCGGCGGCACCGCCACGGTGGCGCTCGGCGGGGAGCTCGATCAGCTCGCCGCCGACCAGCTGCGCCTGCTGCTCCTCGCGCTGCTCGACCGGCCGGGGATCACCGAGGTCGTCGCGAGCCTCGCCGCCGTCACGTTCCTCGGCTCGGGGGCCCTCGGCGCCCTGGTCCTGGCCTACCGGCACGCCCGGGAGCTCGGCCGCCGTTTCGTCGTCACGCAGCCGGGCCGCCCGGTCCGGCGGGTGCTCGAGATCGGCGGCGTCGTCGAGATTCTCGTCGCCCCCGCGCCGCGGGCGTAGCCGGCCGCTGGGTGCACCTGGCAGGGGCAGGCTACGGTCGCCGCCGCCGCGCATACTTGCCACCATGGACGCCCGGTCGCCGCTCGGCGAGTTCTTGCAGGCCCGGCGGGCCCAGGTGAGCCCGGAGGAGGTCGGTCTGCCCCGCTACGGCGACCGGCGCCGGGTGCCGGGGCTGCGCCGCGAGGAGCTCGCCATGCTGGCCGGGGTCAGCGCCGGCTACTACACCCGCATCGAGCAAGGCCAGTCGCCGGGCGCCTCCCCCGAGGTCCTCGACGCGATCGCGACCGCCCTGCGCCTGACCACGCCCGAACGCGAGCACCTGCACGTGCTGTCCGTCACGGCCGGCCACCGGTCCGGCCCGTCGGCGCCGCCCGCGGAGGAGTGCGCCCGCGATCTGCGTACGCTCCTCAGCGCGATGACCGACGTCCCGGCCCTGGTCATCGGCCGCCGCAACGACGTCCTCGCCTGGAACAGGGCGGGACACGCCCTCCTCGCCGGCCATCTCGATCACGCCGCCCCCGACGACCCGGCGACCCGCCCCAACATGTCCCGCCTGGTCTTCCTCGACGCCCACACCCGCGCGCTCTACCGCAACTGGCCCGCCAAGGCCCGCGCGGTGGCCGGCAACCTGCGCGTCATGACCGCCCGCCACCAGGGCGATGCGAGCCTGGCCGGCCTGATCGGCGAGCTCGCCATCGAGAGCCCCGAGTTCGCGACCCTCTGGGCCGGGCACGTCGTCGCCCCCTGCGGCCGCGACGTCTTCGACCTCGCCCACCCCGTCATCGGCGACCTGACCGTGACCCAGCAGTCCCTCCGCGTCCCCGACGAGCCCGGCCAGTCGCTCATCACCATCACCGCCGAGCCCGGCTCCCCCTCCGCGGCGGCCCTGGCCACGCTCTCCTGAGCCCTGTCTCGTTCACAGCGGGCGGAGGCTCAGGAAGCGGCCACGTTCATGGGCGCGGTCCAGCCGGTGGCCCGGATCCACTCGGCCAGGTCCAGGGTGTCCGGCTCGATCGAGCGCACCACCGTGAGGTCCGCGGGGTGTTCCGCCGCCTCCGCGAACTGGCGGAACATCGCCCTGTCGAGGTCGGTGGGAAGCACACTCAGGGGCAGGGCCTCGTACCGTGCCGGGAGCCCGGCGCGCGCGCCGAACGCCGCGGCGATCCGGGGGCCCGTCAGCTCGTCGCCGACGAGCTCGACGGCTCCGCCGGGCGCCTCCGCGGTGCCGAGCAGGAGCGCGGCGGCGACCCGGCCGATGTCCCTGACCGAGATCATCTTCAGGGGTACGTCCTCCGGCAGCGGGAGCCTCAGCACGATCTCTCCGTGCTCCAGGCTCGGTGCCGCCACGGTCGCGAAGACCTCCATGAAGGCGGTCGGACGCACCATCTCGGCCCGCAGACCGGACTTCCTCAGGTACTGCTCGATCGAGTGCTTCGAGTCGTGGTGCGGCACACCCGACTCCCGGTCCGCGCCGGAGACCGAGTGGAACACGACGTGCGGGACGCGCGCCGCGACCGCCGCGTCGACGAGCGCGGTGCCGACGCGGATCTCCGCCTCGACCTCGTCGAGGCTGTTCGCCTCCGGGGTCATGAAGGAGAACGCCTCGACCGCCGTCAGCGCGGCGGCCAACGATGCCGGGTCGTCGATCCGGATGGCCGCCAGCTCGACGCCGCGGGCGGCCAGCGCCTGCGCCCGGCCGGATCCGGGGTCGCGGACCAGGGCCCGCACCCGCGCCTGGCGCTCCAGCAGCGCGTCGACCACCGCCCCGCCCTGGTGCCCCGTCGCGCCGAAGACTGCGATCGTGCCGGTCGCCTGTGTGCTCACAGCTGCCACCCCTCACTAGTTCATGGCATGAACGAAACTAGTTCACGCCATGAACATCGTCAAGGTGCGGGGACGGCAAGACCTCACGGCACGGACGGCGAGAGGTCCGAGGTGTCCACGATGGCGGTGGCCACGCGCTCGAAGTCGCGCTGGTCGTCAGCATCGAGGTTCTTCGCAATCTCGGGCAGACGCTTGACGACCTCGGCGTAGAAGGCCTCGGCGAGCACCTTCCCCGTGGGCGTCGCACTGAGCATGACGACCCGCCGGTCCTGCGCCGAGCCCGCCCGGCCGACCAGCTCGCGCCGCGCGGTGCGATCGACCAGCTGACTCAAGGCGTTCTTGGTCATGCCCAGCGACGCGGCGAGGTCAGCCATCTGCCGCGGCTCGTTCCTGACGGCACAGAGCAGCGTGGCCTGCGAGGGGGTCAGGTCGAACTCGGCGCAGATCTGCGCGTACTTGCGCTGGATCACCACCGAGAGCCAGAAGAGCTTGTCGCCATAGTCCACGCCGGCCTCCCGTCCGATGACGAACGATCAGCCTACTCGTCGCGGCCTCCACGCCTCGCCGCTCACCAGGAGGCGCGAAGCCGCATCTAGCACCGCTAGATTTTCTGCCGACGACTTGATAGCTTCGTTCTTGTTCCTAGCGGTGCTAGAAAGTTGGAGATGCATCATGCACACGTTGATCGCCTACGGGCTCGCCGTCGTCGTCGTGGTTCTCGTCGCCGCCATGGCGGTGCGTTTTCTCGTGGCGCCCAAGGTGGCGGCCGCGGGCTACGGCGTGCCCGCCCGGCCGGAGGGCGACCCCGCCTACCTGAGCGTCAAGGGGCTGCGCGACCTGACCCTGGCCGTCCTCGGCGCGGCCCTGCTCGCCTTCTCCACCGCACACGCCGCCGGCTGGTTCATGCTCGTCGGCGCGCTCATCCCCCTGGGCGACATGATCATCGTCCTGCGCCACGGCGGCACCCGGGCCACCGCCTTCGGCGTCCACTTCGCCACCGCCGTCGTCCTGCTGATCGACGCCGCGCTGCTGTTCACGCTCTGAAACCCGTCAGGACGGCGAGCGGTGGTACGCGTTCTCGACGAGCGCCACGGCGACGTCGCGGAGCTTGCGGTTGGTGTCCTGCGACAGCTTGGTGAGGACCGCGAACGCCTCGTCGGGCGTGCAGCGGCGCTCGCCCATGATGATGCCCTTGGCCTGCTCGATGACGGCCCGGCTCTCCATCGCCTTCTGCATGTGCCCGGCCAGGGTGGCCTGGGTCTCGTACAGGTGGGCGTTGGCCAGGCCGACGGCGGCGAACCCGGCGAAGGTCTGCGCGAGGGCGATCGCGTCGTCGTCGAAGGCCTCCGGCGTGGCGGCGTAGATGTTCAGCGCGCCGGTGACCTGCTCGTGCACGGGCAGGCCGACCGACAGGGAGCTCTGCGCGCCGGCCTCGGCGGCGGTCCTGGCCCAATCGGGCCACTGCTGCTCG
>NZ_JAUQWH010000218.1 GCF_030757795.1 Actinoplanes oryzae
TACGCCTCCCCGGGGCCGAAACGCTCCATCAGCTCAAACCGACGGCGACGGGACCGGACCGGCGGGTGGCTGCGGCGCGGGGCGGCGTACCGGATCGGGGGTGAGCATGACGACCGCGACCAGCGCGACCGCCACTGTCGCCAGGACCACCGCGAGGATCGCGGGCCGGCGCGAGCGCACCGGGGCCTGCGCGGTCGGGGGCACCGCCGGGCTCAGCCGCTCGGCGGTGACCAGCTCGGCGCGCGCGGTCAGCGTGGACCGCAGCCTGTCCTCCAGGGTGCTCATCGGTCGCCTCCCAGCAGCCCGCGCAGGATGGTCAGCGCCCGGCTGGCGGTCGACTTCACCGTGCCGGGCGAGATGTGCAGGGCCTCGGCGATCTCCCGTTCCGACAGCTCGGACCAGTACCGCAGCACCACCACCTGGCGCTGCCGCACGGTCAGCGCACGCAGCGCGACCAGCACCTCGCGGTCCTGCTCGCCCAGCAGCGCCTCGTCCTCGGCGGCGGGCGCGGTGCCGGCGGGCGGGGGCACATAGGCCCGGGCCGTCCGCCGGCGGCGCAGCGCCGACCGGGCCGCGTTGAGCACCCCGGTGGTGAGGTACGCGTCCGGGTCGGCGAGGTCACGCAGCTCCGGCCCGTGCCGCCGGTGCAGCGCCGCGAACACGTCCTGGACGATGTCCTCGGCCGTGCCCAGGTCGTCCACCATGAGGACCGCCAGCCGCACCAGCCGCAGCCGCCGCGCGTGATAGAGCTGGTTGATCGCGGGCACCCCGCCGGGGCTGCCCGCGCCGCGGGGCTGGGTGGCACCGGGCAGGATCGAACGCAGCCAGCGCAGCAGCGGCGGCAGGGCGGCGGCGGCCTGCATCAGCGGCCCGCGGCGGCGGTCGGCTTGTAACCGGTGCCCGGCACCGGCGAGACAGCAGGCGACTTCGGCACCGGCGAGGCGGCGGGCGACTTCGGCACCGGCGACGCCCCGGGCTTGTTCGGCACGGGGGACGCCCCGGGCTTGTTCGGCACCGGCGACGCGGCGGGCGACTTCGGCACCGGCGACGCCCCGGGCTTGTCCGGCACCGGCGACGCGGCGGGCGACTTCGGCACCGGGGAGGCGGCGGGCGACTTCGGCACCGGGGAGGCGGCCGGCGAGTCCGGGATGGGCGACACCGTGGCGACCGGGGACGGCACCGGCTTCGGCGCGGACTCGTCGGCGAACGCGGCGGCGGCGAAGGCCACACCACCCACGGCGACGGCGGCGCACAGTCCGAGGCGTACGGGCATCTTCATCGGGTCGATCTCCTCACGATCACGGAAGCTTTCGCAAGGAGGGACGCGCGGCCCCCCGATCGGTTGGCCGCCCGAAAGTGACACCCGTCACACCGTGCGGCGGGCCCGATCGTCGGCGATGGTGGAGGGGTGCAGCGCTCGGTGTTCCGCCGGACCGCCTGGCTCGCGGCCGCGACAGTCGCCGCAGCCAGCGCGCTGGGCCTGTCCGCGACGACGGTGACGTCCGGGGCCGTGGCCGCCGGGGGCGCGCTCGCACTGTGGCTGCTCGCCGCCGCGACCGCCACCCCGGTCCTCGACCGCCGGCCACGGCTGCGGCCGCGCTACTACGCCGGCCTGCTCGCGCTGGCCGCCACGGCGCTGGTCGCCGACCCGTGGGCCGGCTTCGGGATCTGGGTCGTCGCGGTCCACGCGTTCCTGCTCTTCCCGGCGCGGCGGGCCTTCGGCTGGTCCGTCGGGGGCGCTGTCCTGCTCACCGTCGCCCAGACCGGGCTCTCCGGTGCGGCCACCCTCGTCCTGCTGAGCCTGCTTCCCCCGCTCCTGGTGGCCGGCGTGGTGCTCGCCCGCGCCCACCGGCAGCTCGAGGCGGCGCTCGCCACCAACGCGGCGCTGCAGCGGCAGCTGGTCGAGCAGGCCGAGGCGGCGGGCCGCCAGGACGAGCGCGGGCGCGTCGCGCGGGACATCCACGACACCCTCGCCCAGGACCTGAGCGCGGCGGCCGTGCTCCTGGAGGGCGTCGAGGACTCCGACGAGCGGGTGGCCCGGGCGCGCGAGCTGGTGCGCGGCGGGCTCGGCGAGGCCCGCCGCACGGTACGCGCCCTCACCCCCGCCGCCCTCGACGGCGTCCCGCTGCCCGTGGCCCTGGACCGCCTCGCCAGGGACTGGGCCGGGCGCACCGGCATCGCCGCGTCGTTCACGGGTGACCCGGCGCCGCTGGTGACCCCGGACGTCGCCGCGGCGGTGTACCGGGTCGCCCAGTCGGCACTGGCCAACGTGGCGGAACACGCCGGCGCCGGACGCGTGCAGCTGACCCTGTCCCGCCGCACGGGCTGCGTGGTGCTCGACGTCCGCGACGACGGCGCCGGTTTCCGGGCGCCCCGGGAGCCGGTCCGGGGCCGCGGCTTCGGGCTGACCGGCATGCGCGACCGGGTCACCGCGCTCGGCGGCACCCTGGAGGTGGAGTCGGCGCCCGGCGCGGGCACCGCCGTCCGGGTCGAGCTACCCGCGCGATCAGGAGGGGCGGGACCATGACCGGCGAGCTGCACGTGCTCGTGGTCGACGACCACCCGGTCTACCGCGACGGGCTCCGCCGGCTGTTCGGCGACTTCGCGGTGGTCGGGGAGGCGGGCGACGGCGAGGAGGCGCTCGCCTACGTCGCCGCGCACCCGGTCGACGTCGTGCTGATGGACCTGCGCATGCCGCGTCTCGACGGCGTGGGCGCGATCCGCCGGCTCCGCGAGGTGGCGCCGGCCGTGCGGGTGGTGGTGCTGAGCACGTACGGCGAGGAGGACGACGTGGTGGCCGCCGTCGCGAGCGGCGCGGCCGGCTACCTGCTCAAGGATGCTGCACGGACCGAGCTGATCGAGGGCGTACGGGCGGCGGCGCGCGGCGAGCGCGTCCTGTCCCCGCCCGTCGCCGACCGGCTGATGCGCCACCTGAGCGACCCGCCGGAGCACCCGTTGACGGACCGGGAGCGGGAGTTGTTACGCCTGGTCGCGGGCGGGGCGACGAACCACGAGGCCGCGTCGGCCCTGTTCGTGAGCGTGGCGACGGTGAAGGCGTCGCTGGCGGGCATCTACGAGCGGCTGGGCGCCCGGGACCGCGCCTCGGCGGTCGCGCAGGGGTATCGGCGGGGACTGCTGCCATAGCCGATCGGCTACTGGGCGCAGCCGATGGACGGCCGCGGGCGGGGTGCGTACGGGTGACGGTGAAGTCATGAGACGCATGACACTGCCGCTGATCGCTCTGCTCCTGACCGCCGGCACCGCCTGCACCGCGGAAGCGGAGGCGCCGCCGCCGAGGGACCCGCTGACCGTCGAGACGACGGCCGGGACCGTCCGCGGCGTGCACAGCGGCGCCGTGGACCGCTACCTGGGCATCCCGTACGCCGCGCCGCCCACCGGGGACCGCCGCTGGACGCCCCCGCAACCGCCCGGGCGCTGGTCCGGCGTGCGACCGGCGGACCGGCACCAGAAGGCCTGCGCTCAGGGCGCCACCCGGCCGGCGACCTCCGAGGACTGCTTGTACGTCGATGTCACCGCCCCGGCCGGCCGGCGCGGCAGGCCCAAGCCGGTCCTGGTGTGGCTGCACGGCGGCGGGTTCAGCGAGGGCGCCGGGGTGGACTACGACCCGTCCCGGCTCGCCGCCCAGGGTGATCTCGTGGTGGTGACAGTGGACTTCCGGCTGGGGGTCTTCGGGTTCTTCGCGCCGCGTGGCGTGGCCGGGTCGGGCACGTACGGGCTGCTCGACCAGCAGGCGGCGCTGCGCTGGGTGCGGGACGAGATCGCCGGGTTCGGCGGCGACCCGGGCCGCGTGACGCTCGCCGGGCAGTCGGGCGGCGCCATCGGGGCGTGCGCCCAGCTGACCGCGCCGTCGTCGGCCGGGCTGTTCCACCGGGTGATCCTGCAGAGCGCGTCCTGCGACACCGAGATCGCCCGGGACTCGTCGCCGACCGGGAATCCGCGCTTCCGCTTCTGGCGCCCGCTGGCCGACGTCGAGCGGACGAGCGAGGACGCCGCGGCCGCGCTGGGCTGCCGTGGTGACGACTCACTCGCGTGTCTGCGCGCGCTGCCGGACCGGGCGTTCGACAAGCAGTATCCGTTGTTCGGGTCGGCCGCCTTCGGGACGCCGCTGCTGCCCCGGGATCCGCGGGAGGCGTTGCACGCGGGCGCGGCGGCGCGCGTACCGGTGCTGGCCGGGGTGACCCGCGACGAGCACCGCCTGACCGCGGGCCTCTTCGCCCTGGCCGGGTGGCAGTGGACCGCGGCCGGCCACACCGACCTCATGACCCGGGCCTTCGGCGACCGCGCGGGCGAGGTGCTGGGGCGCTATCCGGCCACCGGGGACGGCGCCCTGGCCTGGGCGGCGGTCTTCACCGACCGGATGTGGGTGTGCCCGCAGGTCGCGGCGGCCACCGCGCTCGCCGGGACGATGCCCGTCTACACGTACGAGTTCGCCGACCCGCGGGCGCAGCCCGTCACCGACCTGCCCGCCGGATTCCCCGCCGGGGCATCGCACGGGTCGGAGCTGCCGATGCTCTTCGAGGTGGCCGGGCGGCAGCCGCTCGCCGGGGCGCGCTACGACGACGCGCAACGCCGGCTCGCGGGCAGCATGGTCGAGCGGTGGGCGGCCTTCGCGCGTACCGGAAGGCCTGCCGAGGAGGCAGCGTGGCCGCGCCTGACCGCCGGAGCGACCACCCTGCGGCTGGCTCCGGACGGTCCGGCGCTGATCGACCTCGCCGCGGCCCACCAGTGTGCTTTCTGGCGGACCGTCCCGGCCTGAGACCTATTCGCCGCGGCGGCGGCGGACCTTTGCGAGGGCCTCGGCGAGGATGGCCTCGCCGTCGGCGTCGGAGCGGCGCTCCTTCACGTACGCGAGGTGCGACTTGTACGGCTCGGTGCGCGACTTGCCGGGCGGGTTGGCCCGGTCGAGGCCCGCGGGCTGGCCGCAGCGGGTGCAGTCCCAGGTGTCGGGCGGCTCCACGTCGGCGGCGAAGCGCACCACCAGCTCGTGGTCCGCGGCGCAGAAGTATGTCACCTCCCGCCGGGGTGCGGGCTCACTACGCTCGTCGGGGCGCATCGGGCTGGACCCGATGCGGCTGCCGCGAATCGCACTGCCACTGGACACGGAGTGACTCCTGCCTGTCGAGGGGCGTCATCGCCGGAGGGACGGCGGCGGGAATGGCGGTGACAAAACAACCGCGCGGCCCGGAAGGACCGGACCGCGCGGGAAGTCTACGACTCGCGCAGCGCCTCAGGAAGAGGGAGCGACGAACAGTGCGGAACGGGACGTAAACTCTGCGTTTCGTTTCTTACGACGCCTGCGCCAGCTTGAGCCAGAGGCCGAGGCCGACGATGCAGGCGAACCAGACGATGCCCACCAGCACGGTGTAGCGGTCGAGGTTCTTCTCCGCGACCGACGAGCCGGCCAGGCTGGAGGTGACGCCGCCGCCGAACATGCTGGACATGCCGCCGCCCTTGCCGCGGTGCAGCAGGATCAGCAGCGTCAGCAGGATGCTGGTGATGAAGAGCAACACGATCAACGTGTACGCGAACCAGGTGGGCATGGTCGGACAGTCCTCCTCGAGGGCACAGCAAGCACCCCACAATAGCGGTCCAGCAAAGAACCGGCCGCCCCAGGGGGCGACCGGTTCGTCACGATGGTGCTAACGCTTGACGTGCTCGCGGAACCGGACGATCGAGGCGAACTCGTCGGCGACCAGGCTGGCACCGCCGACCAGGGCGCCGTCCACGTCGGGCTGCGCCATGAGGGCGGCGATGTTGCCCGCCTTCACGGACCCGCCGTAGAGGATGCGGACCACGGCCGCGGTCTCCGCGTCGTACTTGGTGGCGATGGCGGCCCGCAGCTCGCCGCACACCTCCTGCGCGTCCTCGGGCGTGGCGGTCTTGCCCGTCCCGATGGCCCACACCGGCTCGTAGGCCACGACGACCTTCTTGACCTGGTCGGCCTTGAGCCCGGCGAGACCGGCGATCAGCTGGCCCGTGCCGTGCTCCACGTGACCGCCGGCCTCGCGCACCTCCAGCCCCTCGCCCACGCACAGGATCGGCGTGAGGTCGTTGGCCAGCGCGGCCTTCGCCTTGGCGTTGACCAGGGCGTCGTCCTCGTGGTGGTACTGCCGGCGCTCGCTGTGCCCGACGGTGACGTACGTGCAGCCGAGCTTGGCGAGCATGGCGCCGGAGATCTCACCGGTGTACGCGCCGCCCTTGTGCGGGGACACGTCCTGGGCGCCGTACTTGATCAGCAGCTTGTCGCCGTCGATTGCCGTCTGCACGCTGCGCAGGTCGGTGAAGGGCGGCAGCACGACGGTCTCGACCGACGTGAGCTGCTCCTCGGTGAGGCTCGCGGCGAGCTTCTGCACCAGGAGGATGGCCTCGAAGTGGTTGAGGTTCATCTTCCAGTTGCCGGCCATGAGCGGCGTGCGGGGCTCCGGCCCGGTCACGGTCAGCTCTCCAGCGCGGCCAGACCCGGCAGGGTCTTGCCCTCGAGGTATTCGAGCGACGCGCCGCCGCCGGTGGAGATGTGCCCGAAGCCGGACTCGTCGATACCCAGCGTGCGCACGGCAGCCGCCGAGTCACCGCCGCCGACCACCGAGAAGCCGTCGATCTTCGTGATCGCCTCGGCCACGCCCCGGGTGCCCGCGGCGAAGGGTGCCAGCTCGAACACGCCTATCGGCCCGTTCCAGAAGACCGTCCTCGCCGCCGCGATCGACTCGCTGAAGAGCACGACCGACTCGGGGCCGATGTCGAGCCCGAGCCGGTCGGCCGGGATCTCGCCGGCCTGCACGACCTCGTGCTCGGCGTCCTTGTCGAACGCGGTCGCGGCCACGACGTCGGTCGGGAGCACGATCCGGCCCTGCGCCTCGGCGAGCAACGCCTTGCAGGTGTCGACCATCTCCTCCTCGAGCAGCGACTTCCCGACCTCGTGGCCCTGGGCCCTGAGGAACGTGAAGCACATGCCGCCGCCCACGAGCAGCTTGTCGACCTTCGGCAGCAGCGCCTTGATGACGGCGAGCTTGTCGGAGACCTTGGAACCGCCGAGCACGACGACGTACGGCTGCTCGGGGCTCTCGGTGACCTTGCGGAGCACCTCGACCTCGCGCACCACGAGCCCGCCCGCGAAGTGCGGCAGGCGCGCCGGGACGTCGTACACGGAGGCGTGCTTGCGGTGCACCGCGCCGAACGCGTCGTCGACGTAGTACTCCGCGAGGGCCGCCAGCTGGTCGGCGAAGGCGCCGCGCTCGGCGTCGTCCTTCGAGGTCTCCCCCGCGTTGAAGCGCAGGTTCTCCAGGAGGGCGACGTGCCCGTCGGCCAGCGCGTCCACGGTGGAGGAGGCCGACTCGCCGACGGTGTCGGAGGCGAAGACGACCGCGGAGCCGAGCAGCTCCTGCAGCCGGGTCGCGACCGGCGCGAGGGTGTACTTCGGGTCCGGCGCGCCCTTGGGACGGCCGAGGTGGGAGACGACGATGACCTTGGCACCGGCGTCCCGGAGGGCGACGAGGGTCGGCAGCACCGCCCGGATGCGGCCGTCGTCGCTGATGACAGTGGGGTCGCTCTTGTCGAAGGGCACGTTCAGGTCGGCGCGCACGAGCACGCGCCGACCCGAGACACCCTCGCCGAGCAGCTCGTCGAGAGTCCGCACGAGGCTCAGCCGACCAGCTTGACCAGGTCGACGAGGCGGTTCGAGTAGCCCCACTCGTTGTCGTACCAGCCGACGACCTTCACCTGGTTGCCGATGACCTTGGTCAGGCCGGCGTCGAAGATGCAGGAGGCCGGGTCGGTGACGATGTCGGCCGAGACGATCTGGTCCTCGGTGTAGGTGAGGATGCCCTTGAGGGCGCCGTCCGCGGCGGCCTTGATCGCGGCGTTGACCTCGTCGACCGAGGTCTCCTTGGCGGCCTGGAAGGTCAGGTCGGTGGCCGAGCCGGTGGGGATCGGCACGCGCATCGCGAAGCCGTCGAGCTTGCCCTTGAGCTCCGGCAGCACCAGGCTCACGGCCTTGGCGGCGCCGGTCGAGGTCGGGACCACGTTGAGGGCGGCGGCGCGGGCGCGGCGCAGGTCCTTGTGCGGGCCGTCCTGCAGGTTCTGGTCCTGCGTGTACGCGTGGATCGTGGTCATGAGGCCACGCTCGATGCCGATCGTGTCGTTGAGCACCTTGGCCATCGGCGCGAGGCAGTTCGTGGTGCAGGACGCGTTCGAGATGATCGTGTGCTGGGCGGCGTCGTACTTGTCGTCGTTGACGCCCATCACGATCGTGATGTCCTCGTTCTTGGCCGGCGCCGAGATGATGACCTTCTTCGCGCCGTTGTCCACGTGGGCCTTGGCCTTGGTGGCGTCGGTGAAGAAGCCGGTCGACTCGATGACGACGTCGGCGCCCAGGTCGCCCCAGTGCAGGTTCGCGGGGTCGCGCTCGGCGAACGCCTTGAAGGTCTTGCCCGCGACGGTGATCTCGTCGGAGGTCGCCTTCACCTCGTGCGGCAGGCGGCCCAGGATGCTGTCGTACTTCAGCAGGTGGGCCAGCGTCGCGTTGTCGGTGAGATCGTTCACGCCGACGATCTCGACGTCGGCGCCGGAGGCGAGCGCCGCGCGGAAGAAGTTGCGGCCGATGCGGCCGAAGCCGTTGATGCCAACCCGGATGGTCACAGGTCGTTCCCCTCAATTCGGTCCGCCGGAGGAACGCCGGCGGAGGTCTTCGTGCCGACCTCGTTTGTCCCGCGTCGGCCGTGGTACCCGGCAGCGTCGCCGTCACGGAAGACCCTAGCCGAGGGCCGTCACGAAGATGTTCTCGGGGGATACCCGATCGTTACATTCTTACGGTACGGACGTACTGGTAGACAGCAGGGTTTCCAGCAGCGTGAGCGACTCCTCGATGTCCACGCCGGGATCGAGCAGCCACTGGGTCTGCAGGCCGTCGGAGGCCGCGATGATGAGCGCCGCGGCGGCCTGCGGGGCGATGTCGGGGCGGATCCGGCCCGCCTCCTGCTCCGCCGCAACCCGGTGGGCCAGGAAGTCCCGCAAGTGGCTGAAGCGCGCGGAGAAGAACGCGCGCGCCGGCTCGTGGCCGTCCTCCAGCGCGCTCGCGACCAGCGTCGAGTAGAGCTGCACGAGCCCGGGGACCCCGTGATTGCGCCGGGCGGCCTGGGTCATGATGCCGACCACCGTCGTCTCCCCCGGCTCCTGACCGGCGGTGAGCCGCTCCTCGGCCGCGCGGTAGACCTCGATGAGCAGCTCCTCGCGCGAGTCGAAGTAGTGCTTGAGCGCGGCGTGGGACACCCCGATCGCCTCGCCGATGGCGCGCAGGGAGGTGCCCTCGGCGCCGCGCTCGGCGAAGACCTCGATAGCGCGATCCAGGATCTCCTGCCGGCGGCGCAGACCCTTCTCGTACGCCCCGCGGCGCTGCTGCACAGTCACCGCGCCATCGTAAAGTCACGAAAACTTCCGCGCGGAGGTTTTCGGCGTTACAGTTCGGTAATGACCCGGTCACTGGACATCCCCGCCCTCCTCGCCGCGCTCACGCTCGAGGAGAAGGCCGCCCTGCTCGACGGCTCCGACTTCTGGCACACCCAGGGCGTCGAACGCCTGGGCATCCCGCCCGTCATGGTCACCGACGGCCCGCACGGCCTGCGCAAACAAGCCGGCGCCGCGGACCACGTCGGCCTCAACGACAGCGTCCCGGCCACCTGCTTCCCGCCCGCCGCGGGCCTCGCCTCGACCTGGGACCCGGCGCTGCTGGAGCGGATCGGCGAGGCGCTGGGCCGCGAGTGCCGCGCCGAGGAGGTCGCCGTCCTGCTCGGCCCCGGCATCAACATGAAGCGCTCGCCGCTGTGCGGCCGCAACTTCGAGTACTTCTCCGAGGACCCGAAGCTCGCCGGCGAGCTGGGCGCCGCCCTGGTCACCGGCGTGCAGAGCCAGGGCGTGGGCACGTCGCTCAAGCACTTCGCGGCGAACAACCAGGAGACCGACCGCATGACGGTCTCCGCCGATGTCGACGAGCGGACGCTGCGCGAGATCTACCTGCCGGCGTTCGAGCGGGTCGTGACGGGCGCGCAGCCGTGGACGGTCATGTGCTCCTACAACCGGATCAACGGCACGTACGCGAGCGAGGACCGCTGGCTGCTCACCGACGTCCTGCGCGACGAGTGGGGCTACGAGGGCCTGGTCGTCTCCGACTGGGGCGCGGTCAACCGCCGCGACGCCGCCGTGCACGCCGGCCTCGACCTGGAGATGCCCTCCTCGGGCGGCGGGGGCACGCGCGTGATCCTCGACGCGGTCGCCGCGGGCACGCTCGCCGAGAAGGACGTCGACCTCGCGGTCACCCGGGTCCTGGAGCTGCTCGACCGGGCGCTGCCCGCGCTCGGCCCCGGCCAGACCTTCGACGCCGACGCGCACCACGCCCTCGCCCGGGAGGCGGCCGCCGCCAGCGCGGTGCTGCTGAAGAACGACGACGCCATCCTGCCGCTCGCCACCACCGGCGGCCCGGTCGCGGTCATCGGCGAGTTCGCGCGTACGCCCCGCTACCAGGGCGCCGGCTCGTCCCAGGTCAACCCGACGCGGGTCGACGACGCGCTCTCCTTCCTGACGGCGGCCCTCAGCGACCGGAAGGTCGTCTTCGACCCGGGTTCCTCCGTCCCCTCCGCCGTCGACGCCGCCCGCGCCGCCGCCGTGGTGGTGCTCTTCCTGGGCCTGCCGCCCTCCTACGAGTCCGAGGGTTACGACCGCGACCACATGGACCTGCCCGCCGACCAGATCGAGCTGCTGGAGGCCGTCGCGGAGGTCAACCCGAACGTGGTCGTCGTGCTCTCCAACGGCTCGGCGGTCACCGTCTCCGGCTGGGAGCACCGGGCCAAGGCCGTGCTCGAGGGCTGGCTGCTCGGCCAGGCCGGCGGCTCGGCGACCGCGGACCTGCTCACCGGCGCGGCGAACCCGGCCGGCAAGCTCGCCGAGACGATCCCCGTGCGCTACGAGGACAACCCGGCGATCGGCAACTTCCCGGGCGAGTCCGGCCACGTCCGGTACGGCGAGGGGCTGCTCATCGGCTACCGCTGGTACGACGCGCACCGGCTGCCCGTGTCGTACCCGTTCGGGCACGGGCTGTCGTACACGACGTTCGCGTACAGCGATCTGTCCGCCTCTTCCTCCGGAGTTACCGTGACGGTGACCAACACCGGGCCGGTCACGGGGGCCGAGATCGTCCAGGTGTACGTGACCGACCCCGTCGCCTCGGTCTACCGCCCCGAGCAGGAGCTGCGCGGCTTCGCCCGGGTGGTCCTCGCGCCCGGCGAGTCCGCGACCGTCACCATCGCCCTCGACCGGCGGGCGTTCGCCTACTGGCACCCGGCGCTGCGCCGCTGGACCGTCGAGGGCGGCGAGTTCGGCATCCGCGTCGGCGCGTCCTCCCGCGACATCCGCCTGACCGCCACGATCACCCTCGAGGGTGACGACGTGACCGAGCCGCTGTCGGCCGAGTCCACCGCCCAGGCGTTCCTCGACCACCCGCGCGCCGGGGCATGGCTCAAGGAGCAGCTCGGGGCGGCCGGCTTCGGCGCGATGCTCTTCGACCCGCAACACGGACAGATGATGCGGGCGATCCCGATGGTGCGACTGTCGCGCTTCCCCGGTTTCCCGATCAGCTCCGCCGAGGTTGACGAAGCCGTGGCCCGCTTCAACTGACCGCTCCGCCGCGCCGCGTGGCTCCGCACCCCGCCACGCGGTGCGGGGCCGTGCGGGCTGTTCCGCCGTGTCCTGTCGGCCCCCTCCTTCCCTGGGGTTTCCTTGTCCGCTGTGTCCGCCGCCCCCGACCGCCGGCTCCGGCACGCCCGTGCCGCCGTCGCCGCCGTCTTCCTCACCAACGGCGCGCTCTTCGCCAACGTCGTCCCGCGCTATCCGGAGGTACGCGACGGCCTCGACATCAGCAACGCCCTCCTCGGTACGGCCCTCGCGGCCGGCCCGCTCGGCGCGCTCACCGGCGGGCTGTTCGCGCCCGCGGTGATCCGGCTGCTGCGCTCGTCGGGCACCGCCTCGTTCGGCATCCCGTTCATCGCGGCCGGCTTCCTGCTCGTCGCCGTGGTCCCCCACTGGTGGCTGCTCGCCGCGGTCCTCTTCGTCGCCGGCGCCGGCGACGCGATCGTCGACGTGGCCCAGAACGCCCACGGCCTGCGGGTGCAGCGCCTGTACGGCCGGTCGATCGTCAACTCGTTCCACGGCGTGTGGAGCATCGGCGCCGTCCTCGGCGGGCTCATGGGATCGGCGGCCGCCGGTCTCCACGTGCCGCTGCTCGGGCACCTCGCGTTCTCGGGCGTGCTGTTCTCGGTGATCGCGCTGGTCGCGTACCGGTTCCTGCTGCCCGGCGCCGACTCCGCCGATCCCGTGGACGCCCCGGCCGCCACGCCCCGCCGCTCGTGGCGGCCCGCGGCCGGGATGCTCGCCGCGCTGGGCGGGCTGGCGCTCTTCGGGGCGCTCGTCGAGGACGCGGGCGCCTCGTGGGGCGCCCTCTTCATGACGGACGTGGTGCACTCCCCGGCCGCCGCCGCGGGCCTCGCCTTCGTCGCCCTGCAGGTGGCCATGACCGCCGGCCGCCTCCTGGGCGACCGGGTGGTGGACCGCTTCGGTCAGCGCACGGTCACCCGCGTCGGCGGCACGATCGCGGCGCTGGGCATGGGGGTCGCGCTGCTGGTGCCCTCGGTGTGGACGGCGCTGCTCGGCTTCGCGCTGGCCGGGCTGGGCACGGCGACGCTCGTCCCGGCCGCGATGCACACCGCCGACGAGCTGCCCGGGCTGCCGCCGGGTCTGGGACTCACGGTCGTCAGCTGGGTGCTGCGGATCGGCTTTCTCGTCTCACCGCCCGTGGTCGGCCTGGTCGCCGACCACACCAGCCTGCGCGCCGGTCTCCTCAGCGTCGTGATCGCCGGCGTGGGCACGCTGCTGCTGGGCCGGGTGCTGCTCAACCGGCCCGCGCACCACGCCTGATCAGCAGGCCATCATCTCGGGGGTGACCGCGGCCTCGGTGTCAGGGATGCCGAGGTCGCGGGCGCGCTTGTCGGCCAGGGCGAGCAGGCGGCGGATGCGGCCGGCGATCGCGTCCTTGGTCAGCGGCGGGTCGGCGAG
>NZ_JAUQWH010000219.1 GCF_030757795.1 Actinoplanes oryzae
GGTCCCCGACCGGCGGCCGTTCCGGCGGGCGGGCGAGCCGATCGGCCGTCGGGGAACTCCCTGAGACCCCCGCCTCGGCCAGGTAGCGGACCAGCTGGGTGCGGGAGCGCACGCCCAGTTTGCGGTAGGCGCTGGACAGGTGGGTCTCGACCGTCTTGCGCGACAGGAACAGCGCCTGCGCGGCCTCCGGGTTGCTCAGGCCGTCGGCGACCGCGCACGCCACCTGCAGCTCGCGCGGGGTGAGGCGGGCCAGGGAGGAGGCCGGGTCCGGGCCGCGGCGGGTGCCCGAGCCGGCGAGGAGGGCGGCCGTGCGCCGGACGAACGGCTCGGCGCCCAGCCGGCGGAAGATCGACAGGGCCCGGCGCAGGTGCGGCACGGCCTGCTCGCGACGGGCGATTCCCTCCCCGTACGCCACCAGCATGCGCGCCTGCTCGAACGGGTGCGGGTGCGCCGGGGCCCCGGTGAGCTGCGCCGGGTCGTCCGCCAGCAGCGCGCGGTGCAGGGCGACGGCGGCGGCCGGGCCGGGCAGGCCGCCGAGGCGGGCGCGTTCGGCGAGGGCGTCGAGCTGGCGCCGGGCCTGCGGGAGGCGGCCGGCGGTCCGGTACGCCTCGACGAGGTCGGACTCCCAGCCGCACGCCGCCGGGTTGTCGGCGCCGGAGTGGGCCACGAAGTCGCGGACGGGCTCCAGGCAGGCGATCGCCTCGGCGGGCGCCCCGGCGGCCAGGTGGCGCAGTCCGGCCGCGGCGCCCCGGAACAGGGTCAGGCCGTGCACGCCGTCCGGGCCGGCGAGGGGTGCCGCCTCGGCCACGTGCGCGTCCGCCTCGGCCCAGTGGCCCCGGGCGGCCTCGTAGCGGGCCAGCACGGTCAGGGCCAGGCCCAGCGTGGCGACGTCGCGCAGCTCGCGGGCCAGGCGCAGGCTCTCGTCGGCGTCGGCGTGGCCGACCGCCCAGTCGCCGGTGTCGTAGCGGGCCATCGCGCTGAACAGCAGCGCCCGGGACAGCGGGCCGAGGGCGCCGGCGCGGCGGGCGGCCCGGACGACGCGCAGCAGCGTCGCCTGGGCCTCGGCCGTGCGGCCCAGCCAGAGCCGGGTCAGCCCGGTCATCGCGAGCAGCTCGCCGTCGCGCAGCGGGTCGAGGGCCTCCAGGTACGCCCGTTCCTCGTCGAGCAGCCGGCCCGCGCCCGCGACCCGGCCCCGGACGGCGAGGGCCTGGGCGAGCACCGTCCGCGCCGGGGCGCCCTCCGCCTGCGCGCCGTCGCGGTCGAGCATCGTGACCGCCCGTCCGGCGTACCCGGCGGCGTCGCGTACCCGGCCCCCGGTCAGCGCCGGGCCGACCGCGGCGCACCACAGCTCCGCGGCCCGGCGGGGGTCGGTGTCGCCGAGCCGCTGCGCCGCGGCGACCAGGATCTCCCGGGCCCGGCCGGGGGTGCCGCACCGGTTGAGCACCCAGCCGTACGCGAGCGCGACCTCGGCGTGCAGTGCGGGCTCGCGCGCGGCGGGCAGCGCCTCGCCCAGCCAGCTCGACGCCTCGGGCAGCTGCCCGCAGACCTGGGCGTCCGCGGCGGCCGCGAGCAGCCGGCGCACGTAGGTCTCGTGGTCGCCGGCCAGCTCGGCGGCGCGGTGCAGGGCCCGGGCGGCCCCGGCGAACCCGGCGCGCTCGCGCATCTCACCGGCGGCGGCGACGAGCTCGGCGGCCGCGGCCTCGTCGGCGCCCGCCAGCTCGGCGGCCCGGTACCACGCGCGGGCGGCGCCCGTGGAGGCTCCGGCCAGGGCGTCGTACACCCGGCGACGCCCGGCCGGGGTGGCGGCGTGCCGGACGGCGGCGCGCAGCAGCGGGTGGGCGAGCCGGATCTGGCCGCCGCGCTGCACCAGCAGGCCGGAGGACACGGCACCGGCCAGGGCGGGCGGGCCCGCGCCGAGCTCGTCGAGCGCGGCGGTGACCGTGCCGGCATCGTCGGAGGCCGCCAGGGCGACGGTGAGCAGCGCGGTGCGGGTGGCGCTCGGCAGCGGGGCGAGCCGCTCGGCGAACGCGTCGCGCAGTCCGGCGCCGATCGGCAGCGGGTCCGGCAGGGCGGCGGCGCCGCTGAGCTGGTCGTCGTCGAGGGCGCCGCACAGCTCGGTCAGGGCGCCCGGGTTGCCCCCGGTGGCGGTCCACAGGTCGGCGCGCACGCCGGCGGCCACGCGGCCCGGGCGCAGCCGGTCGAGCAGGTCGCCGGCCGCGGCCGGGGTGAGGCCGTCCAGGCGTACGGTCTCGGCGCCGGCCGCCAGGAACTCCGGCGGGACCGGGTCGCGGACCGCCAGCACCAGGCCGGCCGGGTCGTGCTCGACGCGGCGGGCGGTGAACAGCAGCGCGTCGCGCGAGGGCTGGTCGATCCAGCCGGCGTCGTCGACGACCACGAGCACGGGCTGCCGCTCGGCCGCCGCGGTGAGCAGGGTGAGGGTGGCGAGGCAGACGGCGTACGGCTCGACGGGCCCGGCCGGACCGGTCAGCGCGAGCGCGGTGCCCAGCGCCCGGGCCTGCGGCTCCGGCAGCTCGCCCAGGCCCGGCAGCAGGGGGCGCAGCAGGTCGCCCAGCGCCGCGAACGGCAGCGCGGACTCCGCCTCGAAGCCCGTGGCGGCCAGCACGGTGACGTCGCGCAGCCGGGCCAGCAGGCGGGTGAGCAGGGCGGTCTTGCCCGCGCCGGGCTCGCCGGCGAGCACCAGGGCGCCCCCGGCCCCCGCGTGCAGCCGGGCGGTCAGCTCGTCGAGCCGGCGCGCCTGCGGAGCCCGGCCGACCAGGGGCGGCGCGGGCGGATCTGGGCGAAACGGCATCCCGGCCCCCCTCCCAGACGTACCGTCCCTCTCGACGCACCGGTGCGGCCAGCGCTTTCGCATGGCAGATCAAGGACAGCTCTCGGTCTCCTCATCCCGGCCCGGCACCGGACGATGAGGGCTCCGTGGTTGCCGCCCGCCCGGGCGGGCAGATCTTTGGAGGAGCGGATGCGGGTTCCCAATGCGGTGCTGTGGTCGGTCGCCGCGGCCTTGACGGTCACCACGGCCGGGTGCGGCGGCACCCAGGAGACCGTGGCGGCCGCGCCCGATCGGGGCACCATCGGCATCGCGATGCCCACCACCAAGTCGGCCCGGTGGGTCGGCGACGGCGACAGCATGGTCAAGCAGTTCCAGCAGCTGGGCTACAAGACCGACCTCCAGTACGCCCAGGACGACGTGCAGGCGCAGGTGTCGAGCCTGGAGAAGATGATCGAGGCGGGCGACAAGGCGCTGGTCATCGGCGCGATCGACGGCACCGCCCTGAAGAGCGTGCTCGGCAAGGCCGCGGCGGCGAACATCCCGGTCATCTCGTACGACCGGTTGATCCGTGACAGCGAGGACGTCAGCTACTACGCCTCCTTCGACAACTTCAAGGTCGGCGTCCTGCAGGCGACCGCGATCGTCGACGCCCTGGGCCCGGGCAAGCACACCCTCGAGCTGTTCGCGGGATCCTCCGACGACAACAACGCCAAGTTCTTCTTCGACGGCGCCATGAGCGTGCTGAAGCCGTCCATCGCGTCGGGCAAGCTCGACGTGCGCAGCGGCCAGACGGCGTTCGCGAAGGTCACGACGCAGCGCTGGGACGGCGCGGTGGCCAAGAAGCGGATGCAGGCCCTGCTCGCCGGCCCGTACGCGAACACCCGCGTCGACGCCGTGCTCTCGCCCTACGACGGCATCAGCCGCGGCATCATCGAGGCCCTGCAGGAGGCCGGCTACGGCAAGGGCGGCCCCGCCCTGCCCGTGGTGACCGGCCAGGACGCGGAGCTCGAGTCGGTCAAGCTCATCGCCTCCGGCACCCAGACCGAGACGGTCTACAAGGACACCCGCGAGCTCGCCAAGGTCGCCGTGCAGATGACCAACTCCCTGCTCACCGGGGGTGAGCCCGAGGTGAACGACACCAAGCAGTACGACAACGGTGTGAAAGTGGTTCCGGCGTTCCTGCTGCAGCCGGTGAACGTCGACAAGTCCAACTACGAGCGGGTGCTGGTCGAGGGCGGGTACTACACCGCCGCCCAGCTGGCCGGATGAGGCGGGGCAGAGCGAGCATGAAGGTCACTCAGAAGTTCTTCGACCTGCCGGTCCGCGTCAAGCTGACCGCCCTGGTCGCCGCCAGCATGGCCGCGCTGGCCACCTGCCTGGTCGTCACGGTCGTCAACGACCGCACCGCCGCGCGTACGGCCGACGAGCTGGCGAACATCAACGCCGCCAGCGCCCTGGTGCTGCAGCTGGACCGCGAGGCCAGCGAGCTGAAGGTCAACGGTCTCGAGGCGGTCATCCGCTCGAACCCGCAGGCGCAGCAGGCCCTGCTGGCCGACCAGATCACGGCGACCAACAAGCTGCTGACCCAGCTGGAGCAGGTCGAGCTGCCCAGCGGCCTGGACGCCGCCGTGGCGCGGATCAAGGAGGTCGCCGCCGACTACACCGCCACGCTGACCCGCTTCGTCGACGGCGCGGCGGCCGACCCGGCCGGCGCCCGGCTCGGCTGGGAGCAGATCGGCGTCGACAACTACCTGATGAGCGCGGTGCTCACCAACGAGCGCACCCTGTTCCTGGAGACGATCGCCAAGGCCGACGCGGCGTCGACCGCGAGCCGGCAGCACGCCGAGCGCATCCTCTGGCTGGTCATCGGCCTGGCCGCCGTGTTCATCTGCGTGCTGGCGTACTTCGTGGTCGTCTCGATCACCCGCCCGCTGCACCGGGTCCGCACCGCGCTGCGCGCCATGGCCGACGGCGATCTGACCGTCGAGACGGGCGTCACCAGCCGCGACGAGGTCGGTCACATGGCCCAGGCCCTCGACGAGGCGCAGACCAACATGCGCCAGATCGTCTCGTCGGTCGCCGAGTCCGCGCAGTCGGTCGCCGCGGCCGCCGAGGAGATGTCCTCCACGGCCGGCGCCATGGCGGGCTCCGCCGAGCAGGCGTCCGGCCAGGCCGACGGCGTCGCCCAGGCCGCCGACGGGGTCTCCGAGAACGTCTCGGCCGTCGCCGCGGGCACCCAGGAGATGGGCGCCTCGATCCGCGAGATCGCCCGCAACGCCGCCGAGGCCGCCCGGGTCGCCGGTCAGGCCGTCTCGGTCGCCGAGTCGACCACCGCGCAGATCGGCAAGCTGGGCGAGTCGTCCACCGAGATCGCCACGGTGGTCAAGGTGATCACCTCGATCGCCGAGCAGACCAACCTGCTCGCCCTCAACGCCACCATCGAGGCGGCCCGCGCCGGCGAGATGGGCAAGGGCTTCGCCGTCGTCGCCGGCGAGGTCAAGGAGCTGGCCCAGGAGACCGCCAAGGCGACCGAGGACATCTCCCGCCGGGTCGCGGCCATCCAGACCGACACGGCCGGCGCGGTGGAGGCGATCAGCGAGATCAGCACGGTCATCGCGCACATCAACGACTTCCAGGCCACCATCGCCAGCGCCGTCGAGGAGCAGAACGCCACCACCGAGGAGATGAGCCGCAGCGTCGCCCTGGCCGCCGCGGGCGCGGGCCAGATCGCCACCAACATCACCGGCCTGGCCAGCGCCACCAAGGTGAGCACGGAGGGCATCGCCCAGTCCCGCCAGGCCGTGAGCGAGCTGAGCACGATGGCGCACAGCCTGCAGTCGCTGGTGGGCCACTTCCGCTACTGAGGTCCGCTCGCACCGGGGGCCGGCGTCACCCTTCCGAGGGTGGCGCCGGCCCCCGGCCTCGCGGCGTCAGGCCGCCGGGTGGGTCAGCTCGACGAGCGCCTTGAGCAGGGGCCAGGGAGGTCGTGTGACCGATCGTGAGGTCCACCCCGTTCTTCTCTGCAGAGGACCGACTTCGAGGAGAGCTGTGGAGAATCTGCGGGACCATTTCGAGTACGCGCTCAGCGATGACCCCGGCATCGACGCCGGGCAGCTGGCGCACCTCGCGATCGCCGAGGGTGGCCGCGTACGCCGCCGCCGGCAGCGGATCGCCGTGGCCGGCGTGGCGGCCGGGGTGGTGGCGGCGCTGGGCGTGACGGCCGTCGTCCACCAGCGGCCCGCGTCTCCGGCGCCGGCCGGCTCCGAGATGTTGCTGGTCGGCGAGTCGTCGGAGTGCCGGCTGCCCGCGTCGGACGACGAGATCACGGACCCGTCGATCTTCCTGACGGCCACGGCGACCGCCGAGGAGCAGTCCGCGCTGGCGCAGGCCCTCGGCAGCGACCCCCGGGCGGGCACCGTGCACTTCGAGAGCCGCGAGGAGGCGTTCCAGAAGTTCCAGCGGCTGTGGCGCGACTCGCCCGACTTCGTGCAGTCGGTGGGCCCGGAGTCGCTGCCGGGATCGTTCCGCCTGCGGCTGACGGATGCCCGGGACTTCCCGGCCTTCCGCGACCAGTACCTGGTCATGCCCGGTGTCCAGGACATCGCCGGCATCACCTGCCCGGCGAACGCGCCGATCGGATGACCGGCGTGACGGAAACCGTGCCGCCGCGCGTGGCGGGCGACCCGCGCCCCGGCCGGGGACGGCGGCGGCGGGCGCGCGACGAGGAGTTCACGGCCTTCGTCGAGGCGACGGCAACCCGGCTGCGGCGCAGCGCCTATCTGATGTGCCGCGACTGGCACACCGCCCAGGACCTGACCCAGCAGACCTACACCAAGATGTACGCCTCCTGGGACCGGATCCGCACCAGCGCCGGCCTCGAGGGCTACAGCCGCCGGGTCCTCATGAACCTGGTCTTCGACCAGCAGAAACGTCTCAAGGGATCCGAACTGGTCCTCGCCGACCTCCCCGACGACGCCGGACCCCCGCCGTCGTCGCCGGAGCTGCGCCTGGCGCTGGTGGACGCCCTGGCCCACCTGAGCGTCGAGGACCGGGCCGTGCTGGTCCTGCGGCACGCCGAGGACCACAGCGTCGGCACGGTTGCCGCGATCCTCGGCATCTCCGTCTCATCGGTGAAGATGCGCAACGCGCGCGCCCTCGCCAGGCTCCGCACCCTGCTGGGCGAGGACTTCCTCGACGCCGAGTGACCCGGGTCAAGGCCTGTCCTGCCGCAGCAGGGCGGCCGCCTGACCCGCGAACAGCTGGGCCCGGAAGTTCTTGCCCTGCTCGTGGTAGCGGGCCGCCACGCCCCGCAGCCCGGAGATCACGTCCTCGCGGTACTGCCCGGTCTCGCGGTCGAGGGCCTGGTAGAGCGTCAGGGACTCCTTGGCCGCCGCCATCGCCTCCCGGGCACGCCCGGCCCGGGCCAGCAGGGCGGACTGGTCGCTGAGCCCGGCGGCGAGCTGGTCGCGGTAGCCGGCGTCGGCGCCGGCTACCGCGCGCGCGATGGCGACGGCGCGTGCACCGGCGGCCACCGCCTCGCCGACGCGGTCGAGGTTCGCCAGCGAGGTGGACTGGACGTTCAGCGAGAGCATGAGCTCGGGGAGGAACCGCGGGCTGTACGCGTCGGACAGCCGCTCGCGGAGCCTGACCGCCTCCTCCGCGGAGGCCAGCGCCTCCCGGTGGCGGGCCACGCCGGTGAGCATCGGGGCGCGGCGGCTCAGGGCGTCGGCCAGCGCGTTGACGACCTCCGGCGGTGAGCCGGTGCCGCGCAGGCCACCGATCGTTTCGTCCCACAGGGCCAGGGCGCCGTCGCCGTCCCCGGCGGCGTAGCGGGCCTGGGCGATCTGGGCGATCGAGTAGACCGCGTCCTCGGCGTGCGCGGGGTCGGTGAGCAGCGACTGTTCCGCGGCGACGACCAGCGTCCAGCCGACCGCGGCGGCCTCGGGCAGGCCGTGGCCGGCGAGGGACATGCTCACCACGCGCAGGTTGCGGGCGAAGGTCACCCGGTCCGCCGCGTCGTCGAGGGGCCGCGGCCCACGCCCGCCGAGCAGGAAGTGGGCGGTCATCCGGTCCCGGTCGGCGAGCGCCGGCCCGGCCACCAGGAGGTCCAGGGCGCCCAGCGCGGACGCGACGCCGCCGGGATCCGCCGTCCCGGCCTCGGTGAGCAGGGCCACCGCCTCCCGGTACGCCGCCACGGCCTGCCCGGGCGTCGCCGACCGCACGGAGAGGCCGAACAACGACCGGGCCAGCTCCGCCCCGGCCGCCTGCCGCCGCCGGATCGTGACCGCCTCCTGGATCGCGGCCAGGGCCTCGGCGGGCCGGCCGCACCGGGTCAGCCACAGCGCGAGGTTGTCCAGCGCCGTCGCCACGGCCGGCGCGTCGGCCAGGTCGCGGGCCAGCGTCACGGCTCGCGTGGCGTACGGCAGCGCCTCCCCGGCCCGGTTCAAGCTCCCGAGGTGCCGGGAGGCGGCCACCAGCACCGCCACCAGGCCCGGCCGCTGCCCGGGATCCGTCGCGGCCAGCTCCTCGAAGGCCGAGACCAGCGACAGCGAGGAGATCGGCACGTCGGGGTGCCACTGCTCGATGGCGGCGACCTGCTCGGCCTGCCGCAGGCGTACCGCCGTGAGCTGATCACGGATCTGCGCGCTGTCCATGTCCCGCCTCCCGTTGCCGGGCCTGCCGTGGCCCGGTGACCCCAGCCTCGGCGACGGGAGCGGTTGTCACCACACGTAACTGTCCCCTGCCCGCGGTCATCTGTCCCGGTCAGACAGCTGGCCCGTGGTGGCAGACGGCCTCGAGGTTGATGCCGTGCGGGTCCAGCACGAAGGCGCCGTAGTAGTCGTCGTGGTACTCGGGGTGGACGGCGGGCGCCAGCAGCGAGGTGGCGCCCGCCTCGAGCGCGGCCCGGTGGAAGGTCACGACGTCGTCGCGGGTGCCGACGGTGAAGGCGAGGTGCATGTTCGTGCCCACGGTGCCGCCGTCGATCAGCCAGAAGTAGGGCTTGACCCCGGCGAGCCCGAAGCCGGTCATGGCCGTCGGCTGGTTCGGGGTCGCGTCCGGCGGGATCTCCAGCATCTTCGTGATCCCGATGGCGGCCAGCACCGGCTCGTAGAACGCGACGGCGGCGGCGAGGTCGGGCACGCTGACGTTGAGGTGGTCGATCCGGGATCCCGAGCGATCAAGAGTCATGATCCCAGCGTGCCCGGCACAACGGTCAGAAGCTGACCTTTACAGCGCTGCGACGCCGGCGACGACGGCCATGCCGTGCGGATCGCCGTCGCCTCCCCCGGGCCACTCGTGGACCCAGACCAGGCCGGGCGGCTCGAGCTCGCCGTCGCCGAAGAAGCGCAGGATCTGCTCGCGGGTGCGGCCGTGGGCGGCGGAGACGTCCGTGCGGCGGTAGAGGGCGGTGATGCCCTCCTCCTGCGCGTCGGCGGGGGTGTCGGAGACGCCGTGGGAGACGACGATGTAGGAGCCGCCGGGCAGGGCGTCGCGCAGGCGGGCGACCGCCTCGTAGGCGTCGTCCTCGGGCACGAAGTGCAGCATCGCCACGATGAGCAGGCCGACGGGCTGGTCGAGGTCGAGCAGGCGGCGCACGACGGGGTGCTCGAGGATGGCGTCGGGGAAGCGCATGTCCGCCTGGACGGCGGCGGCCCACGGGTTGTCCTTGAGGATGTCGGTGCTGTGGGCGACGGCGACCGGGTCGAGGTCGACGTAGACCACGCGGGCGTCGGGGATGACGCGCTGGGCGATCTCGTGGACGTTGCCGACCGTGGGGATGCCGCTGCCGATGTCGAGGAACTGCCGGACGCCCCGGTCGATCATGAACTGGATGGCGCGGGCGAGGAAGGCGCGGTTGGCGCGGGCCATCTCGCCGGCCGTGGGCACCATCGTCAGCAGGTGCTTGGCGGCCTCACGGTCGGCGGCGAAGTTGTGGTTGCCGCCGAGCAGCGCGTCGTAGATGCGGGCGCTGCTCGGGCGGGCGGAGAAGTCGGAGTCGGCGGTCGCCATGCCGAGGAACCCTACTCCATTGTGGAGGTCGGGCAGCGGATCGATCACGAGGCCACCAGTCCGTTCGCTCGGTCACCGGGCATTGCCCGCATTTGTCCCGTACGCCGCAGCAGCCCCGGCACCTGGTGCGGGGTCGCCGGGGCGCCGAAGCGCACCCCCTGCACGCCGTCGACGCCGGTGCCGATCAGCGTGGCCGCGCGCCCGTCGTCGTCGACGCCGTGCACGGTCAGCGACAACCCGAGCGCGTGGGCCGTGCGGGCCATCCCGGCGAGCAGGTCGCGGTCGCCGTCGGACGAGGGCTGCAGCAGGGCCGCCGGCGTACGCAGCCCGTGCACCGGCAGATCGCGCAGGTAGGCCAGGCTCGTGTAGCCGGTGCCGAAGTCGTCGAGCACGATGCGCACCCCGAGCTCGGCCAGCGCGGCGAGCACGATCAGGCTGTGCGACCCCGCCGGCAGGGCGTCCAGGCCGGACAGGTGCAGGTGCAGGCGCTGGGGCGGCAGCCCGCTGGCGCTCAGCGCCTCGCGCACGATCTCGGCGGCATCGGGGTAGCCGATCTGGTAGACCGGCACGTCGACCGCGATGAACGGCCCGTCCCACTGCATCGCCTGGCGGCACGCCTGCTGCAACAGCCCGGCGGCGAGGCGCGCGGTGAGCTCCCGGTCGCCGGTGAGCTGCCCGATGCGGGTCAGGTCCAGGGTGCCCAGGTGCGGGTGGCGCCAGGCGACCCGGGTGTGCAGGCCGGCGATGCGCCCGGAGCCCAGCCGCACGATCGGCTGATAGGTGGGCGGGCCGGTGACCAGCCCGGACACGCTCGTGCCGCCGCGGGCCGGGGCGTCGGTGGGCTGCGGGTCGTACACGGCCCAGCCGGTGCTGCCGGAACGGGCGTGCCGCAGGGCGATCTCGGCGTCCACGAGGATGCGCGTGGGGTCGAGGTCGCCGGCGCTCACGTCGACCACGCCGACGCAGGCGTGCAGGGGCGCGGTGAGGCCGGTGCCGGGCAGCGACGCCGGCTCGGCGAGCATCCGGGTGATGCGCTCGGCGATGTCGGCCACGTGCGCCAGGCCGCCGCTGTCCTCGACGAGCAGGGCGAAGGTGGCGCTGCCGTGCCGGGCGAGCAGGTAGTCGGGGTGGCGGGCGACGAGCTGCAGCCGCCGGGCCACCTCGGCGAGGACGTGGTCGGCGGCCTCGGTGCCGTACTCCTCGCAGGCGGCCGGGTGACCGCCCAGCTCGATCAGGCACAGCCCGGCGTGCCGGGCCGGGTCGTCGCCGTGGGCGGCCTGCCGCAGCCGCTGCACCAGGCGGCTCTTGTTGGCCAGGCCGGTGACCGGGTCGAAGAGGGCGAGCCGCCGGAAGCGGGCCTCGCTGTTCTGCAGCGCCACCTGGTACTCGCGGGCGGCGCGCTGGGTGGCGCGGTGCAGCGACTCCTGCTGGGCGAGGGTACGGGCCTGCAGCGCGGCGGCGAACCCGGCGGCGAAGGCCCCGGCGACCTGCCGGGCCGGGCGCGGCACGGTGTCGCCGTCGGCGAGGTGGTCGAGCACGACGCTCATCGTGCCGGGCAGCGCCTCGTGCCGGCCGATGCCCAGGGCCACGACCTCGGTGCCGATCCGGTACGCGGCGCCCAGGTCGGCCGGGGGCCCGCAGGCGGCGGCGAGCCCGGCCGCGTACCCGTCGAGGGCCTGGACCGCGGCCTGCTCGCCGATCGGCAGGTAGACCCCCGCGGCGGTGGCGGCGGCGAGCCAGCTGCGGCCCACCGCCTCCCCGGCGGCGGGCGCGGCGGCGGGCATCGGCGCGAGGTCGACCGGGGCGGGCTCGCCGGCCGTCCGCACGCTGAGCACCGTCCGCGCCGCCCGGTCGAGCGCCGCGTCGGTGTACTCGACGGCGGTGAGCCGGGCGGCGTCCACGATGCCGTCGGCGCGGTGCCGGGCGGCCGCGATGAGCCGGTCGTGCGCCCCGGCGTCGTCGGCGACCGGCGCGTAGCCGCACTCGCCCAGGATCTGGTTGAGCGCCGCGATCATCATCGCGTGCGTGAGCAGCTCGGGATCCTCGCGCGGGTCCGGCTGTGCCATCAGCTCTCCCCTGGGTCGGTTCCGGGCGCGGGACGGGGGCCGCGCTGCTCGGGGATCGCCCGCCACAGCGCCACGGCCTGCTTGCGGCCCAGCTTGAGCGCGGTGCGCACGGCCTCCGGGGTCTTGCCGACCCGGGCCGCGATCTCCGAGGGGGTCAGCCCCTGCGCGGACAGCTCGAGGGCCTCGCGGCGCGCCGGCGGCAGCTGGGCCAGCACGCCGGAGAACCACTCCTCGGTCTCGTAGGCGGTCAGCTCGGGGTCGTCGGCCCGGCCCTCGGTGAGCTCGGCCATGTCCGGCACGAGCACCTCGTCGCCCGGGCCGCCGGCGCGGCGCTGCTTGAGCCAGTGCGAGCGGGCGGCCGTGCGCACCCAGGCGACCGGGTGGGTCAGCTCGGGCCAGCGGCGCAGCGCCTCGCGGATGGCCTCGGCGACGGCGTCCTGGGCCTCCCAGCGGTTCGCGCCCTCGCGCATGAGGGTACGCACCAGCCCCTCCCAGTAGCGCCGGAAGAAGTCCTCGATCTCCCCGGCCGGCGGCGGGTTCGCGATGACCGGCACCGGCTCGACGGCGGATCCGGCGCGCCCCTCCGGCCGTGCCGTGTGCCTCGGGTCGTCGCCCACGCCGTGCGCCTCGTGCGCGTCGACCACCAAATGCCTCCGTTCACCGCCGGACTCCCTCTAGTTAGGTCTCCGGAAGCGGTCCGGCGTGACAGCCGCGGCCAAGATTCTTTTCGGTCAGCCCGAGACACGCGCGCGAAACGTGAGGCGCGCCACGCGTCGCGGCCGGACCACTTACGGTCATCGTTGCCCGGCGGAGAATCCGACACGCGGGCCGGACACGGTTATTCCCACCACCATGACGGGGCGGGAACGGGGGCGGGCGGCAATGGACGGTTTCGGACACGGGTGTCGACATGCCGACCCGGGTACCCCGTCCGGAGGAGGGCCGGGCCCCGCGACCGGCGCCCGGCTGGCAAGATCGGTATCGACGGACGTGACCACGTGCAGGGGAGGCTCGGGTGGCGGGGACGCTCTACGCGGTCAGTGATCTGCACGTCGCGTACGAGG
>NZ_JAUQWH010000022.1 GCF_030757795.1 Actinoplanes oryzae
TGCCGAGCCCGTCCGGCAGGGGTGGGTCAGGGGGCGGGGGTGTCGGCGGCGGTTACCTGGGCGTTGCGGGCGAGGGGTGCCCAGCGTTCCGTCCAGCGCTTGCGGATGACGTCGAAGGCCGAGTCGTCGAGTCCGTAGGTGGAGACGGTCACCTCGAAGCGGCCCGCGCTGCGGCTGCCCAGCGGCTCACGGCCGGCCAGGACGACGAGGTGGCCGTCGCCGTCGACGATCCAGGCCACGCGGTCGCCGGCCCGGGTCACGGTCGCCGCGGTGGCGCCGATCATGCCGAGGACCTGCCGCCAGGTGCTCGCCCCGGTCAGGTAGAGCGTCCGGCGCTCGCCCGAGGGCCGCTCCGCCAGCAGATAGCGCAGCTGGACGAGGAAGGCGCGCCAGCCCTCCTCGATGGCGTCGTACCGGCCGGGGTCGTCCGCTCCCTCCCGGACGGCGCGGACCACCGACTTGTCGTCGCCCCCGCTCACCTCCAGATAGGACCCGTCGGCCCAGCCCATCCGCTCCGGCGCCCGCAGCGTGGCCTCGTTCACGAAGATGTGGGCGATTTCGACGTCCAGCTCGTCGTAGTCCCACCCGAACCACTGCCGCAGCACGGCGGGCTGGGTGACGGCATCCCACACCTCGTCGCGGCCGGCCGGCAGCTCCACCTCGACGTGATAGGACTTCGGCGTCTCTCGATCGGTCACGGTCCTATCCTGGCGGTAACTCGAAGATCACGCCACGCGATCACGCCCCCTTTCTCCGGAGATTTCGCGCCGAATCGCCGTCCGCCCCGCCCGGTCCACCGCGGACCCTGCCCGATCCAGCGCGCGCCCCGCCACATGACCCGCCCCACGCCCCACCGACTGACCCGTGCGACTGCCCACCGCGGGCCTCGCGACACCGCGAACGTCAGGCGACTGTGGACGCGCGAAGCCGGTAACGGCATGTCCCACATCGACGACCGCTTCGTTCACCGGCGGAGGCTCCGGCTCGGGGTGAACCTCTGCCGAGGCGAGGGCGTCGGTCCCTGCTGTGCCGCCAAGGCTGCCGACCCGGGTGGGCGCAGCCGAGTCGTGCGGGCCGCGGTCGGCACTCGGCAGCACCGCCGGCCGGATGGCATGAGAAGCACCGGTTGCCGGATCCGCTTGACTGGCACGGGGAACGTCGGTGGCCGGACACGGGTGACTGGCGCGGGGAGCGTCGGTGGCCGGATCTGGTCGAGAGGTGCGAGGAACGTCGATAGCCGCATCCGGTCGAGTGGCACGGGGAACGTCGGTGGCCGGACATGGGCGACTGGCGCGGGGAGCGTCGGTGGTCGGATCCGGTCGAGTGGTGTGAGGAGTGTCGGCGGCCGGGGTTGGCCGAGTGGGGTGAGGGCCGTCGGTGGCCGGGTGCGCTCGGGTGATGTGGGGGGCGGTGGTCGTCCGGTGTGGTCGGTTGGGGTGGGGTGCGCCGACGCGGAGGCCGGCGGTCAGGCCGGATCGGATGGTGCGCACGGTTTCCGCTCGGCCGAGGCCCGCCCAGGCGGCCGCGGCGGTCAGCTCGCGGGTGACGGTGGCCGCGTCGGTCCAGCCCGCGGCGACGAGGCGGCCCAGGGCGAAGGCCGCTCGGTTCAGCGTGTCGTTGCGGGTGCCGGCCGGCGCCCGGGCCACGCGGTCGGACTCCGCGGCGAGGGCTGCGGCGGCGTACTGCAAGGGGTGTCGTGTGGGGGTCGGGACGACGAGGCGGACGCCGGGCGGCTCCGGGCCGGCGATCATCTCGGCCAGCTCCGGGGGCACGGGCGGGTTGCTTGCGCCGGGGCGCACCACCCAGTAATAGGTCGAGCCGCGGGCGTGGCGTGACGGCGGCGCCAGCACATAGCCGCCCGTGCCGCGCCAGTCGAGGCCGGGGACCACGCGCACGCGGTTGCCGTGGCCCGACGGCCGGAACCAGAAGTGCCAGCCGCCGCCTCCGGTGCGCACCTGCGGGCCCGGCGGCAGCTCGCCGCCCAGCAGGTGGCGCAGGCCGTGCCAGCCCTCCGCCGAGTCGACGTCGGCCACGTCCATGACGATGCCCGTGCGCAGCCCGATGTTGGCCTCCGGCCAGCGGGCCCACCACGCCTCGATCGTCAGGGGATCGGTGCTCGCCTCCATGAGCCCGTGCCGCAGGCGAGGATGCTTGCCGGGGCGCTCGCACGTGGCACGGCCGCAGGAACACCCGCCGCCCGGGGCGGGAGTGTGCACCGGCAGCACGGGGATCCCGTGCCGGGCGTAGGCGAGGGCTGCATCGAGCATCATTCGAACAAGTGTACGAGTGATTGCCCGCCGCACCGAGAGTTATCCGTAAAGCGTGTGCAGGACATGTGCCAAGTGGTGTGACGTGCTCCACGCGATCCAGCTCGCCGGGCTGCCGCCGCCCCGGGCGCTCCGGGCCCGGCGGGCGATCTCCGCGTCGCCCCAGGAGAAGTGTCCGCCCGTGGCCGGCCAGTGCGCCGAGGCCACGAGGGTGCGGCACAGGTCCTGGCAGCGGTCGTCGCTCCGCCCGCCCCGGCGCGCCCATCGATAGATCCACCAGTCGTCCTCGGCCGTGTAGCGGAGCGTGGGGAGCTGGCGGTGGTTGCTGCCGTTGCGGCGTACGGGGGAGGTGACGCCGTAGTCCGCATAGCCGACGCCGGGCTCGCGGAGCCGCGCCCACATCCTGGCGTCGAGGCGGCCGACCGTGACGGGTTCGTCGGTGGGCAGGTCGTCGAGGTTGGGCGGCATCGCGCCGGCTGCCACGGTGATCGAACGCCACGGCGTCGAGCGGGCCCAGCGCAGCACGTGCCGGGCGCGGTCCTCGAAGCGGGCGGCGTGTGCCGTACATGCGGTCTCGGCGAGATCAATGATCAGATCGACCCGCTCCGCCTGCAGGCCCGACCCGCTCAGCAGGCGGTTGGTCGTGGCCGTCGCCTCGGCCGGGTTGCGGGCGTCGGTGTGCGGCCGCAGCCGCAGGACAGCGCGCTCGAGGTGCATGCGAGCGGCCAGGCCGTGTTCCACCAGCCGGCGATTACTGTCGTACGCCCGGAGCACCGGAAGCATCGCCACGCCCAGCTCCGCCAGTTCCTCCGCGAGGTCGAGCGGCGGGGACACGAGTGGGTCGCCGGGGTCGGGCAGCGCGGCGAGGTCCACGGCCACGGCGCCGGTCCGGGGCGGGAACTGTCTGAGCAGCTGGGGCAGGCGGTCCGCGGGTCCGAGCTCGACGATGGGGGAGATGCGCCGGGCGGACGCGGGATCGAGGTGGTGCAGGGCAGCGAGCTCGCCCCGGCGGGGCCGCAGGATCGGGCGGTAGACACCGTCGTCCGCGGCCTCGGGCGCCGTGAATACGGTCATTCACTCAAAGTAGCGGGTGATCGCTCAGCGTGGACATTGCCGACGCGTTTAGTCACTTCTGGTGAAGATCTGCGCGTCCGCTGTTTTGTCGTAGGGCGCGGCTAGGGTGGTCGCCGTGACTTCAGGAGAGCCGTCCGGGGCGACCGTGACCAGGCCCGAGCCGGCCGCGGTGGCGCCGTCCGTCGCGGCGGGGCAGGTGGTCGACGCCGTGCTGCGCGACCTCGCGACCTCGCCGCACCGCGGGGTGGTGGTCGACTCGCCGCCGGGTGCGGGCAAGAGCACTTTGGTCGTACGGGCGGCCGGTGTGCTCGCCGCGGCCGGCGGCCCTCTGATGATCGTCGCGCAGACCAACGAGCAGGTCGACGATCTCGTCGAGCGCCTCGCCGGCAAGTCGCCGGAGCTGGGCGTCGGCCGGCTCTCCGCCGTGGACTACGTGCCGAGCGAGCGCGTCCGAGCCCACCCGTCCTGCCGCGTCGGCGCCAAGGTGCCCGACCTCGGCGGCCCGCCCGTCACGATCGGCACCGCCGCCAAGTGGGCCACGGTCACCGAGGGCACGTGGCCGTGGGCCATCGTCGACGAGGCCTACCAGATGCGATCGGACGCGCTGCTCCGCGTCGCGCCCCGGTTCGAGCGGGCGTTGTTCGTGGGCGATCCCGGGCAGCTCGATCCGTTCTCGACGGTCGAGGTCGATCGCTGGACGGGCCTGTCCTGGGACCCGATGCAGAGCGCCGTCGCGGTGCTGCTGCGTCACAACCCCGAGCTGCCGGTCCACCGCCTCCCGGTCTCCTGGCGCCTGCCGGCCTCGGCGGCGCCCGTGGTGGCGAAGGCGTTCTATCCGTTCACCGGCTTCCGGTCGGGCACGGGGCCGGGAGACCGGGTGCTGACCTTCGGCGCGTCCGGCAACGGATCCGGTCCCGGTGCCGGCCCAGGGCTCGGCGGCGATGTGGGGCTAGGCGGCTCGGGGCTCGGGGTCGGCTCGGGGCTTGGCGGCGACTTGGGGCCCGGGGGCGGCTCGGGACGCGGGGTCGGGCCTGGTCTCGGCGGTGGGGCCGGTTCCGGGGCTGGGCTCGGTTTCAGGGATGGGGTCGGCTTCGGGGGTGGGCTCGGTCCCGGGGGTGGGTCTTCTCTCCCGGGCGGGCTCGGCTTCGGAGAGGTCGACAAGGTGCTGGACGTGGCGGCGGAGACCGGCTGGGGGCTGCTGCGGCTGCCGGCGCGGTTCACGGTGCGGACGGATGCCGAGGCGGCGGCCGCCTGCGCGCTGCTCGCCGCCCGTGCCCTGGCCCGGGGCGGCGTGACCACATCGGAGTCGGGCGAGGGCGTTCTGACGGCCGACCGGATCGCGGTGGGGGCTGCCCATCGCGACCAGGTGGCGGCGATCCGGTCGTTCCTGCCGCCCGAGGCCCGCGACATCACGGTCGACACGGCCAACCGGCTCCAGGGCCGCGAGTACGACCTGACCGTCGTCCTGCACCCGCTCTCGGGCCGCCGCGACGCCACCGCCTTCCACCTGGAGTCGGGCCGCCTGTGCGTCCTCACCTCCCGGCACCGCCACGCCTGCGTGGTGGTGGCGCGCGACGGCATCGCGGAGCTGCTCGACGCCCACCCTTCGACCGAGCCGGTGCACCTCGGCGTGCCGGTCAAGTTCCCGGACGGCTGGGAGGCGAACCAGGCCATGCTCGCCCACCTCGCCGCCATCTCCTGACGCCGCCCGCCGCCTGCCGCCCGCCGCCCGGCGAATGGCGCGCGCCGCCCGGCGAATGACGACCAACGCTCGCCGCCCGGCGGATGACGACCAACGCTCGCCGCCCGGCGAATGACGACCAACGCCCGCCGCGCGAGGCCCGACGAATGACGCCCGCGCCGCTCGACGCGCGCCGCTGCCTGCGCTACATGCGTGACGCCGCCGCGCGCCGCCGCTGCCTGCGCTCGATGCGTGACGCCGATGCCGTCCGCCATCACATTTCGTGCGCCCCGATGGCTCGGCGTCCGATGACGTGCGACTGGCGACCGTCTGCGGATACCCGGCAACCGCGCGTCGGCTGCCCGTGACCGTCCCACGCCGCCCGGCGCCTGGGTGACCGGCGCTCGATGCCGGGCGGGCGCAGGGCACCGCCTCGCCCGGCGCCCTGGCAGGTGTGCCGCGGATGTTGCCGGCGACGGGGTGCAGGGCGGCGGGCGGAAGGGGCGGTGGCCGCTCAGGCGGTGGCGGCGGGGCTCCAGCGTTCCTCGTGCACCGCGCTCGCCAGGGGGCGTCGCCGGCGCCAGCCGTGGCGTTCGAGGTCCGGCGTCCGCTCGAGGTGGGTGACCGGTCCGATGCACAGCCACGCGACCGGCCGCACCCCGGCCGGAATCCCGAGCAGCCCCCGCACAAACTCTTCCCGGTAGAAGGACACCCAGCCCACCCCGAGCCCCTCCGCCGTCGCCGCGAGCCACAGATTCTGGATGGCGAGACACGCCGAGTAGAGCCCGGCATCCGCGATGGCGTGCCGTCCCAGCACCGCCGGGCTGCCGCGGTCGGGGTCGTAGGTCACCACCACCGACAGCGTCGACTCCAGGATGCCGTCGATCTTGATCGGGCGGAACCGTTCGGCGGCGGCGGCGTCGAGGGTGGCGGCGAAGGTGTCGCGTTCGTGCTGGACGTGTTCGTGGAAGGTCGCTCGGACGGCTTCGTCGCGCACCAGGATGAAGTCCCACGGCTGGGAGAGGCCGACGCTCGGTGCGGCGTGGGCCGCGTCCAGGACCCGGTGCAGCGTCTCGGCGGGGATCGGGCCGCCGGTGAATTGTCCGCGTACGTCGCGGCGGCGGTGGATGGCGTCGTAAAGGTCGGTGATCATGGGCAGGCTCCCGCTGCGCTTCGGCCCCGGAGGGCGGTTAGGCGCGAGGCCGGTCTTCGGACTCCCGGATCACAGCCTCACCGTCCGCCTTCCCAGCCTTGCGGCCAGTGGCTGCGCAGGATGCGCGTGGACGGCGGCTCCCCGGTCACCGCGGCGGGCCCGTGCCGGATTCGCACCGGCTTCCCGATTCTCCCCGCCACGGCGGGGCACCTCGCAACAGTTCGTGCCACCGCCCAGGATAGCGGGCCGCGATCTATCCGGAACGCGCGACGGAAGCCCGGGACCGTGCGGATGTGATCGACAACTCGCGGCGGGTGTTAGCAACGCGGTCACCGTCTCGAAATATGGATTGGGTTCACTGTCGATTAGGGGACTCACCCGCGGGCTGACATGCAACTTGCACGAGCGGTTCGCCGTGCAAGTTGCATGTTCACGCGTCCCGAAGGGCTCGTGCAGGGCTCACGAGGGGCCGGTAAGAGGCCCGCGAAGGTCCTTTCGACCTGCTGCTCCAACGCTGTCGCAACGGTCTGCCGGTTCGGATGAGTTTCATTCATCCACGTTTTTCAGATCCCCGGAGCAGACTCTTCCAGTCGATCTCCGAAGGTGTAACTCTTCTAGCCAGACGTAGCGCCAGCGACACGGACGGTGGTGGAGCCCTATGCGTCCAGACGTTCTGGTCGGTCCCAGCGATTGGGTGATCGAGCAATTCGGTGACAAGGTCGCCGCCGAATTGTGGACTCGGGTGCCCGAGGCCCTGAACACCGCAATCGAACGTGAGGTCAACACCCATCCCTCGGTCACGCAGACCGAGCGCGTGCTGGCGAATCCTCGCTGGCCGCTCCCGTACGAGGAGCTCGTGCTCTTCCTGGGCACCCTGCCCGGCGCCGAGATCATCTCGGTGCCCCGGTCGGTCTACCAGCTGGTGGTGCTCAACGGGCATGTCGTCGTCCCCTGGTGTTACGGGCAGTCCGCCCGCGACTCCATCCGGGACGTACCCGTCGGCCGTTCGTTCGGCCGGCTCGCCCGGGAGCTGCTGCGCCGGTTCGGGCCGCCGTGGCGCCGATCGCAGGCGGAGACCCCGCTTCCCCTCGACGCCGTGGACGAGCGGGAGGTCGCCAAGATCTGCGCGGCGATCGCGAAGATCGACCCCGCGCCGGAGGTGGTGATCGCCGGCTACGCGGGGGCGCCGCACCTGGGCCTCCTGCGGGCCTGCCTCGGCGAGATCAAGTCGACCGACAACGGGACGCTGAACTGGAGCCACCTGGACGACCTGCCGCTGCCCCCGCCGGTCATCCCCCGGCCGCGCCGCATGGTGTTCCCCTGACGAGCAGCGGTACGGCCCCGCGTGACGAAAAGGCCCCGCGTGACGAGAGCACGCGGGGCCGCACCATGACCAACCCCCGCGTCCGGTCGGTGCTGCTGTCCCGGCTGAACCCGCAAGGCGGCCGCCCCCACTCCTCCCAGGGCGAGATCCTCGACGAGCTGCGCCGGTGCATCCTCGACGGCGAGGTCCCGCCCGGGTCGCCGATCCCCGTGGACGGTGTCGCGGCGACGTTCGGCGTGAGCCGCATCCCCGTACGCGAGGCCCTCATGACCCTGATCGGCGAGGGCCTGGTCGATCACCGCGCCCGCACCGGCTACCGCGTGACGAAGCTGACCGCCGCCGAGTTCGCGGAGATCTATCTCGTACGCGAGGCGCTGGAGACCGCCGCGCTGCGGGTGGCCGCCGGGCTCGCGGACGACGCGGCGGTGACCGAGGCGCGAGCTGCCCACGCGGCCCTCGGTGCCGCCGTCGAGAGCGGCGACGGGCAGGCACACCATCGGGAGAGCCGCCGTTTCCACCTGGCGCTGATCCGGCCGTGCGGGATGCGCCGCCTGGTGCACATGCTGACCGCGGCCTGGAACATGACCGAGCCGCTGCAGCCGATGGCCCACCTCGGCGCCGCCGAGCGGGAGCTGCTGCACCGGGATCACGACGCGATGCTCGAAGCCTTCACCGCGCGCGACGGTGCGCGGCTCATCGACCTGTGCGGGGCGCATCACCGGCGGCTGCAGGATTACATCGCACGGCTGCCCCGGGACACCGGGCTCTTCCAGGAGACAGATATATCTCTCCGATCATCTGAGTGAAACAGCGCATTCCTAGCGTGAGCAGCATTGACGCCGCTCGACCTCTGGGGAGTGCGCATGCCCGATCACGCCAATAACGACCTCGTCGAAGCCGCCGGGATG
This sequence comes from Actinoplanes oryzae, assembly GCF_030757795.1. GTDB lineage: Bacteria > Actinomycetota > Actinomycetes > Mycobacteriales > Micromonosporaceae > Actinoplanes. The sequence continues at coordinate 8,408 of NZ_JAUQWH010000022.1, forward strand.
CCGGTCGGCGCCGGCGCCATCAAACCCGGGTACGACCCGCGCCTCACCAACGAGGACCTCGCGCCGCTGCGGAAGCAGTCGTGGGGCTCGTACAACATCTTCGCCTTCTGGATGTCCGACGTGCACAGCGTCGGCGGCTACGTGACGGCGGGCAGCCTCTTCGCCCTGGGCCTGTCGAGCTGGCAGGTCCTGGTGAGCCTGCTGGTCGGCATCACGATCGTCTACTTCTTCTGCAACCTGGTCGCCAAGCCGAGCCAGCGGACCGGGGTCCCGTACCCGGTGATCTGCCGCACGGTCTTCGGCGTGCTGGGCGCCAACGTGCCGGCGATCATCCGCGGCGCGATCGCCGTCGCCTGGTACGGCATCCAGACCTACCTGGCCAGCGCGGCCCTCGACGTCGTGGTGCTCAAGCTCTTCCCGGACCTCGCGCCCTACGCCGACGTGAACCAGTACGGCTTCCTCGGGCTGCCCCTGCTCGGCTGGTGCTCGTACGCGCTGCTCTGGGTCCTGCAGGCCGCCGTCTTCTGGACCGGCATGGAGACGATCCGCAAGTTCATCGACTTCTGCGGGCCGGCCGTCTACGTGGTGATGGTCGCGCTGGCCGGGTATCTCATCTACAAGGCCGGCTGGGGTCACATCAACCTGAGCCTCGGCGACGTCGAGTACACCGGCTTCGACGCGATTCCGGTCATGCTCGGGGCGATCGCGCTCGTGGTGTCGTACTTCTCCGGGCCGATGCTGAACTTCGGGGACTTCAGCCGGTACGGCAAGTCGTTCCGCGCGGTCCAGACCGGCAACCTGCTCGGCCTGCCCGTCAACTTCCTCGCCTTCTCGATCCTGGTCGTGGTGACGTCGTCGCTGACGATCCCGGTCTTCGGCGAGCTGATCACCGACCCGGTCGCCACGGTGGCCCGGATCGACAGCACGTTCGCGATCGTGCTGGGCGCGCTGACCTTCACCATCGCCACGATCGGCATCAACATCGTGGCGAACTTCATCTCGCCCGCCTTCGACTTCTCCAACGTCAGCCCGCAGCGGATCAGCTGGCGGGCCGGCGGCATGATCGCGGCCGTCGGCTCGGTGCTGATCACACCGTGGAACCTCTACAACAACCCGGACGTCATCCACTACACGCTGGAGACGCTCGGCGCCTTCATCGGGCCGCTGTTCGGGGTGCTGATCGCCGACTATTACCTGATCAAGAAGCAGGTCGTGGACGTCGACGACCTGTTCACCATGTCGCCGGAAGGCCGCTACTGGTACCGCAAGGGGTACAACCCGCCGGCCATCATCGCCACCGCCATCGGCGCGGTCGTCGCGATGGTGCCGGTGCTGTGGACCGACGGTCCCGGCATGCACACCACGGCGCAGTACAGCTGGTTCATCGGCATGGGTCTCGGCTTCGTCGCGTACCTGCTGCTCGTCCCGCGCCGTACGCCGGTGACCGCCGAGGAAGAACTCGTGAGCGCCTGATGCACCTGCGCGTCATCAATCCCAACACCACGGAGGCGATGACCGTGACGATCGGGGAGAGTGCCCGGGCCGTGGCCGGTCCGGGCACCCGCCTCGACGCGGTGACCTCCGCCACCGGCCCGGCGTCGATCGAGAGCCACTACGACGAGGCGCTGAGCGTGCCGGGGCTGCTCGCGGAGGTTGCCCGCGGCGAGCGCGAGGGCGTGGACGGCTATGTGATCGCCTGCTTCGGCGACCCCGGCCTCGACGCGGCACGCGAGCTGGCGGCGGGCCCGGTCGTCGGGATCGCGGAGGGCGCGATGCACGCGGCGGCCCTGGTGGGGCGCGGCTTCAGCGTGGTGACCACATTGGATCGTACGAAGGGGCGGGCGTGGGAGCTCGCCGAGCGCTACGGCGCCCCCTGCAAGGGGGTGTACGCCTGTGACATCCCGGTGCTGGACCTCGACAAGGACCCGGGCGTGCTCGACCGGGTCGTCACCCTCGCCCGCGAGGCGCTGGCCCGCGACGGGACGGACGTCATAGTCCTGGGCTGCGCCGGGATGGCCGACCTGGCGGCCCGGGCCTCGGCCCGGCTGGGCGTCCCGGTCGTCGACGGGGTCGCGGCCGCCACGGTGCTCGTCCAGGCGCTGGTCACCCTCGGACTGCGGACTTCCAAGCATGTCGAGTACGCCACCCCGCCCGCCAAGGAGTACAAGTAGCCGGGTGACAATCGTGGTGACCGGCGGCGGCCGGGGAATCGGCCGGGCCATCGTCGAGCGGCTCGGGGCGGACGGGCACACCGTCGCCGTCATCGAGCGTGACGCCGAGTCGCTGGCCTGGGCGGCGGCGGACGACCGGATCGTGCCCGTGATCGGTGACGCGGCGGACCCCGGCGTCGCCGCACGCGCCGCGGCGGTGGGAGCGACGCTGACGGGCTGGGTCAACAACGCGGCCGTCTTCGAGGACGCCTGGCTGCACGAGGACCCGCGGCAGGTGTCGTCGATCATCGCCCGCAACCTGGACCCCGTGATCGTGGGCTGTGCGGCGGCCCTCGCCGCGGGCTGCCCGGCGCTCGTCAACGTGTCGTCGCACCAGGCCACCCGGCCGGTCCGGGGCGCGCTGCCCTACGCGACCGCCAAGGCCGCGGTGGAGGGGCTGACCCGGGCGCTCGCCGTGGACTACGGGCCGAGGGGCGTACGCGTGAATGCCGTTGCCCTGGGATCGATCGCCACCGAGCGCTCGGACGCCCATGTCGCGGGCCTCGCCCCGGCCGCCGCGGAGCACTTCGACCGGGAGATCGCCCTGCTGCAGCCGCTGGGCCGGCTCGGCCGGGCGGCCGAGGTCGCGGACGTCGTGGCCTTCCTGCTCTCCGGGGCGGCGAGCTTCGTCAACGGCGCGATCCTGCCCGTCGACGGCGGCCGCTCGGCCGTGGGCCGAGACCCCGAGGAGGCCTGAGCCCGGGATGTCCGGGCACGCATGACTGTCCCGCGGGTCACTGTCGGATAGCCTGCGAAGAATGCCGGAGCCCGAGCCCGAGACGCCCACCCTGATCCGGGATCGGGCCGTCGCCGTCGCGGACTACCTGCTGGCCGTGCGCGCGCAGCTCGAGCGGCCGGCCCGCACGCTGCCCGCCGACGCCCTGCGGCTCGAGACCCTGCCCGGCCACCCGGCGTGCCAGGTGGGCCCGGGCGCCGACGGCACGACCTGGCTGCGCGTCGGCCTGCCCGACCTGCCCGGCCCGGCGCCGGTGCCGACCGAGCTGCGCCGCCACCTCAACGAGGAGGCCGAGCCGCACCCCGACTACGAGGCCTGGCGCGAGCAGGTCTGGCGGCCCTGGGAGGAGCTGACCCGCACCACCGAGGACACCCGCGAGCTGCACCGGCGGCTCTTCGACCTCATGCACCAGCTCGACATGACCACGGTCACCACCGAGCTGGTCTGGGGCCACGGCATCCTGGAGACCGAGGTGGCCGGCGAGCGGGTGCGCTATCCGCTGGTCGCCACGCCGGTCATCGTCGAGTACGACGCCGACCGGGCCCTGGTCACCGTCTCCCCGCAGGGGCCGTCGCGGCTCCAGACCGACGCGCTGAGCGGGCTCGACGAGCGCTATCTGCGGCAGCTGCTCGCCCTGGCCGGCCCCGCGGGCACGGTCGAGGTGGACCTGTGGGACGACTTCGCGCGGCGGGAGCTCTTCGAGCGGGCGCTGACCCGGCTGGGGCACGACAAACTGGTGGTGGAGGCGGGCGCCGGACTGGCCGAGAGCGGCATCGTGGACACCGGAGTGCTTTTCGCGCGGCCCCGCCAGCGACTGCTGCGCGGCTTCCTCGAGAGTCTGCGGGACAGGCTGCTCGACGGCGACACGGCGAGCATCGGCGCGCTCGCCGCGATCGTCGCGCACGAGCCCAGCAAGCTGCGGATGCCCGACGACCGGCCGGAGGAGTGGCAGCGGGTGGGGGAGCGGCTGCTCATGCCGCTGCCCACCAACGAGGCGCAGGAGTCGATCGCGCGCCGGCTCGCCCAGCACCGCAACGTCGCCGTGCAGGGGCCGCCGGGCACCGGCAAGACGCACACCATTCGCAACCTCATCTGCCACCTGATGGCGAACGGCAAGCGGGTGCTCGTCGTCGCGCAGAAGGAGGACCCGCTGCGGGTGCTGCGGGACGGGCTGCCCGAGGGCGTACGGGCGCTGTGTCTGGCGGTCCTCGGCCGGACGACCGACCAGCTGGTGCAGCTGCAGCTCGCCGCGCGGGAGCTGAGCGACCGCGCCGCCACGCTCGACCAGCGTGCCGAGGCGACGCGGGTGGCCCGGCTCACCGAGCGGCTGGAGGAGGCCGAGCGGGAGCTGGCGCGGGCGCAGGGCGGGCTGCGGTCGATCGCCGAGAGCGAGGCCGCGACCTATCGCCTCGACGACGTGGCGCTGACCCCGGCCGAGGTGGGCGCCTGGCTGCGCGAACGTGCCGCTGCCCAGGGCGGCATCCCCGACGCCGTCGATCCGCACGCGGGGCCGCCGCTGGCCGGCGACGATTTCGCGCGGCTGCTCGAGCTGGCGAGCCGGCTCACGCCCGCGGACCGGGACGCGGCGCTGCGGGAGTTGCCGGACGTCGCCGCGCTGCCGGCCGCCACGCGGGCGAAGAGCGACCGATCCGAGCGGGCGGCGGCCGCCGAGCGGGTGTCCCGGCTCGTCGCGGCCGGGCTTGACCCCGAGGGCGTACGCGACCAGGGGCCGGACGCCGTCGCGGAGCTCCTCGACGGGCTGCGCGAGGCGGTCGCGTGGCTGCACCGGCGCGAGGGCACGTGGACCGACCGGCTCGGCCGTCTCGTCGCCGATCCGCACTGGGCGACCCGCTGGGACGACCACGTGGCAGCCACCGCGACGTTGCAGGCCGAGCTGGCGACGCTGACCCGCGGGCTCGCCGGGCACCGGATCGGCGTGCCCGCCCCGCTGGCCGCCGAGCCCCGGCGCCTCCTGGCCGGTCTGACTGATCTGCACCGCCGGTTCGCCGCGGGCCGGGGAGTGAACCGGCTGCTGCAAGCACCCTTGTGGAAGCTCGCCGACGAGGTACGGGTCGACGACGAGCCGCTGCGCACCACGGACGACGTGGACCTGGCCGTCGCCTGGGTGCGCCGGGCGCAGGCGCAGCGCCGGCTCGGCGAGCACTGGGCGGAGTGGATCCAGCGCCTCGACATCCCCACGCGGGACGGACCTCCGGAGGTGTGGGCGGGGTCGCTGCTCGCCGAGGCGGCCCAGTCGCTCGCCTTCGACGCGCGGCAGTGGCCCGAGCTGGCCGGTCGCCTGGCCCGGGTCGTGCCGCAGCAGGAGGCCGCCCTCGACGCGGCCCGGCTGGCGGAGGTGGCCGAGCTGGTCGCCGAGGCGCCGGTGGTCTTCGAGCTCGACCGGCTGGACGCGGCCGACCGCGCCGTGGCGGACGGCCTCGCGCCCTGGCCCGAGGCTGTGCGCGCGTGGCGGACGCTGGACGGCTGGGACGAGTTCCGGGCGGAGACCTCGCGGCTGCTGGCGCTGCGGGAGGACGTACGCGACTATCTCGGGCTGCGCGATCGCCTGGCCCTCGCGGCGCCGCTGTGGGCCGCGCAGGTGGAGGCCGGGGTGGTGCCCGCGGTGTCCGGGACGGCGTGCCTGCGGGCGTGGCGGTGGCGGCAGGCGCAGACCTGGTTCGACGAGGTGGTCGGCAGCGTCGACCCGGCCGTGCTGAACCGCCGCGTCGAGCAGGGCCGCGAGCGGATCCGCGGGCTCACCGCCGAGCTGGTCGTGGCCTCCGCCTGGCTCGAGGTCTCCCGCGCGCTGGACGACCGCCGCCGGGCGGCCCTCGCCGACTGGACCACCGCCCTGCGCAAGATCGGCAAGGGTACGGGCCGCAGCGCCGCCGCCTGGCAGGCCCACGCCCAGCGGGCCATGGAGTCCGCCGTCGACGCCGTCCCGGTATGGGTCATGTCGGTCGACCGCGCGATCGAGCAGTTCGCCGGCGGCGCCCGCTTCGACGTCGTGATCGTCGACGAGGCGTCCCAGGCCGACCTGTTCTCCCTGCCGATCCTCTCCCTCGCCGAGCGCGCGGTCGTGGTCGGCGACGACCAGCAGATCGGCCCGCAGTTGGGCTTCGTCGCCCCGGTCACCGGCCTGATCCACAGCCACCTGCGCGACGTTCCGTCGGCGGAGCACTTCGACCCCGAGTCGTCGCTCTACGACCACGCCGTACGCCGCTCGCCCGAGCGCATCCTGCTCACCGAGCACTTCCGGTGCGTGCCGCAGATCATCGAGTTCTCGTCCAAGCACTACTACGACTCGAAGATCCAGCCGTTGCGCGCCGACCGCCCGGCCCTCGACCCGGTCCGTGTCGTGTTCCTTCCCGACGGCACCCGCGGGCCGGTGGAGGGCTACGGCGAAGTCAACGTGCCGGAGGCGGAGGCGCTGGTCGCCCGGGTGGCAGCCCTGGTCGCGGACCCGGCGTACAGCGGCAGGACCCTCGGCGTGATCAGCCTGCTGAGCACGAGCGGGCAGGCGACCTACCTGCTCGCCCGTCTGCGCGAGACCATCGGCGAGGACGAGATGGAGGCCCGGCGCCTGCGCGTCGGTGACGCCTACACGTTCCAGGGCGACGAACGCGACGTGGTCCTGCTGTCGCTCGTCGTCTCGGACACCGACGGCCGGGTCGCGGCGTTCACCAAGCGCGAATACCACCGCCGCGTCAACGTCGCCGCCTCGCGCGCCCGGGACCAACTGTGGATCTTCCATTCCGTACGCCAGGAGGCTCTCCGCGACGACGACGCGCGGGCACTGCTGTTGTCCTACTTCGCGGGCGGCGCGATGCCCGGGGAAGCGTCGGACCTGACCCTGGCGGACGCCGAGCGGCTCTGCACGAACGACTTCGAACGCGAGGTGCTGCGCCGCCTCTGGGCGCGCGGCCACCGCCCCACGCCGCAGTACCGCATCGGCGGCTACCGCATCGACTTCGTCCTCAACGCCCCGGGCGGCCGCCGGCTCGCCATCGAGTGCGACGGCGACACGTACGAGGGTCCGGAGCAGTGGGAAACCGACATGCGCAGGCAGGCCGTCCTCGAGCGCGTCGGCAACTGCGTCTTCGTCCGCATCCGCGGCAGCATCTTCGCCCGCGAGCCGGACGCCGCCCTCCGCCCCCTCTGGCAGCGCCTCGACGAACTGCGTATCTCGCCATGTGCTGATCCCGGCCCTTCCGGCGGGCCCGCGGCGGGCCCGACGATGGGGGCATGAGCGAACCGATCTCCTTGACCGCGGCGCTGGCCTCGTTCGCCGAGCTGTGGAGCCCGCGCATTGTGACCCGGGTCAACGACTACGACGTCCGCATCGCGAAGGTGCGGGGCGAGCACAAGCCCTCGTCGGCAAGCGGCGCGTCGATCCTGATGGTCGAGCCGTCGGGGACGCTGACCGTGGGCGACCGGCACGAGGACGTGCCCGGTCACGTCGACGCGACGACCGGGCACGCCCTGTAGGGCCGTCAGACCTTCGCTTCGACCTGCTCGATGCGCGCCTTGAGGCCGCAGTGCTCGGCGAGCAGGTTGAGCAGGGCCGGGCCGTCGATGAGCTCGACGGGGCGGCCGGCGACCGCGTCGTGGGCCTGGTGGTCGTACCCGTCGACGGCGATCAGGATGCCCTTGGTGGCGCCGGCGTCGGTGACCGCGCCCGCCAGGTCGTTGGCCTCCGCCGGGCCGATGACCGTGCCGCGGACCGCGTGGACGACTACCGGGCCGCCGAAGACCGGGCGCGGGTCCGTGGCGAGCCAGCGCCCGCCGGCCGCCTCGCCCATGGACAGGCCCATGGTGCAGAAGAGGTCGGCGATCGTCTGCTCCCACTCGGCCGGGGGCATGGCGAGGAGGTTGGGGCGGTGGTCGATGTCGGCGAGGACGTTGAACTCCTCGGTGAAGTCGCGGTCCGCCTCCCGGTCGAAGTCGAGCGCCGGGGTGACGCCGTCGAGCTGGTCGGGGGTGCCCGAGATGCCGGCTTCGAGGTGCTTGAGGCAGGCGACCGGGTCGACCCGGCGCAGCTTGATCGTCTCGAAGACCGCCCGGTCCGTCCGCACGGAGACCAGGCACGGCCGCACGAACCGGCCGGTGCGGCGGTCGATCGTGTCGACGATGCCGTTGAAGGCCACCTTGGCGACCAGTCCGCCGCGGTCCGCCTCGATGATCTCGTGGATGGTGCGCAACGTCACCATGGCGATGATCTCGGTGTAGCGGCGCCGGACCTCGGCCTCCTCGCGCGGGACGGCCATCAGGTCGTCGCGCACCCGGTCGTACTTGTACTCCTTGACGACCGGGATCACCTCGACCGGCGGCAGGTGGTACTCGACCAGGAGGTGGCGCTGTTTCGGCAGGTAGGCGAGGCGGAAGTGCTGTGGGAAGTCGTCCGGGTAGACCGAGTTGCCGAGCACCATCGCGAAGTACTCGACCACCGACGACGGGTCGGCTCCCGCCACCGCGGCGGCGAAGCGGTCCACCTCGGCGTTGTAGGCGACCAGCTTCGCCTCGTGGCGCCGGCGGCTCTCGTCGTACTGGCGGCGGCGGGTCTCGAGCTGCCGCAGCCGGCGCTGCTCGTTCTCCTGCCACTGGGCCTTGGCCTGCTCGTACGCCCGGCGTGCCGCCGCCACCTGCTGCCCGTGCAGCCGCTCGCCGCCGAGGATCTTGCCCACGCCGCGCGGCTCCGGCGGCGCGTAGCTCTGCCACGACGGCTCGGGCGCGGGCCGGCCGAGCGGGCCCGGGTCGAACGGCGGCACGGTCAGCGGCTTCTTGAAGGTGTCCAGGTCGATGTGGTCGTCCACGTCCAGCGTGGACAGCAACAGCGTGTCGAGGTCGGCGAGCCGTGCGCGCAGGTCGGCGTTGGCCGCCGCGGCATCGGCCGTGCGCGCCTCCGCGTAGAGCCGCCGGTGCTCGCGCTGCCGCTCGGCGTCGGCGGCCGCCTGCTGGGCGGCCGCGATGGCCAGATCGGCGTTGCGCCGGATGAGCAGCCGTTGCTGGGCCGCCGCGGTGCCGGCGCGCTGCTGGGCAGCGGTGCGCGTGGCCTGTTCCCGCTGCATGTCCCGAATGATGCCCATGCGTATCCCTTGCTGCCGAGAGTCGACGTCCCTGCTCGTGTGCCCGGACGGCCACCATATCCACCATCCGGGGGCTCCTGTCACGGCCCGTGATCCGGCAAGATCAACCAGGGGCTCATCGCTTTTCGTACGCCCGGGCATACGGCGCGTAACTGTCCGTCATGGACCGAATGCGTAGTCGCGTCGATGCGCTGAGCGATGAATCCGTCGTCCGAACGGCTGAAATCGGCCGCGGATCGATCGCAATTCCGCGGTTCTTTGTGTTCCGGGCCGCGGTGCGAAAACATGGTCGGCGGACGCCCGCCGTTACATCGACCGGTGACGGCGCGTAACACGCGACGGGCATCCTTCACTCGTCAGGGGAGGTGGTGGGCACGCATGTCGGCATCCGACGAACGCTTCCCGCGTCCGCGCGCGTTGCGGGACCGGCTCGCCCGCCGTCCCCGCCTCGCGCCGAACGCGGCGCCGCTGCCCCCGCGTCTGCCCGAGGCCCGCATGCCGGTGGATGACGAGGTCTGGTTCCTCTACCTGGCCGACGGCGAGCGGATGGTCTGGTCCGACGGCCTGGCCGAGCTGCTCGGCCTGGCCCACGAGGGCGAGATCTCCCACGAGCTCCTCGGCCGCCACGTGCACCGTGAGGACCATGCCAAGGCGCTCGCCTCCATCACCCGCGCCTGGACGGAGGGCGAGCCGGTCCGCACGACCGTCCGGCTGCTGCGCGCCGACGGCAGCTGGTTCGACGTCGACTGCCGCCTCGAGCCCATGGGCGGCCGCGACGGCGGCGTCACCGGCATCCGCGGCGCCCTGCGCGACGTCTCGGCCCGCGAGCGCGCCCGCCGCGAGGTCGCCCGGCTCGCCCGGCGCGGGGAGACCGTGCAGTCGTCCGTGGTGGAGCCCGACCCGGCCACCGGGCTGATGACCCGCGCCCGGTTCGCCGACGAGATCGACCGGGCCCAGCGCAAGGGCGGGGGAGCGGTCCTGGTCATCCGCGTGGAGCCGGCCGAGTCCCGGCGCGACGCCCCCGAGCTGCTCCAGCGCGCGGCCCGCGTCCTCGAGGGCATCGCCGGCACCGGCGACCTGCTGGGCCGGGCCGGGCCGAGCGAGCTGGCGGTCCTCCTGCCCGGCGCCTCCTGGGCGCTCGCCCGCCGCCAGGCCGACCACTATGTCGAGGCCCTGCGCACCCAGGCCTTCGTGCTGCCCGACTCCTGGTCGCGCGCCACCGTCTGGGCGGGGCTGGTCCGCTTCCGCGCCTTCGGCCAGGGCAGCGAGGCCGGCAGCCACGACCTGCTCATCGACGCCGAGCACGCCTGGCGCCAGGGCCGCGACGCCGACCGCGCGGTCACCCTGGTCGCCGACCCGGTCCCGGCCCGCGACCGCCAGGGCTCCTACCGCACCCGCGTCGCCGCGGCGCTCGGCACCGACCGCTTCACCCTCTTCGCGCAGCCCATCCTCGAGCTCCAGAGCAACAAGGTGCTCCGCCACGAGGTGCTGCTGCGCGTCCTCGACGAGGCCGGCGGCCCCCAGTCCCCGATCCAGGTGCTCGACACGGCCGAGCGCCTCGACGCGGTCTACGACATCGACCTGTGGGTGGTCGAGCGCGCGATCGGGCTCGCGGCCTCCCTGCCCACGCACGCTTTCCAGATCAACCTCTCCGGGCGTACGGTGGGCGACCCGCGCCTGACGGCCGAGATCGAAGCGCTGCTCGACCGTTACGCGGTGGACCCGGCGCAGCTGACGTTCGAGATCACCGAGACCGCCCTCATCGGCAACCTCAGCGAGGCGCGCCGCTTCGCCGACCGCATCCGCGACCGGGGCTGCCAGCTGGCGCTCGACGACTTCGGGGCGGGCTACACGTCGTTCCGGCACCTGCGGCTCTTCCCGGTCGACCTGGTCAAGATCGACGGGGAGTACGTGCGGAATCTGGTCGCGTCGCCGGAGGACCAGGTGCTGGTGCAGGCGCTGGTCCAGGTCTGCCGCGCCTACGGCATCCACACCGTCGCCGAGTTCGTCGAGGACGAGGAAACGCTGCGGCTGCTGCGCGATTTCGGGGTCGACTTCGTGCAGGGCTACCAGATCGGGAAGCCCGAGCCGGTGTCGGCGCTCGGCGCGGGGACGCGGTTGCGCTCGTCCTGAGCCTTCCGCTCCCACTGCTCCGCCCCTCCTTCGCCTTGCCGCGCGCCGCTTTCTTCGCTTCGCCCTTCTTGGCCTGGCCGCTCGTCCTGTGCCCTTCTGCTCCTTCGTCTCGCCTCGTCCTGCGGGTTTTCGCCGCCCAACGAGCTGGCATCTCGCGAAGTACGGGCTTGTCCGCGATGCCGAGGCACTCGGCAACGGTCGCGAGCGTTGGTGGCAGGCAGCCTCGCGGGGTTTCCGCTTCGTCGTGAACGACGAGGCCGGGCGCGACGCCGCCCGTGCCCTGCGCGACACCCTCGACGAGGCCGAGGGCGACCAGGTCGGCACCTGGCGCCGCGAGGTCGAGCCGCACCTGGAACTGGAGTGGCTGGCCCTGTCCGGGCTGGCGAACACCACGATCCTGGTGACGCGCGAGGAGCTCGAGCAGGTCGAGGATGCGATGGAGGAGCTGCTCGCGCCGTACGTGCTGCGCAAGGACGCACCTGCCGACGACGTGCCCGACGGGGCCCGTCCGGTGCGGATCCGGCGCCACATCCTGCCGGCGGCGCCCGAGCACGACGGCGACGACGGCCCGGCATGACCCGGCTGTACCGTGACCGGCGCTTCGCGACGTACTGGATGGGACAAGCCGCCTCGGAATTCGGGGACCGAGTCTCCGAACTCGCGCTCCCGCTGATCGCCATCACGATCGTGGGCGCCTCCAGCACCGAAGTCGGCATTCTCACGGCTGCCGTCTGGGCGCCCCAGTTGCTGTCGCTGTTCATCGGCGCCTGGGTCGACCAGCAGCCGCAGAAGCGCAGGCTGCTCATCGTCAGCGACCTGCTGCAGGCACTGGCCGTCGCGACCCTGCCGCTCGCCTGGTGGCTGGGCTCGCTGACCCTGGTCCAGCTCGTGGCGGTCGCACTCGTGGCGGGCGTCGGCCGGACGCTTTCCCAGTCGGCGTACGCGCCGTTCTTCGCCTCCCTGGTCACCCGCGACCGGTACGTCCAGGCGAACTCGCTCCTCAGCACCACCCGATCGGGCTCGTTCGTCGCCGGCCCGGCTCTCGGCGGCGCAATGATCCAGACGCTCGGCGCGCCGGTGGCGATGATCGTGGACGCGGCGTCTTTCGCCTTCTCCGCGCACATGACCGGCCGGGTCCGCGTGACCGAGCGACCGCCCGCCGACCACTCCGGAACCCTGGTACGCCGCGCAGCCCATGGCTTCGGCTATCTCTGGCGCCACCCCTACATGGCAGCGTCCCTCCGCTGCTGCACGACGCTCAACTTCTTCAGCTTCGTGGCGATCGCACTGGTCCTCCTCTACGCCAGCCGCACCCTCGGCCTCTCCGCCGGCGCGATCGGACTGGCCTACGGCGCCGGCGCGGTGGCCGGCTTGGCCGGGGCGGTCCTGGCCGGGCGGATCACCCACTGGATAGGCGCCGGCCGCACCATTGCGGCAGGGGCGGTGCTGTTCAGCGCGCCGTACGCGCTGATCCCGCTGGCCTCCGGCCCCGGCTGGGCGAAGGTCGCGGTGCTGGCACTCGTTGAGGCAGTCAGCGGATTCGGGATCATGCTGTTCGACATCAACCTCAACGCCCTGCAGACAGCCGTGGTGCACGACGATCTCCGAAGCCGTGTCTCCGGCGCGTTCTCCACGGTCAACTACGGCATCCGCCCGCTCGGCGCCCTCGTCGGTGGCGTGCTGGGCAGCTTCGCCGGCGTCGGGCCGACACTCGTGATCGCTGCGGTGGGAGGAACGCTGTCGATCGCGTGGCTGGTCAGGTCGCCGATCCTCGGCACACGAGCGATCGAAGAGCTACGACCAGCCGATTGACGCTCGTCCTGCGCCTTCTGCCCGCTTCGGCTCGCCGCTCGTGCGGCCTGACGCCTCTTCGTGGCTTCGCGGCTTGACGACGCACGATTGTTTTGGGGTCATCAGGGGTATGGGGCTCAGCATGGAGCACTGGACGATCGCCACCACCGCCGAGCAGAGCCCGGACTTCCGCCGGGTGCTCTGGACCGGCAAGCACACCCAGCTCGTGATCATGACGATCCCGCCGGGCGGCGAGATCGGTGAGGAAGTTCACGAGGTGGACCAGATCCTCACCTTCGTCAGCGGCACGGGCGAGGCCAAGGTGAGCGGCCAGACCCGCAAGGTCTCGCAGGGCGACCTGGTCGTCGTGCCGGCCGGCCACAAGCACAACTTCGTGAACGCGGGCCCGAACCCCCTGGTCCTCTACACCGTGTACGGCCCGCCGGAGCACGCCGAGGGCGCCGTCCACAAGACCAAGGAAGAGGCCGACGCCCTCGAGGAGGCCGGCAAGGACGAGCCGCCCGCGTCCTGAGCGGCCTGGGCGCTCCGGGCTCGCCGCTTCGGCGCCGGTCCTTTCCGGGGCTCGCCGCTTCGGCGTGCCCGCATCACTCCGGCCGCCGTCGCCGGGCGCCCTCCCGGGCTGCGCTGAGGCCGGTCGATGCCGGATACGGGCGGCGCTGAGGCCGGTCGATGCTGGGCTTGGGCTGCGCTGAGGCCGGCCGATGCCGGGTATGGGGCGGCGCCGGACCGGCCGATGCCCCCCAGCCGGCCGGCCCCGGCGCCGCACACCGGGAGAAAGCTCGGCGCGAACCATACTCTTGACGGTTCAAGGGAGTCGATCGGACTGCCCCGATGTGCAGCCGAATTCGGCCCGCCCGGGACTGTCGTTGCGCCCGCTGTCACGGTGGCCGAGCGCTGGGTGAGATCGCGTGCGGCATGCAGCGCGTGCAGCCGCTTCTCAGGGGAGCCGACCCGGTTCCGGGGAGGCAGCCGACGCGCCTCCCGGGTGGCGGCCAACCCGGACTTCGACCGGCCCGGCCCGGTCATTAACCTGCTGCCATGGACGAGCCCCGGTGGTTGACCGACGAGCAGCAGCAGGCGTGGCGCAAGTTCGTCGAGGTGCTCGTCAAAACGCCGGCCGCGCTCGAGACGCAGCTCCAGCGGGACGCCGGCCTGACCCACATGGGCTATCTGGTCATGGCCGCCCTCTCCGAGCGCGACGACCGCCGTCTGCCGATGAGCCGCCTCGCCAAGCAGGCCAGCGCCTCGCTCTCCCGCCTCTCCCACGTGGTGGCCCGCCTCGAGGCCCAGGGCTGGGTCCGCCGCGAACGCGACCCCGACGATGGCCGCGTCCAGATCGCCGTCCTCACCGACGAGGGCTTCGCCAAGATCGTCGACGCCGCCCCGGGCCACGTCGAGTCGGTCCGCTCCCTGGTCTTCGACCGCCTCACCCCGACGCAGGTCCGCCAGCTCGCCAAACTCTGCGACGCCCTCCTCGACCCGCCCGCCGACGCCCGCTGACAACCGGCGGGAGGGGTTCAGAAGCGGCCCCCGCCTCCCCGGCGCCCGCCCCCGCCGCTGCGCCCGCCGCCTCCGCCCGTGCGCCGGCCGCGCGCGCCGCTGCCGCCGAAGCCGCCGCCGGACCAGGACATGCCGCCGCCCGGCGAGCGCCGCCGAGCCGGCCCGGGCGACCCGTCGCCGAAGAGCAGCCCGCCGAGGATGGCCCCGGCGACGCCGTCGCTGCCATAGCCGCCGCGGCCGCCCGGCCAGCCGGCGCCGGAGCTCCAGGTCTGCACGTCGTAGCTCGCCGACCGGCTGGCGTCCCCGGCCAGTGACTGCGCCTGCTGCGCGTGGCTCAGGGCCGCCGCGGGATCCTGCTCGGCAAGGCTCTCGGCCAGGGCCAGGTGCCGCTGCGCCTCGGACAGCGACGTGCGCGCGCCCGCGTTGACCACCCCGCGCCGGGTCCCGATGAAGTCGCTCGCCGCGGCCACCTCGGCCCGCGCCACGGGCAGCGCCTGGGCCAGCAGCGCCCGGGCGTGGGTGACCCGCGCGGCGGCGTCCTGCGCGGCGGCGAGGGCCTGGTCGAGCGTCGCATCAGCCGCCTGCAGCCCCGCGACGACAGCCACGGGGTCAGGCAAGCCCTGACCCAGCTGCGCCCGCGCCACCCCGAGAGCCTGCTCCGCCACCCCGACAGCCCCGGCAAGCCCCGCATCACCGGGTTGTTGCTGCATCAGCCCGCGCGCCGTGACGATCTCTCCCTCGACCTCGGCCAGCAGCGCATCAGCCGCCGCCCGAGCCGCCTGCAGATCGGTCGCCGCCCGCCGCACGGCCGCCAGCAACTGCTCCGCCTGCGTCACCGCCTGCTCGGCAGCCCGCACCGCCAGCGCCGCCTCGGCCCGAGCCCCACCGACCCCGCCGCCCGCCGCGCCGCCCGCCGCCGCGGCGCCCGCCGCCGCGCCGCCCGGGGAGACCCCGCCCGCCGGCGCGCCGCCGTCCACGGATCCGGAGCTGCCGGCGTGCGCTGGCGCTCCCGCGCTGGCCAGGGCGGCCCGAGCGCGCCCCACCGCCTCCGCGGCGAACCGCAGCCGCTCCGAAGCCGCATCGATGTTGCCCGCCACGGCGCTCACCGGCGGCCCGCTCCACCGGTGCGACAGGTCCTGCAGCGCGACCGCCGCCGCCGGGATGCCGGCCTCGGCAGCCGCCCGCCGCCGGTCCACCTCGGCGGCGGCCTCCGCGGCCCGGCCCTCGAGGTCGCGCAGCTGATCGAAGGCCTCCGACTCCGCGTCCAGCCGCTCGTCGGCGGCCCGGCACCGGGCGATGATCTGCTCCAGGGTCGTCCGGGACGCCTCGGCGGCCTCCGGTCGCTCGTCCTCCAGCGTCATCCGCAGCCGGAACGCCTCGGCGACGTCCCGGCGCGACTCCTCCAGCGCCGTGCGGAAGCGGGCCGTCTCGTCCGGGCCGTACTGCGCGGTGGCCAGCGCCAGCTCGCTCTCCGCGGCGCGCAGGTCGTCGTCGAGCTCGATGAGCAGCGCGTTGGCCTGGGCGGACAGGTCGGCCACGGACGGGCCGGCGGCCGGCTCCGACGAGGAGGCCGACGCGGCGGCGCGGTGACGGCGGCGGGCGGCGACCCAGGCGAGCGCGACGACGATGATCGCCGCGAGGAGGGCGAGCGCCCAGGCGGCCGAGAAGCCGGAGCCGGTCGCGGCGTCCGCGTAGCCGTCGGCCGCGGCGACCACGGCGCCGGACCAGTCGCCACGGGACAGGGCGGGCTCGATCCGCTCGGCCGCCACGTCGGTGAGCTCGCCGTCGGAGAGGCGGGAGTCGGGTGGGAACGAATAGGCGTACGCCCGGTCGGTGGTCGCCACCGCGAGCAGCGCGTCGCGGTCGCCGAGGTCGCTGAGCCGCGCCGTCTCGTCGGTCCACTCCTGCGCCGGCGTGCCGTCGAAGGAGGGCACGAAGACGACGAAGAGCTGGATGCCCGTTTTGTCCTGCAGCGCGCGCAGCGCCGGGGCGACGGAGGAGTCGAGGACCCCGGCCGGGTCGGTCACCTGGGTGCCGAGGCGTGCGGGGGCGTCGGCGCGGGCGGGGACCGCGACGAGGAGCATGAGCAGCGCTGCCACCAGCGGCAACACACGGCGTACGAAAGTCACACCATCACCGTAGATGCCGGGTCAGACAGTCCGCCCCCAGCTTCGGATGGCAAGGTGTGGGCATGAGTCAGCGAGTCAAGGGTGTCATCGCCCGTGCCAAGGGAGCGCCCGTCGAGGTCACCACGATCGTCGTGCCGGATCCCGGTCCGGGCGAGGCGGTCGTACGGGTGCAAGCGTGTGGGGTCTGTCATACCGACCTGCACTACCGCGAGGGCGGGATCAACGACGAGTTCCCCTTCCTGCTCGGTCACGAGGCCGCGGGGATCGTGGAGTCGGTGGGTGAGGGCGTCACGGACGTGGTTCCGGGCGACTTCGTCGTGCTCAACTGGCGTGCCGTGTGCGGTGACTGCCGGGCGTGCCGCAAGGGCAAGCCGTGGTACTGCTTCAACACGCACAACGCGACCCAGAAGATGACGCTCGAGGACGGCACCGAGCTGAGCCCGGCGCTCGGCATCGGGGCGTTCGTGGAGAAGACGCTCGTGCACGCCGGACAGTGCACCAAGGTCGACCCGGCGGCGCGGCCGGCGGCGGTCGGCCTGCTGGGCTGCGGTGTCATGGCCGGCATCGGCGCGGCGATCAACACGGGCGGGGTCACGCGCGGCGACTCGGTCGCGGTCATCGGCTGCGGCGGCGTGGGCGACGGCGCGGTGGCCGGTGCGGCCCTGGCCGGGGCGACGACGATCATCGCCATCGACACGGACGACCGGAAGCTCGAGTGGGCCCGCAAGTTCGGCGCGACGCACACGATCAACGCCAAGGGCAAGGACGTCGTCGCCGAGGTGCAGGCCCTGACCGACGGCAACGGCGCGGACGTCGTCGTCGAGGCGGTGGGGCGCCCGGAGACGTACAAGCAGGCCTTCTACGCCCGTGACCTGGCCGGCACGGTGGTTCTGGTCGGCGTGCCCACCCCGGAGATGACGGTCGAGCTGCCGCTGCTGGACGTCTTCGGGCGCGGCGGGGCGCTGAAGAGCAGCTGGTACGGCGACTGCCTGCCGACCCGCGACTTCCCGATGCTGACCGAGCTCTACAAGCAGGGCCGGCTGGACCTCGACGCGTTCGTGACCGAGGAGATCCGGCTCGACCAGGTCGAGGAGGCCTTCGGCAAGATGCACACCGGCGACGTGCTGCGCAGTGTGGTGATCTTCGCATGACCGCGAGGATCGATCACGCCGTCACGAGCGGCACGTTCTCCCTCGACGGGCAGACCTTCGACGTCGACAACAACGTCTGGGTGGTCGGGGACGAGAACGAGGTCGTCGTCATCGACGCCCCGCACTCCGTACAGGAAATCGTGCAGACGGTCAACGGCCGCAAGGTCGTCGCGATCGTCCTCACCCACGCGCATGACGATCATGTACGCGTGGCGCCCGAGCTGGCCGAGCGGACCGGCGCCCCGCTGCTGCTGCACCCGGCCGAGGAGCCGCTGTGGCAGCTGACCCACCCGGGCGTGCCGATGCCGCAGGCGCTGGCCGACGGCCAGGAGATCGCCGTGGCGGGCATCACGCTGAAGGTGCTGCACACGCCGGGGCACAGCCCGGGCGCCATCTGCCTGTACGCCCCCGCGCTGAACAGCGTCTTCACCGGCGACACCCTGTTCCAGGGCGGGCCGGGCGCGACCGGGCGCTCCTTCAGCGACCGGCCGACGATCGAGCGGTCGATCAAGGACCGGCTGCTGGCCCTGCCCCCGGACACCGTGGTGCACACGGGGCACGGCGACGACACCACGATCGGCGCCGAGCAGTTCTGATCAGCCCCGGGCCGCCGGCGAGGCGGCCCGGGAAAGATCATGCGGCCCGTGCGTACGCGGGAACCGAGCGGTCCGCGAGCAGGTCGAGCGACAACGCGGCGGTCCAGCTGAAGGTCGGCGCTCCGATGCCCTCCCCGGTCGTGGGGTGGAAGTACTCGAAGTGGCCCGACCGGTGGATCAGCCGAATCATCGCCGTGCGCAGGTCCTCGGCCTCGTCGCGATAGCCGTGCACCAGCATGCCGCGGCGCAGCAGCCAGTTGACGTTGATCCAGATCGGCCCGCGCCAATACCTGAGCGTGTCGAAATCGGGCGCGGTGCGGTCGTAGCTCGGCACCGGCAGGCCCGTCGTCCCGGGCAGCCCGAAACGCTCCGACGCGGCCTCCGCCATGACGGCGGCCGCCTGGTGGTCGGGGAGTCCGGGCAGGAGCAGCGGCACCAGGCCGCTGACGGTCCGGGCCGGGCTCAGGACGCCCGTACGCACATTGCGCGCGCGGAAGGTTCGCGTCTGCTCGTCCCACAGATGCCGCGAGATCGCGCTCGTGATCCGCGCGGCGCGCTCGAGGTGCGGGTCGGGATCGGCGCCGACGACGCCCGCGATGTGCACGAGAGCCAGCTCGGCCGCGGCCAGGATCGCGTTGAACGACGGGCACTCGACCACGAAGTCGTGCCGCTTCGCCAGCCCGTGGTCCGAGTAGTCGCCGGCCCGGTAGTTGAGGACCAGGCCCAGGTAGCGGGCGTAGTCGACGTCGGTCGGGCGGTGGGCGGCGTCGGCGACCTCGAGGTCGCGGCGTCGAAAGCGGTCGAGCAGGCCCATGTCGGCGGGGACGTCGGCCATCGCGAAGTCCCAGGACGGGCTGTTGTCCAGCCCCGACTCCCAGGGGTGCACGATGCTCGCGAGCCCGTCGCCGCCGGCGTCGCGGGCCCCGGCGAGGTAGTCCTGCTGGGCCACCAGGCGGGGGTAGAGCCAGGCCAGCTCCTCGCGGGCCTCGCGGGCACAGGCCGCGCCGTGGGACGTGGCGCGGCGGTACACCTCCCACGCGGCGACCGCGTGCAGCGGCGGCTGGACCAGGCCGGTGCTGCCCCGGGCGGCCCGGCCGGCGTACGCGGGAACGTCCCAGAAAGCGGGACCGGGGAAGTAGTCGCCCTCCGCGGTCTGGGGGTCGAAGACGATGTGCGGCACGCGGCCGTCGGGCCACTGGGCGTCGAAGAGGCTGCGGAGGTCACGCCAGGCGCGCGTCGGGTTCACGTAGGCGAGACCGATGGCGATGAAGGCGGCGTCCCAGCTCCACTGGTGCGGATAGAGCCGGTGGGACGGGACCATGTGGTCTCCGGCCCAGTTGGTGTCGAGAACGGCGGCGGCAGATTTCCAGAGATCAGCAGACATATCCGGGATCAGTGCATCAGGCGGATGGTGCATCGGACAGTGCATCTATCTATAGCCTTTCCGCCGCGGGCCCTGGCAAACACACGTGATCGGGCGGCCCGCGGCGGGATCAAGAAATGTCAGCAATGCAAACTTCGGCAGGCCGGGGGAGCAGCAACGGACCGGCCGGACGGGTCACGCCGGGCGGGCTGTTCGGCCGAGGCGGGTCAGCTTCGGAGTTCGATTGTGCCGCCAGCTGGGGGCACTCGGGACAAAAGCCGTGAAACTGGGATGGGTCAGCCGGCGCTGAGGTCCAGCCACAGCCGGCTGCGGCGCCCGGGGAGATAGGGCGAGTCGAGCCGCTTGGCCACGACCCCGCCGAGCCCCTGCGCTCGGGCGGTGTCGAGGGCGAACTCGCCGCCGCCTGGGAAGAACGGCGGGGTCTGCCAGTTGTCGCCGGTCAGGCCCAGCCCGTCGAGCAGCTCGCGTCGCTCGGTGTAGCGGAGCAGCTCCACCGTCGAGCGCCCCTCCAGCCACAACACGTCGTAGAGGAGCAGGTGGACCGGGGTGCGCTCGGCCATCCGGCGGGCGGCGCCCGAGTCGCGCGGTGCCTTGCGCCGCTCCAGCAGCCCCGGGGCGATCCGGCCGCCGTCGAAGGTGACGATCTCCCCGTCGAGCAGGGCCTCGACGGGGGCGAGGGCCGGTCCGAGGGCGCGCAGCTCGGGGTACCACGAGGTGACGTCCACGCCGTCGGCGTCGGTGAGGCGGACGCGGCCGCCCGAGACCGCGGTCAGGGTGCGGCGGCCGGCCCAGCGGAGCTCGTACCCCCAGTCGTGGTCGTCGGGCGGCAGGCCGGACACCCGGGTGGGCAGCATGGGCGCGACCGAGTCGGGCATGGTCTCCCACCCGGGCTCCGGCGGGTCCATCCGCCGGACCATCCAGTCCTGGCCGCCGGTCTGGAAGAAGACGTAGCGCCCGGACGTCCGGTCACCGTGGAACGTGACGCCTATCTCGTCGTCGCGCCACTTGTCGGCCTCGTAGCTGCCGCGGTCGTGGATGGTCATGCGCCCGCCGCCGTACTCGCCGGCCGGGATGTCGCCGCTGAACTCCAGGTATTCCAGCGGGTGGTCCTCGGTGTGCTTGGCCAGGTGGTTGCGGCCGCGGTCGCGCGGCAGCCCGCGCGGGACCGCGAAGGAGACCAGGACGCCGTCGCGCTCGAGCCGGACGTCCCAGTGCAGGCTGCGGGCGTGGTGCTGCTGGATGACGAAGCGCCTGCGGTCCGTCGGCCGCGGCCTCTCCCCGGGTACGGGCTCCGGGGTGCGCCGCGCGTTCCGCTTGCTCCGATATTCGTCCAGCCGGTCGGCCATCCGTCGATTCTTCGCCCGACTTACACCGTTGTCATTCCGGGAGTGTCGTACCCCCGTGCCAGGCTCGTCCCATGTACGCCGAACGAGGCACCCGCCTCCCGCACGTGCTCGCCTGGCGCAGCGTCGTGGAGCCCGGCGCGCGGCCGGCACGCATCCTGCCGGACGGCTGCATGGACGTGATCTGGCAGGAGGGGCGCGTCTTCGTGGCCGGTCCCGACACGACGGCCCAGGTCGGCGGGCCGGCGCCCCCGGCGGGCACGCGCTTCTTCGCCGTGCGCTTCGCGGCCGGCACCGGCCCGGGCGTCCTCGGCCTGCCCGCCGACGAGCTCACCGACCGGCAGGTCCCGCTGGACGCCCTGGTGCCGGGCGCCGACAGCCGCCGGATCGCCGAGGCCGCGGATCCGCTCGCGGTGCTCATGGAGTTCGTCACACGCCGCTGGCAGCCGCCCGACAGGACCATGGTCGCCGTCCACGCCGCGGCCCGCGCGGGCCGGCCGGTCGCCGCGATCGCCGACTCGAGCGGCCTCAGCGCGCGGCAGCTGCAACGCCGGGTCACCACCGCTTTCGGGTACGCACCCAAGACGCTGGCCCGGATCCTGCGGCTGCAACGGGCGCTGCCGCTCGCTCGGGCCGGCCGGCCGTTCGCCGAGGTGGCCGCCGCGGCGGGCTATGCCGACCAGGCGCACCTGTCCCGCGAGGTCAAGGCGTTGTCGGGCGTTCCGCTCGGCGCCCTGCTCCGCTCCTCATGAGACGTGCGAGCCATGCGAAGTGGAGCGACGCGCTTTAGGTCTGAACATTTCGGACGGGAAGCGATTCATGGGTTCCGTGTTCCCGGTGGCGCCCGGTAGTGTCTTGGCTCCGACGCGTATCGGCCACCCCTCGGAGGCGTTGCTGCGATGACTCTGCGCATCCTCGTCGTGGGCGCCGGGATCAGTGGTCTCGCCGCTGCCAGGGGCCTGCGAGTCGCCGGCTTCCGCCCGCACGTGGTGGAGGAGCTGCCCGCCACGATGGTTCCCGGCGCCGGCATCTTCCTGCCCGGCAACGCCGCCCGCGCGCTGCGCATGCTGGGGCTCGACGCCCCGCTGCGCCCGCTCGGCCACCTCATCTTCCGCCAGGTCTTCCAGGACGCCGGTGGCGCCGAGCTCTTCGAGCTGGACGCCGCCGCGCTGTGGGCCGGCGTCGGCGAGTCCCGGGCGCTGTCCCGCGCCGACCTGCAGCAGGTCCTGCTCACCGGGGTCGGCGGCGAGGTCAGCTACGAGACCGCCGTGCGTGACCTCGATCTCACGGGCGGGGCCGCGAAGGTGGAGTTCGGCGACGGCTCGGTCGCGGAGTACGACCTGGTCGTCGGGGCCGACGGCCGGCGCTCGATGATCCGCGACAAGGCCGGGCTGGGTGGCCCGGCGACCCCGACGGGCCAGATCGTCTACCGCAGCGTGGTGGCGGGCGGCCCGGCGCTCAGCGACTGGACGGCGCTGCTCGGGGACAGGTCACAGTTCGTCGCCATGCCCATGGGCGGCCGGCGGCTCTACTGCTACGCGGAGGAGAGCGTCGACCCCGGCACCCCGAACCCGGCCGATCCCGTCGCCCGGCTCCGCGAGGTGTTCGGCGGCTTCGGCGGGTGCGTGCCCGCCGTGCTCGACGCGGTGGAGAAGGTTCAGGTCGCCCGGACCGACGAGGTCGTCGTCGAGCGCTACTCGCAGGGGCCCGTGCTCCTCGTCGGTGATGCCGGACACGCCACCGCCCCGACGCTCGCCCAGGGGGCCGCCCTCGCCTTCGAGGACGCGGTGGTGCTCGGCGAGGTGCTCAAGGCGGCCGGCGGGGACGTGGCGGTGGCGCTGCGGGCGTACGAAGATCGTCGCCGGGGGCGGTGTGAGCAGGTGCGGGAGCGGACACACGAGCGGGATTCGACCCGTGACGTGCCGCCCGCCGAGCGTGACCCTATGCTTCGGAGCCGGGGACAAGAGATCTTCACCGGGCACTACCGCGCGCTGGTGGAGGCTTTCTAGACCAGGGTGCTCTTTGGTCACCCCGCGCCCGCCGGAGGTCGGTGGGGGACTATTCTGCCTGCGAGGTACGCCTTTCACTCGGGTGTACGCAGTGGGACGAACGAGACACCGGAGGCTATCCGTGACGACCGTGGCGCCTAAGCCGGTAGTTACGCGGCCGTGGCCGGTCCGGCGACAGGTCAAGGGTTCCGCCCTCGCGCGGATCATCCGGACCACGGACGCGAAGCAGATCGGGATCATGTACATGATCACCGCCTTCGTGTTCTACATGCTGGGCGGTCTGATGGCGCTGCTCATGCGGACGGAGCTGGCCCGGCCGGGCATGCAGCTGTTGTCCCCGGAGCAGTACAACCAGCTGTTCACGATGCACGGCACGATCATGCTGCTGTTCTTCGCGACGCCGATCGTGTTCGCCTTCGCGAACTTCCTGATCCCGATCCAGATCGGCGCGCCCGACGTGTCGTTCCCTCGGCTCAACGCGTTCGCGTACTGGCTCTACCTGTTCGGCGGCACGATCACCATCAGCGGGTTCCTGACCCCGGGCGGCGCCGCCGACTTCGGCTGGTTCGCGTACACGCCGCTGAGCGACTCCCTGCACTCGCCGGGCGTCGGCGGCAACATGTGGGTCGTGGGCCTCGCGCTCTCCGGCCTCGGCACCATCCTCGGTGGCGTCAACATCATCACCACGGTGATCACGCTGCGCGCGCCGGGCATGACGATGTTCCGCATGCCGATCCTCACCTGGAACATCCTGGTGACGATGCTCCTGGTGATCATGGTCTTCCCGTTCTTCGCGGCGGCCCTGTTCGCCCTGGCGGCCGACCGCGTCCTCGGCGCGCACGTCTTCGACGTGGACACCGGCGGCCCGATGCTGTGGCAGCACCTCTTCTGGTTCTTCGGCCACCCCGAGGTCTACATCGTCGCGCTGCCGTTCTTCGGCATCATCACCGAGGTCATCCCGGTCTTCAGCCGCAAGCCCGTCTTCGGCTACAAGGGCCTGGTCGGCGCGACCCTGCTGATCGCGGCCCTGTCCATGAGCGTGTGGGCGCACCACATGTTCGTGACCGGCCAGGTGCTGCTGCCGTTCTTCAGCTTCCTGAGCTTCCTCATCGCGGTCCCGACCGGCATGAAGTTCTTCGTGTGGATCGGCACGATGTGGCGCGGCCAGATCAGCTTCGAGACGCCGATGCTCTTCGCGATCGGCTTCCTGATCACGTTCCTCTTCGGTGGCCTGTCCGGCGTGCTCCTCGCGGCGCCGCCGATCGACTTCCACGTCTCCGACTCGTACTTCGTCATCGCGCACTTCCACTACGTGCTCTTCGGCACGATCGTGTTCGCGGTGTTCTCGGGCATCTACTTCTGGTTCCCGAAGATGTTCGGCCGGATGCTCGACGAGCGCCTGGGCAAGATCCACTTCTGGCTCACGTTCATCGGCTTCCACGCGACGTTCCTGGTCCAGCACTGGCTCGGCGCCGAGGGCATGCCCCGCCGCTACGCGGACTACCTGCCGAGCGACGGCTTCACGTTCCTCAACACGTTCTCGACCATCGGGTCGTTCGTGCTGGGTGCCTCGACGCTGCCGTTCATCTACAACGTCTGGAAGTCCTACCGCGTCGGCCAGCTCGTCACGGTGGACGACCCGTGGGGCGCCGGCAACTCGCTGGAGTGGGCGACCTCCTCGCCGCCCCCGCTCCGCAACTTCGACAAGATGCCGCGCATCCGCTCCGAGCGGCCGGCCTTCGACGCGAAGTACCCGGAGCTCGCCGCGGGCGACCAGTCCATCGCCGGCCCGCCCGAGGGTGGTGCCCGCCCGCTGACTTCCGAGTCCGACGGCGGCGCGACCTACAAGGAAGACCTCAGCGACCGCAAGAAGTAACCAACCGCACTGAGCTGGCCCGGTCCCCCTGGGGATCGGGCCAGTTTTTTGTGTCCGTACAGCACCGGCCGGGATCCGGAGGGGATAAAGCGGACGACGGCCCACACGGGCCCATGTCATGGTGGGGCGCCGCGGGAAGTGTCGTACCCGGGGTGGAGACTGTCGGCCGGAGGTGAGGACCGCACATGACTTTGACGCCTTACCGGGAGACGCTCGCCCTGCGCGGCATCAAGTCGTTGCTGATCGTGGCGACGCTGGCTCGGATCCCGATCACGGCGGGCACCGTGACGCTGACCCTGCACGTCACGCTCGACCTCGGTCTGGGCTACGGCGCGGCGGGGCTCGTGGGTGCCCTCTTCACGATCGGCAGCTCGCTCGGCGCCCCGGCGATGGGCCGGATCACCGACCGGCGAGGGCTGCGTCCCGTGCTGGTGCTCACCACCGTCGCCGAGGTCACCTTCTGGACCTCGGCGCAGGCCCTGCCCTACTGGGCGCTGCTCGTCGCGGCCCTGCTCGGCGGCTTCCTGACGCTGCCCGCCTTCGCCGTCGCCCGCCAGTCGATCGCCGCGCTGGCGCCCGAGTCGCACCGGCTGCCCGCGTTCGCGCTCGATTCGATCACCACCGAGCTGTCGTTCATGTCCGGCCCGGCCCTCGGCGTGCTCGTCAGCACCACGGCGGGCCCGCGCGTGGCGATGCTCGCGGTCGGCGGCGGCATCCTGCTGTCCGGCATCGGGCTGTTCCTGCTGAACCCGCCCATCCGCGCCCACGACGAGGCGCCCCTCGCCGCCGGTGAGCGGATCCCGCGGCGCTCGTGGCTGCGCCCCCGGCTCGTCGCCGTCCTGGCGATCAGCAGTGCGGCGACCCTGGTCCTGAGCGGGACCGACGTGGCCGTGGTGGCGGTGCTGCGCGAGTCCGGGGAGGTCGCCTGGACGGGCGCGGTGCTCTCGTTGTGGGCGGTCTATTCGCTGGCGGGCGGCTTCGCCTACGGGACGGTCCGCAACGGTCTGCCGCCGCTCGCCCTGCTGTTCCCCATGGCGCTGCTGACCATCCCGGTGGGGCTGGCCGGCGGCCACTGGTGGCTGCTCGCCGTCCTGCTCCTCCCGGCCGGCGCCCTGTGCGCGCCCCTGATCACCGCCACCGCCGACGCGGTCAGCCGCCTCACCCCGGCCGGCGCCCGCGGTGAGGCCATGGGCTGGCACAACTCGTCCCTGACCGTCGGCGTGGCCCTGGGCGCGCCGCTCGCCGGCCTCGCCATGGACACGATCTCGCCGGCGTGGGGCTTCGTGACGGTGGGCGGGATCGGTGCCCTCATCGCGATCGCCGTCCTCCCGATCGAGCTCCGTCGCCGCCGCGAGGAGAGCAAGCTCGCCGCGACGGCGCCGACGACGGCGTCCCAGCTGACCGACGCGGCGGTCTAGGAGGCGACGACGACGGGCTTGCCGACCGTTTCGACCGAGGCGGCGCCGAACTGCTCCAGCGCCGATGCCGTCGTCGCCTCGGCCACGCCCGCCGTGAGGTCGAGCAGGACCGTCGTGGCGAAGCCGGCGGACGCGGCGTCCAGGGCGGTGGCGCGTACGCAATGGTCGGTGGCGATGCCGACCACGTCCACCGACGTCACGTCGCGGGCCCGCAGCCAGTCGGTCAGGGTCTCGCCCTCGGTGGTGTGCCCCTCGAAGCCCGAGTAGGCCGCCGCGTGCTCACCCTTGTGGAAGACGGCCTCGACGTGCGACGTGACCAGCGCCGGGTGGAACTCCGAGCCGGCCGTGCCGACCACGCAGTGCGCGGGCCAGGTGTCGACATAGTCGGGGTGCGTGCTGAAGTGCGCGCCCGGGTCGACGTGGTAGTCCTTCGTCGCGACGACGTGGTCCCACCGGCCGTCCGATGCGGCGAGCGCCGACGAGATGGCCGCGGCCACGCCCGCCCCGCCGCCGACGGCGAGGGAGCCGCCTTCGCAGAAGTCGTTCTGGACGTCGACGATGATGAGAGCCTTCGACATGACGGACCTTTCAGGCGGTGGGGACGACGGTCACGGGCACAGCCGGGTCGCCGGCCGACAGCTTGAGCCCCTCCCACGGGATCGAGATCAGGCACTGCCGCAGGTGGGCGCGCGCGTCCTCGAGCGTGGGCAGGTCGGCCACGGTGCCACCGGCGACGAACGAGTGCTGCAGGAGCCGGTCGTTCGGCTGGTGGTCCGGGACGCCCTGCGAGACCACGATCTCCTCGGTGGCCGTACCCGTGGGCTTGTGCCGGCGGACGGCGGTCTTGCGGCCGCCGACCGTGGCCTTGTTCTCCGAGCGCTTGACGACCGGTCGGCCCTCGACCTCGACGAGCTTGTAGACCAGGCCCGCGGTCGGGGCGCCGGAGCCGGTGACGACCGCGGTGCCGGCGCCGTACATGTCGACGGGCTCGGCGGCGAGGGTCGCGATCGCGTACTCGTCCATGTCGCCGGAGACCACGATCTTGGTCTCGGTCGCGCCCAGCGAGTCGAGCAGCTCGCGCGAGTGCTGGGCCAGCACCGACAGGTCGCCGGAGTCGATGCGGACCGCGCGCAGGCCGGGCCCGGCGACCGCGATGGCGTTGCGGATGCCCTGCGCGATGTCGTAGGTGTCGACCAGCAGCGTCGTGTTCTTGCCCAGCGCCGCGACCTGCGAGGCGAAGGCCGCCGGCTCGTCGTCGTGCAGCAGCGTGAAGGCGTGGGCGGACGTGCCCGTGGTCGGGATGCCGTAGAGCGCGCCGGCGGCCAGGTTCGACGTCGAGGCGAAGCCGGCGAGGTAGGCGGCGCGGGCGGCTGCCACGGCGGCCTCCTCGTGCGTACGCCGGGAACCCATCTCGATGATCGGCCGGCCGCGCGCCGCCGTGACCATCCGGGCGGCGGCCGAGGCGATGGCGCTGTCGTGGTTGAGCACCGACAGGATGAGCGTCTCGAGCACCACGCACTCGGCGAAGCCGCCGGACACGGTCAGAATCGGGGAGCCGGGGAAGAAGAGCTCGCCCTCGGCATAGCCGTCGATGTCGCCGGTGAACCGGTAGTCGGCGAGCCAGGCGGCCGTGGCCTCGTCGACGATGCCCGCCCTGCGCAGGAAGGCCACGTCCTCCTCGCGGAAGCGGAACTCCCGGATCAGCTCCATGAGCCGGCCCTGCCCCGCGACGACCCCGTAGCGCCGGCCACCGGGCAGGCGGCGGGCGAACACCTCGAAGACGCTGGGCCGCGAGGCGGTCCCGTCCTTGAGGGCCGCGCTGACCATGGTCAGCTCGTACTGGTCGGTGAGCAGGGCAGGCGCAGATGACGTCACGCCCCCACCTTATTGCGGGAGCAGGCGGAGCGCCGGGGCGAGTTCGTTCCTGCCCCCGACACCCAGCTTGGTGTAGACCCGCTGCAAGTGGTTCTCCACGGTGCGTGGCGACAGGAACAGCCGGTCGGCGATCTCGCGGCTGCGGACGCCGCCGGCTGCAAGCTCGGCGACCTGCCTTTCGCGTACGGTCAGGGCGGGCTGCACCGCCGTCAGCGCGGGCGTCCGCAGCACGTCGCACCGGGAGAGTACGTCCCCGAGGAGCGTGCCGGCGGCCAGGGCGCCGGGGTCTCGTACCGTCCGGAAGCGTCGCACCGCGCCGGCCGCCGCCTCCGCCGCGAACACCTCGTAGCCCAGCCCGGCGAACTCCCGCGCGACGGCCAGGAACTCCTCGCCCGTGGCGGCCGAGGCGTGCCGGGCGAAGATCGGCGTGGCCCGCCCGCCCACGAAGGCCGCCAGCTCGCCGATCCGCTCCGCCACCCGCTCGGGCCGGCCCAGGCGCACCACGTCGTAGAGGGCGAGCAGCTCCTGCCCGAAGAACCCGTCCGCGCGTGTCCGGTCGGCCAGCCCGAGCAGGATTCGGACGGCCTCGTCCAGCTCGCCCGCGCTGGCGTGTGCCCAGGCCCGCGCCTGCTGGTGCCACGGGTAGTAGAGCCCGACCGCCGTGCCCTCGGCCTCGGCACCGGTCGCGACCGACGCGAGGGCGAGCGCCGGATCCCCGCGCAGGGCGGCGACCATGGCCCGGCCGAAGTGCGCACTTCCGTCGTACGAGCGGACGGGCGCGAGTGCGGCGCACGCCTGGTCGACCGCCCGCAGTGCCTCCCCGGTGCGGCCGCGCAGCCACGCGGCGTGCGCGTGGAGCAGCGACACCCAGCCCGAGCCGAAGCCGAAGCCGCCCGCCTGGGCCAGGTCGGCGAACTCCGCGGTGAGGATCCGGTCGATGGCCGGCAGGTCGAGGCCCACGCCGACCAGCGTGCCCAGCGCCATCTGCAGCGCGAACTGCAGCGTCGGGGTGTCCCGCTGCCAGGTCGCCCGCTCCCGCTCGACCTCGTCGATCAGCTCGCGGGCGGTGTCCGGGTCGCCGCCCGCGGCCGCCAGGAACGCGAGCACGAACCGGGCCAGGGCCTGCGACGGCACCTCGGCATCCGGCTCGGCCAGCACCTGGCCGGCCAGCTCGCGGGCGCGGGCCGGATCGCCGAGCTGCAGCCGCAGGAACGCCTCGAACGCCCGCAGGTGCGCGACGCCCTCGTGCGCGCCCTCCAGCGCCTTGGACACGAGATCCGCCGCACTCGTCCGGCCCAGCCCGAAGAACTCGACGGACGCGCGGGCGGTGACCTGGCGCGCCCCGCCGTCCTCGGACCCGTCGAGGACCACCAGCGCCCGCTCCGGCTCGCCGGTGAACAACAGGGAGGTCGCCAGCAGCTCGGCGGCGGCGAAACCGGCCCCCGCGTCCCGGGCCGCCGCGGCCAGCCGCCCGGCGAGCGCGATGTCGAACCCCGTGAACGCCTCCGTCGCCGCCTTGAGCAGCGCCTCGCCGCTCTGCGCCGTGCCCGAGTCGAGGCGCCAGACCGCGACGCGCAGCACGTCGTTGCGGCGCTTGGAGCCGGCGTCCTCCACCAGGCCGGCGAGCCGGGCGAGGAGGCGGCGTGCCCGGGTCACCGGGCAGCGGCGGCGGACCACCTCGCCGTAGAGGGGATGGGCCAGCTGCACCTCGCGGCGCCGGTCGTCGGACACGACCCGGATCAGCTCGCGCTCCTCCGCCGTCTCCACGTCGGCCGGGTCGGCGGCGCGCATCAGCAGCTCCAGCCCGATCGGCTCCCCGAACGCCACCAGCTCCAGCACGCCGCGCACCCCGGTGGTCAGGCCGCCGATGCGGGCGTCGACCAGCTCGGCGAGGCTCGGCGCGAGGGCCAGGCGGCCGGTCCAGCGCCGGAAGCCGTACGCCTCCGTCAGCTCGCCGCCCGCGATCGCCGCGGCCACCAGCTCCCGCAGCAGCAGCGGGTTGCCGCCGCCGAGGCGCCCGAGCCGCTGCGCCGAGCCGGCCTCGACCGGGCCGCCCACCAGGGTCGTCAGCAGCTCCCGTGACTCCTGAGGCGTCAGGGGCTCCAGCGTGGCGTGCGCGACCAGGCCCTCGGTCCACAATGCGGCGATCGGCGGCGGCACCGGCTCGGAGGTGCGCAGGGTCGCCAGCAGCGTGGCGCCCTCGCGGACCAGCAGGTGCGCGAGCGCGGCGGACGGCGGATCGAGCAGGTGGGCGTCGTCGACGGCCAGGACGATCGGGCGGCCGTCGGCCTCGGCGACCAGCCCGTCGACGGCCCAGCGCAGCAGCCCGGCGGGGGAGAGGCCGGCGGGCGGGTCGGCGGGCAGGATCTGCGCGAGGCCCCCGAACGGCAGCCCGGAGGTCGCGATGTTCGCCGAGGCGCGGCGAACCGCCCAGTTGGTCGCTTTGAGTGACGACACGGCCTCGTGGAGCAAGCGGCTCTTGCCGATGCCGGCGGCGCCGCTGAGGATCAGCCCGCGCTCGTCCGGCCTCGTCGCGGCCGCACGCAGGCGGGACAAATCGCCGGCCCGGCCGACGAAGTCCCAGTGCTCCACCGCGCCAGCATATCGAGGAACATCACGTTGGGTGAACGTCCGGACGGTCAGAGTCGGAACCGCGACAGTGCAGCTCGCGCCCTTGGTCGCGGGCCTTCCGCCGCCGGGTGCGCGCGGGCATACACCATTTCGTTGCGGGCGTCATCGCTCGCCGGTCGGGTCTTCTCCTCCGAAGCCGTGGCACGATTGGGGGCATGGCGTTGCCTCAGGTCGCTCCCGTCGAGACGCCGCAGATCGAGGAGGTGCCGGCAGATGACCGGCCGTGGGTGACGATCGTCTGGGACGATCCCGTCAACCTGATGTCCTACGTGACGTGGGTTTTCCAGAAGCTGTTCGGCTACAGCAAGGACAAGGCCGAGGAGCTGATGCTGGACGTCCACCACAAGGGCAAGGCGGTCGTCTCCACCGGCGCGCGCGAGCGCATGGAGATGGACGCCTCCCAGCTTCACGGATACGGTCTGTGGGCGACGGTGGACCGGGCGTGAGACCTCGGTTCCGACTTGACGAGATCGAAACCGGGCGGGTGATCGACTGATGTTCCGGCGCAATGGCAACGTGTGCGTGGCCACCTTCGCGGTGGACGAGGTGCGGGTGTTGCGCAAGGTGGCCGGTGAGGTCGTCGGGCTCCTCATGGACGGTTTCGACCACGGCGACCCGGTCGTCGAGCGGCTGTTCCCGGACATCTATCCGGACCGGCCCGACGACTCCGCCGAGTTCCGGCTCTACACCGAGGGCGACC
The DNA here is from genome assembly GCF_030757795.1 of Actinoplanes oryzae. Lineage (GTDB taxonomy): Bacteria > Actinomycetota > Actinomycetes > Mycobacteriales > Micromonosporaceae > Actinoplanes. Next base: position 39,997 of record NZ_JAUQWH010000022.1, read on the forward strand.
TCAAGACCGGCAAGCTCGACCAGGCGGGCGCCATCCTCGCGGCGCTGCCCGACGACGGCCCCGGCGAGGTGCGGCTCGACGGCGAGGAGGCCGAGGCCTGGCTGCGCGCGATCAACGACGCCCGTCTCGCCATGGGCACCCGGCTCGACATCCAGGCCGCAACCGACCTGGGCGAGGAGCTGGACGCGGCGGTGTCCGAGGATCCCGGGTCGAGCCGCGTGTTCCAGCTTTCTGTGTATGCGTACCTGGGCTATCTGCAGGAGTCCCTGCTGAACGCGCTCCCGGAGATCGAGCCGCGCTGACCTCCGGGTCCGCGTCTTTTCCCTGCCGACCGGTTACTTCGCGGCGTCCAGCGCCGCGAACTCCTCGTCGGTGAGCGTCAGCTCGGGCGCCTGGGCCGAGTCGGTGATCGACTCGGGGCGGCTCGCGCCGGGGATCGGGATGACCACCGGGCTCTTGGCCAGCATCCACGCGAGCGTCACCCGCTGCGGGCTGACGTCGTGCGCCTGCGCGACCCGGGCGAACTCGGCGAACCGGTCGCCCAGCTCGCCGGCCTTGGTGATGCCGCCCAGCGGCGACCACGGCAGGAAGGCGATGCCCAGCTCGTCGCAGAGCTTCAGCTCGCCCTCGGACGACCGGAAGGCCGGCGAGAACTGATTCTGTACGGACACCAGCCGCCCGCCGAGGATCTCCTGCGCCTGGCGGATCTGCTGCTCGTTCGCGTTCGAGATGCCCGCCATCCGGATCTTGCCGGCGTCGAGCAGCTCCTTGAGGACGCCGACCGAGTCCTCGTACGGCACCTTCGGGTCGGGCCGGTGGAACTGGTAGAGCCCGATCGCGTCCACGCCGAGCCGCTTGAGCGACGCCTCGACGGCCTCCCGCAGGTGCTCCGGCGAGCCGTCCTGCGTCCACGAGCCGTCGCCGGGCCGCAGGTGACCGCCCTTGGTGGCGACCAGGACGCCCGAGGTGTCGCCGCCGTAGCTCGCGAGCGCCTGCGCGATGAGGCTCTCGTTGTGCCCGACGTCGTCCGCCCGGAGGTGGTACGCGTCCGCGGTGTCGATGAACGTCACACCGGCGTCGAGCGCGGCGTGGATCGTCCGCACCGACCGCTCGGTCTCCGGCCGGCCCTCGATCGACATCGGCATGCCGCCGAGGCCGATCGCACTGACTTGGGTTTCTCCGATGCTTCGCTGCTTCATGTTCTGGTGCTACCCGCGTTCGGCGGCTCGTACCGTGTTCGCGCGTGAGCACTGCCACGCCCGGTGAAGCTCGTCGTCACGGTAATGTGAACGGCGTGCTGACCATTGACAGTGCGATCGTCTCCGCGATCGTCGCCCACGCCCGCCGGGATCATCCCGACGAGGCCTGTGGCGTCGTTGCCGGCCCGATCGGCAGCGACCTGCCGACGCGGCACATCGCCATGGACAATGCGGCGCGGTCGATGACGTTCTACGAGTTCGACTCGATGGAGCAGCTCCGCGTCTGGCGCGAGATGGACGACAACGACGAGGAGCCGGTCGTCATCTACCACTCGCACACGGCGACCGAGGCCTACCCGTCCCGCACGGACGTCAAGTTCGCCGGCGAGCCGGGCGCGCACTACCTGCTGGTCTCGACCCGCGAGCCCGATGCCGAGGAGATCCGCTCGTTCCGTATCGTGGACGGTGTGGTGACCGAGGAAGAGGTCAACATCGTGGATGCGACGGTGGACGCGTGAGCACGAGTGCGGACGGGTACGCCGTCCAGTCGTACATGTTCGGGCAGAGTCCCGCGTCGGTCTATTACGAGTGTCGCTGAGCGCTCGTCCCCGGCCGTTTCCCGAACATCTTGACTCACTCTTCTGCTAGGAGTTACCGCATCATGGCTGTCGAAGTTCGCGTTCCGACCATCCTGCGCAGCTACACCGGCGGCGCAAAGGTCGTCGAGGGCTCCGGTGAGACCCTGTCCGGTCTGATCGACGACCTGGACACCAAGCACAACGGCCTCAAGGGCCGGCTGATCACCCCCGAGGGTGGCCTGCACCGCTTCGTCAACATCTACGTCAACGACGAGGACGTCCGCTTCCTCGGCGCGCTCGACGCCAAGGTCAAGGACGGCGACTCCGTCACCATCCTGCCGGCCGTCGCCGGGGGCGCCCTGGGCTTCGCCGCTGCCGCGGCCCTGCTCGGGAAGTAATCGTCATGGCTCGCTTCGAGAGCCTTCTGGACGCCTGCGGGGGCACGCCGCTCATCGGCCTGCCCCGCCTGTCGCCGACGGTGCCCGAGGGGGCACCGCCGGTGCGGCTCTGGGCCAAGCTCGAGGACCGCAACCCGACCGGCAGCATCAAGGACCGCGCGGCGATGTCCATGGTCCGCGAGGCCGAGGAGTCCGGCAAGCTGCGCCCCGGCGACACGATCCTGGAGCCGACCAGCGGCAACACCGGCATCTCGCTGGCCATGGTCGCCAAGCTGCGCGGCTATCGCCTGGTGTGCGTGATGCCGGAGAACGTCTCGGCCGAGCGCGTCCAGCTCCTCCGCATGTACGGCGCGGAGATCATCTTCTCGCCGGCGGCGGGCGGCTCCAACCAGGCGGTCGCGACGGCCAAGCAGATCGCCGAGGAGCACCCCGACTGGGTCATGCTCTTCCAGTACGGCAACCCGGCCAACGCCCGCGCCCACTACGAGACGACGGGCCCCGAGCTGCTCCGCGACCTGCCCACGATCACGCACTTCGTGGCGGGCCTCGGCACCACGGGCACCCTCATGGGCACGGGCCGCTACCTGCGCGAGAAGGTCGAGGGCATCCAGATCGTCGCCGCGGAGCCCCGCTACGGCGAGCTGGTCTACGGCCTGCGCAACATCGACGAGGGCTACGTCCCCGAGCTCTACGACGCCACGGTCCTCACCCGCCGCTTCTCGGTGGGCACCCGCGACGCCGTCCTGCGCACCCGCCAGCTGGTGGAGGTGGAGGGCATCTTTGCCGGCTTCTCCACCGGGGCCATCCTGCACGCCGCCCTGGCCGTCGCCCACCAGGCGGTCAAGGAGGGCCAGCAGGCCGACGTGGCCTTCGTGGTCTGCGACGGCGGCTGGAAATACCTCTCCACCGGAGCCTATGGCGGCACCCTCTCCGACGCGGAGGATGCCCTCGAGGGTCAGCTCTGGGCCTGACGCTCTCCCGGGACGGGGCGGCTTACGCTGCCCCGTCCTTGCTTTCCCCGTCCTGGCTTCCCCTCTTCCGCCGTGCCTCTTCGGCCGTGCCTCTTCGGCCGTGCCTCTTCGGCCGTGCCTCTTCGGCCGTGCCTCTTCGGCCGTGCCCCCTTCGTCACACCACCGCCGGCAGCGCGCCCACATCGTCGACGGGCGCACGGGGTGCGTGCCCCGAGACAGCGTTCCTCCCCGTTGCACCGTTCCCAGGGGGCCTTCTTTGCTCCGCCCTCGGTCGAAGTCCGTGGCCGTCGCGCCTTCTGAGCGCCCGTCTCGCGGTGTCGGCGTAGGCCGCTGTCAGTAGGCGACGGCGAGCATGATGTCCGCGATCAGTGGCACCGCCGCGCCCAGCAGCAGCACCCACGGCAGCACCCGCCGGTGGATCGACAGGTAGCCGCCCACCGCCAGTGCCACGCTCACCAGACCGAGCAGCGCGAGCACGCCGGTGTACCAGACCGGCACCCCGCCGCCGATCTGCGACACCATGCCCCGCACTCCGACCCCGACCCCGCCGAGGCCGAGGAAGAGTGCGTAGATCGACATCGCCAGCAGCCGCCGGTTGCCGGGCGTGGGGTCGTCCGCGGCCGGAAAGCGGAAGCGCGCCTCCGCGTCGGACACGTCCGGCGCGACGGACCGGGTCGGCTCCCAGCCGAACGGGACGACCTCCGGTGCCCTCACCTCACGCGTGCGCGTCGTTTCGTCCATGTCCGTCGTCGTCACTGCGCCGCCCTCCGATTTGTCCGATACTGTCCTCACACACAATGAGCAACGGATGCGACTCACGAGGCGTAACGCGACCGAAAATGACCCAGCTCACGGCGCCTGTGACATAGGTTGTCGATTTAGCGACAAATCGATCAGACGTTTACGTGACGCGCTGGTCCCGGCGTAGGCTGCGCAGCGAGATTGCCCGCTCCGCTCGCTCCGCCAGGGGTCGGTCGGCGGCGCTGTGAACGACCGAGCGTGAACCAGAGGGACCCCTATGCGACTGACCGTTCTCGGCTGTGCCGGCAGTTTTCCCGGCCCCGAGTCGGCCTGTTCCGCCTACCTCGTCGAGGCCGAGGGATTCCGGCTCTTGATCGATTTCGGATCGGGCTCCCTGACGGCACTCCAGCGGTATGCATCGATCGATGCCGTCGACGCGATTCTGCTCACCCACCTCCACTGCGATCACATGCTCGACGCGTGTACCTATGTGGTCGTGCGCCGATACTCACCCGGGGGCCCGCTGCCGCCGCTGCCGGTCTACGCCCCGATGGGCGCCGCCGAGCGCATCTCCGCCGCCTACAGCTCGGAGAACGAACCGGTCGACGACGTCTACACGTTCTACGGACTGCAGCCCGGCACCTTCCCGATCGGCCCCTTCACGGTGACGGCCGACCGCGTCAACCATCCGATCGAGACCTACGGGATCCGCGTCGAGCACAACGGACACGTCCTCGCGTATTCGTCGGACACCGCTCCCTGCGACTCCCTCCTGCGCCTGGCTCAGGACGCGGATCTCTTCCTGTGTGAGGCGAGTTACCTCGACGGCCGGCCCAACCCGCCTGACCTGCACCTGACCGGCAGCGAAGCCGGCGAGGCGGCCACGAAGGCCGATGTGCGGCGCCTCCTGCTGACCCATCTGGTGCCCGCGTGGGGCTCGGAGGCATCTACTGTGGAGGCCGCGAGTGCGGCTTTCGCGGGTCCGGTGGAGGTCGTCCGTCCGGGCGCCCGCTACGATCTGTGAGCTTGCCGAGGGGGCGGCACCAGCGCACCATCGGGTTTCGATAGTGATCTTGGAGTGCCCTGCATGACCGGTCGACCATCGGCCGCGCGTTCTCGTGGACTGCGCATCGTCCGACTGGCGAACTTCGTCTCACCCCGCTCCGGCGGTCTGCGGACCGCCCTGCGCCACCTCGGCGAGGGCTATCTGCGCGCCGGGCACTGGCCCATCCTGATCGTGCCGGGCAAGGAACACTCCGACGTGATGACCGAGCAGGGGCGTGTGATCACGCTCCCCGGCCAGCGGCTGCCCCGCACGGGTGGCTATCGCGTCCTGGCCGGTCGCCGTCAGCTGAGCAAGCTGCTCGACGACCTGGCCCCGGACCGCATCGAGGTCTCCGACCGCTCCACGCTGGGCTGGACGGGCCGCTGGGCGCGCGAGCGCGGCGTCGGCTCGATGATGGTCTCGCACGAGAGCCTGGCGGGCCTGCTCGGCGTGTGGGGCATGCCGCACCGCGACTCGCTCGCCGACCGGCTCAACGAGCGCACCGCCGAGACCTTCGACCAGATCGTCTGCACGACCGCCTTCGCCGCGGCCGAGTTCCGCCGGCTGGGAGTGCCCAACCTCATCGAGATCCCGCTCGGCGTGAACCTGCGCCAGTTCCACCCGAGCCGCCGCGACCCCGCCGTCCGCGCGCAGTATGCCCGGCCGGACGAGCTGCTCGTCGTCTTCTGCAGCCGGCTCTCCGCGGACAAGCGCCCCGAGCTCGCCGTGGACGCCGTCGCCGCCCTGCGCGCTGCCAAGGTGCCCGCCGTGCTCGTCATCGCGGGGGACGGCGCCCGGCGCACCTCCCTGGCCTACCGCTCCGCCCGCCTGCCGGTCCGCTTCGCGGGCCACATCACCGACCGGGATGCGGTGGCCGCGCTGCTCGCCAGCGCCGACGTCGCCGTCGCGCCCGGCCCCATCGAGACCTTCGGCCTGGCCGCCCTCGAGGCCCTCGCCTGCGGCACGCCGGTCGTGGTCAACGACGCCAGCGCGCTGCCCGAGGTCGTCGGCTCCGCGGGGCTGGCCGTGCCGGGCACCCCGGACGGCTTCGCGAACGGTGTCACCAGGCTCATGGAGCGCCCCGAGGCCGAGCGCCGCGCCGAGGCACGGGCGCGCGCCGAGCTCTTCGGGTGGCCCCAGGCCGTCGAGGGCTTCCTGCGCGCGCACGGCGCCCAGCCGACGCTGCGGCCGCCGACGATGCCCGCCCGCCAGACCGCCCGTACGCTCAGGCCTGCTGTCCCGGCAGTCATCGCGGCCGCCACCGACGTGTGGGCGAGCGCCTCCAACAACCGGGCCTGACATCGATTCCTGCTTCATGGCCGTCTCCTTCGTGCCGTTCGATGCGTCAGGTCTAGCAGCGATCGGAGAGGGGCTCGGGAAGTTGTCCACAGGTGCGACCGAGCCCGGCAAGTTATCCACAGGACGGGCACCCGGCGCGGCGGAGTGCTCGTCATCGGCCTAGGCTCTTTGGCATGTCCCGTCCCGACGGCCGAGCGCCGGATCAACTCCGTCCCGTGACCTTGACCCGCAGGTGGAGCATGCATCCCGAGGGATCCGTGCTCGTCGAGTTCGGGAACACGCGCGTGCTCTGCACGGCGAGCGTCACCGAGGGCGTGCCGCGCTGGCGCAAGGGTTCCGGCCTGGGCTGGCTCACGGCCGAATATTCGATGCTGCCCCGCGCGACGAACACCCGCGGCGACCGGGAGAGCGTCAAGGGCAAGGTCGGCGGCCGCACCCAGGAGATCTCCCGGCTGATCGGGCGCAGCCTGCGGGCGAGCATCGACCTCAAGGCCCTCGGGGAGAATTCGATCGTCCTCGACTGCGACGTGTTGCAGGCCGACGGCGGCACCCGCACCGCCGCGATCACCGGCGCCTACGTGGCGCTGCACGACGCGGTGAGCTGGCTCGCGGACCGCAAGGCCCTCGCCGGCAAGCCGGCCGCGGTGCTGCACCGGTCCATCCAGGCGGTCAGCGTGGGCGTCATCGCGGGCGAGCCCCGCCTCGACCTCATGTACGAGGAGGATGTCGCCGCCGAGGTGGACATGAACGTCGTCTGCACCGGCGACGGCGACTTCGTCGAGGTGCAGGGCACGGGCGAGGCGGGCATCTTCAATCGCGGCCAGCTGGACGACCTGCTGGACCTCGGCGTCCTGGGTTGCGCGGAGCTGGCGTCCGCCCAGCAGAAGGCGCTGGCATCGTGAGCGCCCGCCTGCTGCTGGCCACCGGCAACAAGAAGAAGCTCGTCGAGCTCCAGCGCATCCTCGACGCATCGCTTGGCCTCGGCGGGGTCGAGCTGGTCGGCCTCGGCGACTTCCCGGACTACCCCGACGTGCCCGAGACGGGCCTGACCTTCGGCGAAAACGCCCTGATCAAGGCCCGCGAGGGCGCCTCCCGCACCGGCCTGCCCACGGTCGCCGACGACTCGGGCATCGCCGTCGACGCGCTCAACGGCATGCCCGGCGTCTTCAGCGCCCGCTGGTCGGGCCGGCACGGCGACGACAACGCCAACCTCGACCTGCTCCTGAGCCAGATCTCCGACGTCCCCGACGAGCACCGCGCCGGCGCCTTCGTCTGCGCGGCCGCCCTGGTCCTGCCCAACGGCCGCGAGCACCTGGTCGAGGGCCGCCAGCCGGGCCGCATCCTCCGCTCCCGCCGGGGCACGGGCGGCTTCGGCTACGACCCGATCTTCCTGGGCGACGGGCAGGATCGCACCAACGCCGAGCTGAGCCCCGCCGAGAAGGACGCCATCAGCCACCGCGGCAAGGCCTTCCGCGAGCTGGCCAAGGTCATCGCCAAGGAGCTCCCCCGCTGAGCCGCCCCGCCCGGCGGCGCACAACCACGCTCGCCGGGCTCCTCCGTTGGGCCGGGCTGCCGGCGGCGCATAACCACGCTCGCCGGGCTCCTCCGTTGGGTTGGCCCGCCCGGCGGCGCATAAACCACGCTCGCTGGGTTTCTCCGTTGGGCCGGGCTGCCCGGCGGCGCATAACCCCACGCTCGCCGGGCTTCTCCGTTGGGCCGGGCCGGCCGGCGGCGCATGGATGGGCGCGACGGTCATTGCGGTTGCCGGCGCCGAGTGCCTTGGCCTGACCGGGCTCGCCGGGCGCGGCGGTGTGGTTGAGGGCGCGGTGGCTTGGTCCGGCCTCGCCGTCGCCGAGCGCGGGGTCAACGGGCCTGTCCTGGGTTGACGGTCGTTGGGGCCGTTGGGGCGGGGCCGGCTGTGGGGCGGGTGCCGCGTCTTTCCGTGGCTGCCGACAGTTGATCTTCGGGGAGGCCGGCGGTGGAGGGAGCGCGGTGGTCGAGGCCTTGTTCGGGGAGCTGAGCGTCGAGCAGGTGCGGGAGGCGAGTTCCGCTTGGGGCACTTCCGACTTGCTGGCAGCGTTCGATCGGTATCGGGACTATCGGACCGCCGCCGAGTGGAATGGGCTGGTGCGGGTCTGTGAGGCTCTGGCGGTTGTCGGCTGGGGTGAGCGGGAGCCCGTCGAGGCGTTTGCCGAGCGGTGGATCAACGGGTCTTTTTACACCCAGCTTCGGAATCGGCAGTTCGAGGTCGTGCTCGGCAGCGATCAGCGCTGGGACAAGCAGGGCAACAGCTTCGTCCTGGCAGATGATGCTTCGAGCCTGAGCGACGGCGCCGGGGAACGTGATGACGTCGGGCGAGGCGTCGGTGCCGGGAAGAGTGACAGTGCCGGGAGGAGCAACGGTGCCGGCGACCACGTGGTGGTCGGCGCGGCGACCGGGTTGGCGTCGCAGCGGATTCCGTTGGCTTCCAGTCCGGTGCGGCTGGTGCGGTCGAGTGGCTGCCAGGTCGAGGCCAAGCCGTTCGCCGAGGAGGTCGTGCGGCTGCGGGAGCTGCTTGATCGGCGGCTTGCGAAGCCTTACGGTCCCGGGTTCGGCAGCCTCGGCATCCGTCTCCACTTCAGTCATCCGGCGAGCGGGCGGGCGCCGGGCGCCGAGTACTTCCATGAGGTGATCGGGGCGGTGTCGGTGCCCGGCGCCAAGGCCTATGTGCGGCCGCGGCTCGAGGTCGGCCGGTTCTCGCTGCATCGGGGCGAGCTTGTGTGCACTGCCGTTCGGCACTACACGGATGCGGAGGCCCGGGCGGATCTCGCCGAGCAGAAGCGGGGCTTCGCCGAGGACTTCGACGCGGCGCTCGACGACCTGGCCAGGCGGCTGCGTCGTCGAGCACCGGGCTACCGCATCGCCGACCTGCGCGCCGATGCCGCCGAGGCGCTGAGTGAGTGGCTCCGAAAGCCGTGACGGGAGCCCGTGACGGAAGCCCGACGGAAGCCCGTGACGGGAGCCCGACCGAAGTCGTGACGGAAGCCCGACGAGAGCCCCGACGAGAGCCGTGAGGGGAACGATCCAGCGCGTCGTCGGCCGCCGCATTCCCACGTGACGAGCCCGTGAGGCGGTCAGGGGGCGGGGTGGGGGACTGAGCCGATCAGGGCGGTTCGTGTGGTTCGGATGACGAGGTCGTTGCGCTGGGGGAGGGCGGCCAGCAGGCGGTCCAGGGTGTGGCTTTCCTCGGCGGTCAGCCGGTCGCCGACCTGCTCGGCCACCCGCCCGAAGACCGCTGCCGCATACTTCCCGCCGGCCGGCGGCAGCGGCGCGTCGACGGAGATGTTCAGCACTCGGTCGGTGACGGTGAAGCCCGCCTTCTCCAGCAGGTGACGCCAGTCGGCGCCCATGTGCGGGAGGTGTTCGGCGCGTGCCTGGGCCTGGAGCTCCTGGGTGCGGGCTTCCAGGGCTCGTTCCGCCGGGTCCGCCGACTCCGGCAGGAACCACGGCATGCCGTCCAGCTCCATCACGGCGAGCACTCCGCCGGGAGCCAGCGCGGCGCGCACCGATTCGAGCACGCGGACCGGCTCCGCCAAGTGGTGCAGGGATCCCGAGGCCCACACCAGGTCGGCTTCCCCGACGGCGGGCCAGCCCTCGTCCAGGTTGGCGACCACGGGTTGCACACGCTCCTGCAGGCCGAGCTCGTGTGCGCGGCCGGTCAGCCGGTCGAGCATCGCCCGGTCGGCGTCGACTGCCGTCACGCTCGCCGCCGGGAAGCGCCGGAGCAGTGCGAACGCCCCGGCTCCGGTGCCGCTGCCCAGATCCAGGATGCGGCGGACCGGGCGGTCGCCCGCCTGCTGGGCGATCCAAGCTGTCACCTCGTCCACGTACGCCCCCAGCACCTCCGCATCGAGGTCCAGCACCGTGGACAACGACCCCGAGTCGCCGTGCCCGTGCGAAGAACCATGGTGGTGGTGCCCGTGTGGAGCGTGGTGGGAGGAAGGGCTGGGGGAATGCGACTGACTCATGCCCCGACGGTACGCCCGCGTTGCTCGACGGGCATACAATCTTGCGTATGAAGCAAGACGGCGATGTCGACGGCCTCGTGCGGGCCCGGCTGCGGACGCTCCGGCTGGCGCGCGGCTGGTCTCTCGACGACCTCGCCGCCCGCAGTCATCTCAGCCCCTCGACGCTGAGCCGCATCGAGACCGGGCATCGGCGGATCGGGCTCGATCAGCTCACCGCCCTGGCCCGGACGCTGGGCGTCAGCCTCGACGAGCTGGTCCGCCCCGACGGCGACGACGACGTGGTGATCCGCCCGCTGCACAACCCCGAACGCAATCAGACCGTCTGGCGGCTCTCCAACGAGCCGCACCAGAGCGTCGCCAAGGTGCGCGTCGACGGCCCCGCGCCCCGTGACACCCGGGTCCATCCGGGGCGCGACTGGTTCCTGGTGCTCTCGGGCACCGTCGAGCTGATCCTCGGCGACCGGCTCATCGTGGTCGAGACCGGCCAGGCCGCCTCCTTCTCGACGATGACACCGCACGCCTTCGGCTCCCGCAACGGCCCCGCCGAGATCCTCGCCGTCCTCGACCACGACGGCAGCCGCACCCACGTCCACGACTGAGTGCCGCGACTGCCTGAAAGCACGCCCGGAGGGAAGCGCCTGAGGGCTGTGACTGCCTGAAAGCACGCCCGGGAGGGAAGCGGCTGAGGGCCGCGACTGCCGAAGCACGCCCGGGAGGGAAGCAACGGAAGGCCGCACCCACGTCCACGGCTGAAGGTCAGGAAAGCGCCCCCACAGCGGACTCGATCGAAGCGCGCAGCGCCCTGCCCGACACCGCTGCCCGGGCCTGCTCCAGCACCGGCGCCAGGAAAAGGTCCGGCCCCGGCGTCCCGGCGAAGGGCTCGAAGGCGGACACCGCGGCGCGCCCCGCCGGCGAGGGCGTCAAGGGCGCCCGCAACTGCAGCCCCCGTACGCCGGAAAGCAGCTCCACCGCCAGCAGACTGCTCAGATTGTCCAGCACGGTCCGCAGCTTCTTCGCCGCCGCCCACCCCATCGACACGTGGTCTTCCTGCATGCCGCTGGTCGGCAGCGAGTCCACCGACGCCGGCGCCGCCAGCCGCCGATTTTCCGCGACGATGCCCGCGGCCGTGTATTGCGCGATCATCAGCCCCGAGTTGACGCCCGCGTCCGGGGACAGGAACGGCGGCAGCTCCCGGTTGCGCGTCACGTCGAGCAGCCTGTCGACGCGCCGCTCGGAGATGGCGCCGACCTCGGCGGCCGCGATGGCCAGATAGTCGGCGGCGAAGCCCAGCGGCGCCCCGTGGAAGTTGCCCGTCGACTCCACCCGCCCGTCGGTGAGCACCACGGGGTTGTCCACCACAGAGACGAGCTCACGCGACGCCGTCAGCCGTACGAAATCGAGGGTGTCCCGCGCCGCCCCCGCAACCTGTGGCGCGCATCGCATGGAATAGGCGTCCTGCACCGCGTGTGCGAGGTCGTCGCGGTGCGAGTCCATGATGGCCGAGCCCTGCAGCAGCCGGTGGATGTTGGCCGCCGACGCCGCCTGACCCGGGTGGGGGCGGATCGCGTGCAGCTCCGGCAGGAACGGGCGCTCCGAGCCGAGCATCGCCTCGATCGCCAGGGCCGCTGTGACGTCGGCCATGGTGAAGAGGTGCGCCGCGTCGTCGATGGCGAGCAGGAGCATGCCGAGCATGCCGTCCGTGCCGTTGATGAGCGCGAGCCCCTCCTTGGCGGTCAGCGCCAGCGGCGACAGGCCGGCCGCGTGCAGCGCGTCGGGCGCCGACACCCGCGCGCCGTCCTTGCCGAGCACCCAGCCCTCGCCGAGCAGCACGAGCGCGCAGTGCGCAAGGGGAGCAAGGTCACCCGATGCGCCGAGCGAGCCGTGCTCCGGCACCCACGGCGTGATGTCGTGGTTGAGCAGGTCGACGAGCCCCTGCGCCAGCGCGGGGCGGACCCCGGACAACCCCAGGGCCAGCGACCGTACGCGCAGCAGCATCATCGCCCGCACCACCTCGCGCGGCATCGGGGCGCCCACCCCGGCCGCGTGGGAGCGAATGAGCGCATGCTGCAACTCCGAGCGCCGCGCCGGGGCGATCGACGTGTTGGCGAGCGCGCCGAAGCCGGTCGACACGCCGTACACCGGTCGGCCGGAGGCTTCGATGCCGTCCACGATGCTCCGGCTGCGCGCCATGGCGTCGACGGCGGCTCCCGCGATCTCGATGCGCGCATCGTGGCGGGCGACCGCGACGACGTCGGCGGCGCTGACTCCGGTGACCTGGACTGTGACGTTCATTGCGGCACTCCGTTGTGCAGAACTTGGTGGATCAGGGGGACACCGGGCCGGTAGGCCAGATGCAGGAACGTCGGGGCGTCGAGCAGCACGAGGTCCGCCCGCGCCCCGGGGCGCAACACGCCGATGTCGTCGCGCCGCAGGCTCCGCGCGCCGCCCGCGGTCGCTGCCCACAGGGCCTCCTCGGGGGCAAGACCCATCTCCCGTACGGCCAGAGCCACGCAGAACGGCATCGACGACGTGTACGACGAGCCGGGGTTGCAGTCCGTCGCCAGCGCCACGGTGACACCGGCGTCGACCAGCCCGCGCGCGTCCGGATACGGCGACCGCGTCGAGAACTCGGCCCCGGGCAGCAGCGTCGCGACGGTGTCCGAGCCGGCGAGCGCGTCGATGTCCGCGGGGCTCAGATGCGTACAGTGGTCGGCACTCGCCGCGCCCAGCTCCACCGCGAGCTGCACGCCCGGCCCGGCCGTCAGCTGGTTGGTGTGCACGCGCAGTGCGAGGCCGGCCTTGGCGCCCGCGGTCAGGATCGCCCGCGTCTGGTCGCCGTCGAAGGCGCCGCGCTCGCAGAAGACGTCGATCCACCGCGCGTACGGCGCCGCGGCCGCCAGCATCGGCCCGGTGACCAGGGACACGTACTCGTCCGGCCGGTCCAGGTATTCGGCCGGCACCACGTGCGCGCCCAGGAACGTGGTCTCCGGCGTGAGCGAACGCGCGATGCGCAAGGAGCGCGCCTCGTCGTCGACGTTCAGCCCGTACCCGGACTTGATCTCCACCGTGGTCGTGCCCTGCCGCAGCATCTCCGCGACCAGCCGGCCCGCGGCGGCTCGCAACTCGGCGTCCGAGGCGGCCCGGGTGGCGGCGACGGTCGTCCGGATGCCCCCGCCGGTGTACGACTCGCCGGCCATCCGCGCCGCGAACTCGGCGGCCCGGTCCCCGGCGAACACCAGGTGCGCGTGGCTGTCCACGAAGCCCGGGATCACGGCGCGGCCCGCGGCGTCGATGCGCCGGTCGGCGGCGGGGGCGTGGGCGGCCGGGCCGATCCAGGCGATCCGCTCGCCGTCGAGGACCACGGCAGCGTCGTGCAGCGTGCCGAGCTCACCGTCCTGCGTGGTCAGCTCGCCGATGTTGGTGATGAGCACGGTCACGCCAGCACCTCCCGCAACGCGGCGGGCACGTCGAGTGTCGTGTGACGTCCGTCCTTGACGATGTGCCGCCCGTCCGCGATCACGTCCGTCACGTCCGCACCCGTGGCCGCGAAGACGATCCCCGTGGGGTCCGCGCCGGCCGTACGGACCGAATCAAGGGTGATCGCGACCAGGTCCGCCCGCGCGCCCACCTCGATGCGGCCGGCGTCCGCCCAGCCCAGCGCGGCGTGCGCGGACGCGGCGGCGATCAGTTCGGCGGGGGAGAAGTGCCCGCGCCGCCGGGTGGCCAGCCGCTCGTCCAGCTCCATGCCCCGCGCCTCCTCGAACATGTCGATCACCGCGTGGCTGTCGCTGCCCAGGCTCAGCGGCACGCCCGCGCCGGCCAGCCGGCGGCCGGGCCCGATGCCGTCGGCGAGGTCGCGTTCGGTGGTCGGGCACAGGCAGACCCCGGTGCCGGTGGAGGCGAGGAGCTCGACGTCGTGGTCGGTGAGGTGCGTCGCATGGACGGCGGTCGTGCCGGGCCCGAGGATCCCGTGGCGGTGCAGCAGCTCGGTCGGGGTGCAGCCGTGGACGGCCAGGCACGCCTCGTTCTCGGCCGGCTGCTCGGAGAGGTGGATGTGCAGCGGCGCCCGGCCGGCGAGCTTGCCGAGCACGTCGGCCGGCACCGCGCGTACCGAATGGAGGGCCGCGCCGATGATCGCGTGATCGGCCGCACCGAGTGCGCTCACCCGCGTGAGCCAGCTGTCGGCGTCGCCGTCGCTGAATCGGCGCTGCACCCCGGCGGGCGGCGCGCCCTCCACACTGGACGTCAGATAGAGCGTGTCCAGCAGCGTGATCCGGATCCCGGCGTCGGCGGCGGCGGCGACGAGAGCCGAGCCCATCGCGTTCGGATCGGGGTAGGGCCGGCCGTCCGGATCATGGTGCAGGTAATGGAACTCACCCACCGCCGTGATGCCGGTCAGGGCCATCTCGCCGTAGACCGCCCGGGCCAGCGCGTAGTACGAGTCGGGATCCAGCCGGCCCGCGACCTCGTACATCCGTTCACGCCACGTCCAGAAGCTGCCCCGATCGTCGTACGTCCGCCCGCGCAGCGCCCGATGAAAGGCGTGCGAATGCGCGTTGGCAAAACCGGGCAGCACGAGCCCCTCGAGGCGCGTGCCGTCCGGCGCGGAGCCGGGCTCGACGGCGGTGAACCGCCCGCCGGCGACCTCCAGGCGGACGTCCCGGCGTACCTGTCCGTCGATCCACGCGGCGGAAGCGAAGTACCTCATAGGCTTTCCAGCACGTCGGCCAAGGCCGTGACACCCGCCACGCAATCCTCGTGCGGCGCGTGTTCGGCGGGGGAGTGCGACACCCCGGTCGGGTTGCGGACGAACAGCATCGCCGTCGGCACGTGCGCCGACAGCACCCCGGCGTCGTGCCCCGCCCCGGTCGGCAGGATCGGCGCGCCGCCGAGAATGCCCGCGAGCCGCGCGGCCAAGGCGGTGTCGAAGGCCACTTCCGGCGACACCGACTCCGCCTCGACCGCGACCGCGGTGCCGTCCCGCCCGGCGCGCTCGGTCGCCCGCTTCACGACCGCCTCGACCAGCCGGTCCAGCGTGGGGGTGTCCGCGGCCCGCGCGTCCAGCCAGCCCCGGACCAGCGCCGGGATCGCGTTGGTGGCGTTGGGCTCCACGAGCACCCGGCCCATCGTCGCGTGCGCCCCGGCCAGCCGCGCCTCCTTGTTGGCGGCGAGCACCGTGTACGCGAAAGTGAGCATCGGATCGTGCCGGTCGGCCATCAGCGTCGTGCCCGCGTGGTCGCCGGTGCCCGTGAAGTCGAGCCGCCACCGCCCGTGCGGCCAGATCGCGCTCGCCACCCCGACGGGCGCGTCCAGGCCGACGAGGGCACGCCCCTGCTCGATGTGCAGCTCGACCACCGCGGAGACCTTGCTCACCAGATCGAGCCGCGCGCCGGCCGGCTGCGCCCCCAGCGCCGCACCGAAAGTGACCCCGCCGGCGTCGCGCAGTCCCGCCGCGCGCGCGGGATCGACGGCCCCGGTCAAGAGCCGAGACCCCAGGCACGGTACGCCGAACCGCCCGCCCTCCTCCTCCACGAAGGCGGCCACCCCGATCGCCCGCGCCGGCGTCACCCCCCGGGACCGCAGCTCGTCCACGGCCAGGAACGCGCTGACGATGCCGAGCGGACCGTCATACCCTCCGCCGTACGGGACCGAGTCGAAGTGCGAACCGGTGAGCACGGCACCGTCGGCCCACGGCGAGCCCCACCACGCGAACAAGTTGCCGTTGCCGTCGTCCGTGACCTCAAGACCGCGCAGCGCCGCCTGACTCCGGAACCAGTCGCGCAGGGCGAGTTCGGGCGGGCTGAGGGCGTACCTCAGATAGCCCTTGCTCTCGCGGCCGATGGGCGCGATCTGCTCCCAGAGCTCGTCGAAGGCCCGGGGTGAGGAGGAGGTCATGCGCCCGCCATCGGGATGTGGACGCCGGACGCGGCGGCGGACTCGTAGCCCGCGTCGACGTGGCGCAGCACACCCATCGCCGGGTCATTGGTCAGCACCCGCTCGATCTTCTGCCCGGCGAGCGCGGTGCCGTCCGCCACACAGACCTGCCCGGCGTGGATCGACCGGCCGATGCCGACGCCGCCGCCGTGGTGGATCGACACCCAGCTGGCCCCGCTGGCGGTGTTGACGAGCGCGTTCAGCAGCGGCCAGTCCGCGATGGCGTCCGAGCCGTCGAGCATGGCCTCGGTCTCCCGGTACGGCGACGCGACCGACCCGGAGTCCAGGTGGTCCCGCCCGATGACGATCGGCGCGGAGAGCGTGCCGTCGGCCACCATCTCGTTGAAGCGGACGCCGGCCTTGTCCCGCTCGCCGTAGCCGAGCCAGCAGATCCGCGCCGGCAGCCCCTGGAAGGCGACGCGCTCGCCGGCCATCCGGATCCACCGCGCGAGCGGCTCGTTCTCCGGGAACAGGTCGAGGATCGCCTTGTCGGTGGCCGCGATGTCCTTCGGGTCGCCGGAGAGCGCCGCCCACCGGAACGGCCCCTTGCCCTCGGCGAAGAGCGGCCGGATGTACGCCGGCACGAACCCCGGGAAGGCGAACGCGCGCTCGAACCCGCCCAGCTTCGCCTCGCCCCGGATCGAGTTGCCGTAGTCGAACACCTCGGCGCCCGCGTCCAGGAACCCGACCATCGCCTCGACGTGCTGGGCCATGCTGGCGCGGGCGCGGTCGGTGAACTCCTCGGGCTTCGTGCGCGCGTACTCGGCGGCGTCCTCCAGCCCGACCCCGATCGGGATGTAGCTCAGCGGGTCGTGGGCGCTGGTCTGATCGGTGACGATGTCGATGCCCACCCCGCGCCGGAGCAGCTCCGGGAAGATCTCGGCCGCGTTGCCCACGACGCCGATGCTCCGGGGTGACCTGTCGCGCTTGGCGGTCTCCGCCTGCGCGATGGCGTCGTCCAGGCTGTCGGCGACCGTGTCGAGATACCGGGTCTGCACCCGCCTCTCGAGCCGGCTGCGGTCGATGTCGACGATGAGGCACACGCCACCGTTCATCGTGACGGCGAGCGGCTGCGCACCACCCATGCCACCGCACCCGGCGGTCAGCGTGAGCGTCCCGGCGAGGTCGCCGTGGTAGCGCTTGGCGGCGATCGCGGCGAACGTCTCGTACGTGCCCTGGAGGATGCCCTGGGTCCCGATGTAGATCCACGAGCCGGCCGTCATCTGGCCGTACATGGTGAGCCCCAGCTGCTCCAGCCGCCGGAACTCCGGCCAGGTCGCCCAGTCGCCGACCAGGTTCGAGTTGGCGAGCAGCACGCGCGGCGCCCACTCGTGGGTCCGCAGCACGCCGACCGGGCGCCCCGACTGCACGAGCAGCGTCTCGTCGTTCTTCAGCTCGTCGAGCTCGCGCACGATGGCGTGGAAGGACGGCCAGTCCCGCGCGGCGCGCCCGGTCCCGCCGTAGACGACCAGGTCGTCGGGGCGCTCGGCCACCTCCGGGTCCAGGTTGTTCATGAGCATCCGCTTGGCGGCCTCCTGCGGCCAGCCCTGCGCGGTGAACGCGGTGCCCCGCGCGGCACGTACCTCGGGCATTGCTCTTCTCCCTACCCTTGAAAGATCTGGCGGCGGGCGGCCGTCGCCTCGAACTCCTCCAGCCGCCGCTGCGCCCGCTCGGGCACCGCGTCACAGATGGCCTGCAGCAACACCATCGCCATCGCCATCGGCGCGGTGTGCAGATCGAACACGAGCTGCGTCCCCACGGGCGCGCTCAGCACCACGTCGGCCGCGTCCGCGGCCGGACTGACCCCCGAATCGGTCAGCGCGA
This sequence comes from Actinoplanes oryzae, assembly GCF_030757795.1. Lineage (GTDB taxonomy): Bacteria > Actinomycetota > Actinomycetes > Mycobacteriales > Micromonosporaceae > Actinoplanes. Next base: position 57,993 of record NZ_JAUQWH010000022.1, read on the forward strand.
CGACGCTCAGCCCCAGCGCCTTCGCCTCGCGCAACGCCACCAGCGTCTCGCGCGGATACCGTGGCAGCGCAATGACCAGCATCGCACTCGCCCCCGCCGCCCGCGCCTGATCGAGCCGGTCCAGCAGCGCGGTTCCGCCCTCGTCGAGCACCCGCACATCCGGATGCACCTTCGCGGCGAAATACCCGAAATACGCCGCCAGCGGCGCGGCCGCCCGCAACCCGAGCACCGGCAAGGGCGCGCTGGCCGCCAGCAGACCCGCAGCCCGCTGTACGCCCTCCAGCCCGGCAAGATCGTCGGCAACCCGCTCCAGATGCCGCGTCTCCGCCCGCACCGCCCGCTGCAACTCGTTCTGCGTCCCGTCGGGCTCCCCGGCCGGCGCCGTCGCCAGATCCCGCAGCACCTTGCGCAGCGCCGGATAGCCGCTGTAGCCCAGCGCCATCGCGAACCGCGTCACCGAGGGCTGGCTGACCCCGGCCAGCTCGGCCACCTCCGCCGCCGAGAGATAGGCAGCCGACGGCCCGCGCTGCACCAGACTGTGCGCAATCCGCCGCTGCGTGGGCGTGAGCCGTGCACCCTGGAAGAGGTCGAGCACCCGCTCGGCCTCCGTGACGGTCCGGTCATTCACCCGAGCAGCTTATGCAAGAAATCTTTCACCGCGCTAGACCATCGCCCGCATCACGCGCTGGGAGTTTCGCTCTCCTGCTCCGGGTCCCGGGTGCTGACGTCCACCATGAGAGCCCTGCACAGCGGCCGGCCTGCGGTGATCGGGATGCCGAACCGCCAAGCGGCAGCACTCACCGCGGGTCTTCCGGCCAGTGCATCGGCGAACCTCGGCGGTGGGGCTGCCTTCACCTTCGGGTTCCCGCCGTGTCGCCGCTGGCGGGTGCGTCTCCGACAGCGCTGATGACGGCGGTGTACGTGTCGTACGTCGAGGTGGGCTTCGGCGAGCCCCACGTGCCCTGGGCAAGGGCTCGCAGCGGGTTCTTCAGGTTGGCGGCGATGTCGTCCTCGGGCTCGTCGCGGCCGGACTCGCCCCAGAGACTCAGTTGGGCGCCCAGCACGTGCGGGTCGAACCTGGCCATGGTGGTGTTGCCGGTGCCGAAGGCGAACTGCTCGGGAACGAACGACTCGTAGATGGCGGCCGGGTCGGGGCGACTGATGCCGATGATGTAGTACAGCTGGTTCCAGTTGGCGTTGATGAGGTCGTGGCCGCGGGCGGCGAGAGTCTGGGGGGTCATGTCGGTGGCGCCGTACCAGTGTGCGATCTGGACGGTCGGCGCGACGTCGACGACGGTCCCCGGGACGAGTTGGTCGTTCCAGATTCGCAGGGTCTTGCCGTTGGCGCGTACCAGGTCGTTGACCTTGTTGATGAAGTCGTACTGCAGGTCCCGGCCGGTGGCGGCGCTGCCGAACAGCTGGTGAGCGCGCCGGCCGAGCTGCGGGAACCGGGACAGTTCCGCGGTGCCGAGCCATTCGTCGGCGCCGAGATGCCAGTAGGGGCCGATGAACAGCGGGAGGTACTCGGTGATCAGGTCACGGGCCAAGGGCCATGCCTGGTCGCTGGACAGGTCCAGGCTGCTTGTGCCGTTGGTGCGTACCAGGCTGAGGCCGGGTTTGTCCCGCAGGACGCGGGTCATGTGTCCAGGCATGTCGATCTCGGGAACGATCGTGACCCGGTACTGCGCCGCATAGGCCACGAGGTCGGCGATCTGCGCCTTGGTGTAGTGCGTCGCCGACACGACCTCGGGGTGGCTGGTGCTCTCGATGCGGAATTCCTGGTCGTCGGTCAGGTGCAGGTGCAGCCGGTTGTACTTCAGGTACGCCAGTTCCCGCACCCGGGCGCGGAGCCAGCCGATGGGGTAGAACTTGCGGCCGGTGTCGATCATGAAGCCGCGATCGCGGTAGACCGGCGCGTCGGTGGCGGTGCCTTGGGGCAGGGATCGCTCCTGCTTGAGCATCTGCAGCAGGGTCTGGGTTCCGTAGAAGACACCGGCGGTGCTGCCGCTGATCGTGGCGGTGCCGGCCAGAGCGAGCCGATAGCCCTCGTCGCCGAAACTGCCCGTAGTGAGGACGACGTCCCCCTCGGCTGGGGTGCCGGCCGCGATCGGCACCGGGTAGCCGGTGACGGCCCGCAGGTCCGCGGCGAGCAGTCCCGCGGCGGGCTGCAGGGCCGCGGTGTTCGTCACGATCCGCGATGCCGCCGTGAAGGTGTAGTTCCCCGGGGCGGCTGTCCATTGCTGGATCGACGGGATGGTGGCCGGTGGCGCCGAGGCGACGACTCTGGCGGATGCGGATGTCAGTGCGCATCCTGTAACGAGGAGGAGGGCTGCGAGGAGCCTCCCGTGTCCGGGGCGCATGGCGGCACTGCCTTCCTACGCGAGGCCAGGAACGGAACCGAGGGGTGTGCGGATCTGATGATGCTGAATGCGGCCGCCCACGAGGTCGCCGGGATTGGTCATGGTAGCCATGCAGGCGGCGCACGGTCCGCCACGCCCGAGATGCCGCGCCATGGGTGATCCGCACATCCACGTCGAGGTGCGCCTCGGCGGCGAGGCGGCCGTGCGCAACGTTCTCGCGTCCACGTTCGGGCTGGTGGGGGACGCGCCGCGCGAGGTGACGACGGGGTGCGGGCTGCGGGTCCCGTACGCGATGACGTCCGCCCGCCCCGGCAGCGTCACCTGTCTGCCGTGCCGCGAGCACGCACGCCACGAGCACGAGCTCGCGGCCGAACAGGTGGAGCGGATGGCCGCCATGCCCGGGTCGTTCGTCACGGCGGCTCAGGCGGCGGAGGCGGCAACGGCACACCGCGCACTGGCCCGGCAGTTCGAGTGAAATGCTGACCGGATGCACATCTCGGCGCTGTACACGTACCCGGTCAAGGGGTGTCGCCGGCTGGCGCACGACGCGGCGGTGACCGAGCCGTGGGGGCTGGCCGGGGATCGGCGCTGGATGGCGATCGACGCGGACGGCGTCGGCATCACGCAGCGGCAGGCGCCCGCCCTGACCCGGCTGCGCGCGGTGCCACGCCCCGGCGGCCTGAGCCTGAACGGTGTCGACGTGGCGGAGCCGGTCGACGGGCCCAAGGCGACGATCCGCGTCTTCAGCTCCAGGCCGCCGCTGACCGCCCGGCTGGCGGACCCGGCCCAGGAGCTCCTCACCGAGCTGCTGGGCCGCCCGGCCCGCCTGGCCTGGCTCGCCGACCCCACGGTACGCCCGATCGCGCGCAACGCCCGCGACAGCGACCGCGTCAGCTTCGCGGACGGCTTCCCGGTGCTGCTCGTCAACGAGGCCTCCCACATTGCCCTGGACGCCGGGGTGCCCATCGTCAACTTCCGGCCCAACGTCGTGGTGTCCGGCGGCGCCGCGTGGGAGGAGGACTCGTGGGTCGGCGGGCGGATCCGGCTCGGCGAGGTGACCTTCCGGGTCGCCGAGGGCTGCAACCGCTGCGTCGTGTCGACGATCGACCAGGAGACGGGCGAGCGCGGCCGGGAGCCGCTCCGGACGCTGGGCAGAGTCCGCCGCGTCGACGGCCGCCTGCTCTTCGGTGTCAACCTGATCCCGGAAGAGTTGCCAGGTGAGACGCATGTCATCCGGGCGGGGGAGACTGTCTTAAGGCTGTCTTAGGTTCGTTGTCCGGGGTGCCCGCGGCCCCGGAGGATGCTCCGACGTGGATGCCGACCTGACCACCCATCGCCGCCCCCGTCCCCGCTGGCTCGCCCCGCGCTGGCTCGCCACCGGCGGCGCCGTCGTGCTGGCCGGTGTGCTCGGCACGGCGCTCATGCTGCAGAACGGCGGCAGCGCCTGTGCCGCCCCGCCGAGCAGCGCCAAACACTCGGGCAAGGCCACCTTCTACGACCTCGCCGGCACCCAGGGCAACTGCTCCTTCGACCCGCCCGCCGACGACCTGTACGTGGCGCTGGGCAACGACGAATACTCCGGCGGCGCCGCCTGCGGCAGCTACCTCGACGTGACCGGCCCCGAGGGCAAGGTCCGCGTCAAGGTCTTCGACCGCTGCCTCGAGTGCGCCACCGGCCACCTCGACCTGAGCCGCACCGCCTACAAGAAGATCGGCGCCGAGATCGACGGCATCATCCCGATCACCTACAAGACCGTGCCCAACCCGTCCGGCGTCGGCCCGATCAGCTTCGAGTTCAAGGAGGGCTCGTCGCAGTACTGGTTCGCCGTCCAGCCCGACAACACCGGCAACGCCGTGAAGTCGCTCGAGGCGAAGAGCTCCGGCGGCAGCTGGAAGTCGGCGACCCGCACCGACTACAACTTCTGGCTCATCGAGTCGGGCGCCGGCAGCGGCCCGTTCCAGATCCGCATGACCGACGTCTACGGCAACACGGTCACGGCGAAGGGCATCGAGCTGCTGCCGCAGCAGACCCAGAAGACGTCCGTACGCTTCACCGGCGGCTCGGTGGCAGTCCAGACCGAGGCCGCCGCACCCGCCGCCAAGAAGAAGTCGCCCGCGGCGAAGAAGGCAGCCTCGCCCAGCGCCTCCGCGACGAAGTCGCCCGCCGTCAAGAAGGCGGCGCCCTCCACCACCTCCGTCGCACCCCTCCCGGAAGCCACCACCGAGGACGCGCAGGACCTCGCCCTCACCGCGGGAACGGCGACCTCGCACTGCTGAGCCTCACAGCTTCAGCCACATGAACAGCTCGTCGCGATCATCCCCGGGGCCGATCCGCAGCGCCCCGGGGATGCGCCCGACCTCCACGTATCCGGCCCGCGCATAGAACCGGTCGAGCCCGTGCCCGTCCCGCACGGTCACCTGCAACCCCTCCAGCCCCAGCCGCCGCCCCAGCTCGGCGGCCTCCCGCAGCAGCGCGGCGCCGTAGCCGAGCCCCTGACTGCCCGGCCGCACCATGACCCGCTTGAGCACCCGCCAGTGCGCCTTCAACCCGAACCGGTTGTCGACGGCGACCAGAAACCCCACCAGCCGCCCGTCGTCGAACCCGGCCAGCAGATGGTCCGGCCCGTCCGTCACCCCGGCGAAGGCCACGTCCGCCACCGGCCGTACGTCCGCCGCCGTGACCGGCCCCACGAACCCGACCGCCCCACCGGCATTCGTCACGTCGGTCCACAGCCGCACGATCTCCTCCCGCAGCTCGGCCGTCAGCGGAGGATCAACCACAAAACTGAGCGCCATCCCGCCATCCTCCCGGCCCCGGCGCCGCTGTTTGGCCGCCGGGTCGGCCCTGCGACTGGCGATGCCCCGACCAGCCGGACTAACCTCTTAGCTAAGGAGGGGTGTGATGTCCGAGCCGGCTCTTCAGTTCAACATTCACGAGGCCAAGACCAACCTGTCGCGCATCATCGACCGGGTGGAGCACGGCGAGGAGATCATCATCAGCCGTGCCGGATCGCCCGTCGCCAAGGTGGTCCCGCTGCACCGCAGGGTCAGCCGCACGGGCCGTGGCTCCCTCGCCGGGCGCCTCGTCGTCGCGGAGGACTGGGATTCCGCCGAGGTCAACGACGCCATAGCGGCGGACTTCGGCTCGACCCCGTGAGCCTCCTGCTGGACACCCACGTCGTCATCTGGTGGCTCGCCGACGACGACACGCTGGCCGGGGAGATCAAGGATCGGCTGGATCACGAGCCGGACGTCTACGTCAGCGCGGCGACGGTCTGGGAGGTGGCGATCAAGCAATCCCTCGGCAAACTGGAGCCCCCGGATCTTCCGGAGCGCATCCTCGGCTGCGGCTTCCGGCACCTTCCCATCACGGCGGATCATGGCATCGCCGCCGCCCGGCTGCCTCAGCACCACCGCGATCCCTTCGATCGGATCCTGGTGGCCCAGGCGCTGTGCGAGGGCATGACGCTGGTCACCCGCGATGCGCAGATCCACAAATACGAGGTGGAGCTGCTGCCGGTCTGAGCGGCGGGGCGGTGCGGAAGGCGGGATTCGAACCCGCACGCCCTTTCGGACACCAGGACCTAAACCTGACGCGGCTGCCATTACGCCACTTCCGCTTGATCCGTGCACGCACGAGATCGATGCCAGAAGTCTAGACCGTCCGGACCATGCCCAGCTCGGTGGCCGTGCCCGGAAAGGCGAGAACCGGAGCACGGCGGCCGCCGCGCGGGTCCAGGCCGCATGACGGCCGCCGTGGGTCGGGTGGCCGGTCAGTAGCGGAACATGGCCAGGCTGCGTTGCAGGTCGTGGGCGACGCGGGCGAGCTGGTCGGCCGCGGTGGCGGTGTCGGCGGCGGCCTCGGTGGTCTGGCCGGCGGCGTCGGCGACCTCGGCCACGTTGGCGGTGATCTGGTGGGAGCCGGTGGCCATCTCGCCGACGTTGCGGCTCATCTCGTTGGTGGTGGCGGTCTGCTGCTCGACGGCGGCGGCGATGGCGCTCTGGGTGGCGTTGATCTGGTCGATGACCGCGCCGATCTCGGCGATGGCGGCGACCGCGGCGGCGGAGTCGGCCTGGATGGCGCCGACGCGGTCGCGGATGTCCTCGGTGGCGCGGGCCGTCTCCTGGGCGAGCTCCTTGACCTCGCCGGCGACCACGGCGAAGCCCTTGCCCGCCTCGCCGGCCCGGGCGGCCTCGATCGTGGCGTTGAGGGCCAGCAGGTTGGTCTGCTCGGCGATGCCGGTGATCATCTTGATGACGGAGACGATCTCGGCGGACGAGGAGCCCAGCTTCTCGAGGATCCGGCCGGCCTCGCCGGAGCTGCGGACCGCCTGGCCGGCCACGTCGGCGGCGCTGGAGGTGCTGCGGGCGATCTCGCTGATCGAGCTGCCGATCTCCTCGGCGCCCGCGGAGACGGTGCCGATGGTGCGGCTGATCTCCTCCGAGGCGGTGGAGACGGCGCCGGCCCGGGACGCGGACCGGGCCGCCGACGCGTTCATCCGGGTGGCGACGGCGGTGAGGTCCTCCGACGACGTGGCCAGCGTGGTGACGTTGGTGCCGATGTCGCGCATGGCGGCGGTCAGGCGGTCCAGGGCGGTGTTGAGCGCGTCCGCCATCCGGCCGACCTCGTCGTGGGAGGTCAGCGTGAGCCGCTGGTCCAGCCGCCCGGCGGCCAGCCCCTCCAGCACCACGACCGTCCGGCGCAGCGGACCCGCGATGGCCCGGCTCGCCACGAGGGCGATCAGCACCGCGGCGACGATGCCCAGGCCCACCAGCACGAAGGTGATGATCTGCGCCACCGTCGCCGACCGGCTCGCCTGGTTCTTCTCCCGCGCCGCCGCCTGGTCCTCGCGCGTGGCCAGGTTGTTGAGCGCCACGGTGATCTTGCTGGTGAGCGGGTCGATGTAGTTGTTCTGCACGCCGAGGAACGTGCTCAGGCTGTTCGCCTCGGCGGCCGGGACGAGCTGCTGGTCCCGGACCTTCCGGTACTCGGCGAGGCCCGTGGCGAACGCTGCGCGGTCGTCGGACGTGCCGCCGGCCGGCTGGGCCACGTACGCCTGCCAGGTCCCGTCGATCGTCGTGTCCAGCCGCTGGATCGCCGACCGGACGTCCGCCACGTCGGTCAGCGGCGAGCGCAGCAGCAGCTTGTCCGACAGCGCCGTCGCCTGCTGGACCGAGGCCCGGACCTCGCCGAGGTGGCCGATGGCCTGGAGATTGTGGTCGTACATCGTCTCCAGGCGCCGGTTGGCGCTGTGCAGCTCGGCGAGCCCGGTGGCGCCGACGGCCACCACCAGGACGCCGAGGGCCCCGAATCCGGCGAACAGTTTGTGAGCGACGAGCACAGAACCAGAATCGGGGACAAACGCGCCGCAGTCAGTCGATACCGAGATCCCGGCGCAGCTTGGCCACGTGACCCGTCGCCTTGACGTTGTACATCGCCTTCTCGATCGCGCCGTTCTCGTCGATCACGAAGGTCGAGCGGATGACGCCCATGACGGTCTTGCCGTAGTTCATCTTCTCGCCGAAGGCGCCGTACGCGGTCAGCACGCTCTTGTCCGCGTCGCTCACCAGCGGGAACGTGATGGCGTCGCGCTCGCGGAACGTCGCCAGCTTGTCGGGGGAGTCGGGGGAGATGCCGACGACCTCGTAGCCGGCGGCCTGGATCGAGCCCAGGTTGTCGCGGAAGTCGCACGCCTGCGTGGTGCAGCCGGGCGTCATCGCGGCGGGGTAGACGTACAGGATCACCTTGCGCCCGCGCAGGTCCTTGAGCGTCAGGGTGTCGCCGTTGTCGGTGGGCAGGGAGAAGTCGGGGGCCGGGTCCCCCGCGGAGAGCCGCTCAGTCATGCGTCCGAGGTTATCCGGGCCGGCTGCGTGGCCCGCAGGCGCAGCACGCCGGTCACGGCAGTGCCCGCTCCGGCTCCCAGGGCGACGAGTACGGCCCCCCGCGCCACCCACCCGGGACCGGGGAAGTGGACGACCGCCTGCGTGAGGACGCCCACATCGTTGAAGCCGCCGAAGATCGCCAGGGCGCCGCCGCCCAGCAGCAGGAGGAACGGTCTGCGCCACACGCCCGCGCCGATCGCGAGCAGCGCGGCGACGATGGCCGGAGCCTGGGCGTCCACGCCGACGGCCGCGCGCGTGATCGCGTACGCGAGGGTGGTCAGGCCCGCGACCAGCGCGACCGGCCCCACCCAGCGGCGGGCCAGCACGATCCCGGCCGCGAGCGCGACAGCCCCCGCCCACCACAGCCACGCACGCGGCGGCGGCTCCCAGGTCAAAGTGCCTTCCACCGCATAGGTACGCGCCCCCGAGCGCAACGGCACGGCCCACTTCCGCAGCTCGTGCGGCCGCGACGGGTCGGCCTGCGCCTGGGGCGGCAGCCCGTCGGAGAGCCAGCGGTCCCGCTGATCGTGCCAGCGGACGGTGGTCTCCGCCGAGATCTTCCGCCACTGCGGCGCCGCGGTGGGATCGGCAGTCGCCGGTACGGCCGCATCGCCGTCCAACGTCGCGTTCGTGTACGTGGCCGGCGAGTTGACGTTCTGCCACACGCCGTCCGGGCGCACGTCGAGGTACGGCTCGCCCTGGTAGCCGAGCACCTCCACGCTGTGCCCGGTCTCGTTGACCAGCTCGAGCCGCGCGCCCGCCTCGACGACCCGGACGGTCAGGCCGGGCACTTGCTCGGTGAGGCCGGTCACCTCGATCCGGTACGCCGTGGCGTCCGGTGCCTCGCCGCCGTGCGCCGACGCGGGGCCGGCCGGAACGAGGAGCGCCCCGGTCAGCACCGCGAGGAAGAGGGCCTTTCTCACCCGGCCGCCGTCACCGCCTGCTGCAGCGCGTCGGCGGTGGGGTTCGTGAGCTGCTGTCCGTTCACCTTGACCGTCGGCGTGCCGGTGACCCCGGCCGCGGAGGCCTTGTCGGTGACGTCCGTCGCCCAGCCCGTGTAGGTCTTGCCGGTCACCGCGTCCGCGAACGCCTGATCCGTCAGTCCCACCGATTTGCCCAGCTCGATCAGCTTGGCGTTGTCCAGGCCGTCGCTGTTCTCCTCGGGCTGGTTCGCGAAGAGGGCCTCGTGGTACTCGTAGAACTTCCCGCCCGCCGCCGCGGCCGCCGCGGCGCCCGCCGCGCGTGTCGAATACTGCGTCCCGTTGGAGTAACGGTCGAGGATCGAGATCGGGTGGTAGTTGACCGTGACCTTCTTGGCGTCGACGAGCTGGGTGATCGTCGGACCCGCCGAGTCCTCGAACTCGTGGCAGATCGGGCACATGAAGTCCTCGTAGATGTCGATCGTCACGGGACCCTCGCCGCGGGCGAAGGCCGTCCCGTTGTCGGTCGCGGTGGGCGGGACCACGACGCTACCCGCCGTGTCCTTCTCCTGCCCGGCCAGCACCGCCCAGCCGATCAGGCCCGCGATGACGAGGACGGCCACCACGCCGACGGACGTCCACAGCGTGACTGTCCGGCGCCGCTCCCGCGCCTTCTGCTGCGCGACGATGCGCCGGGCCTCGGCGGCGCGCTGCTTGGTTGCTTTGCTCATCGTTCGTCCCCCATCAGGATGCTGTCCGCCGACCAGCGCGTGCGCGGCCACACCAGCAGAATTCCGGCCAGTGCGAGGAAGCCGGCGTCACGCGCGATGTCCCAGCCGTAGACCGGGGTGGCGCCCGCGCCGAGCTGCCCGCCCGAGCTGAAGCAGCCGCAGTCGATGGCCAGCCCGCGCGCCCATGCCGAGACGATGCCGGCGATGAAGATCACGAGCACGACGGCGGAGATGCCGGCGACCAGGCGGACGGCCAGGCCCGCAAGCAGCAGCAGGCCGAGCGCGATCTCCAGGAAGGGCTGCGCGGCGCCGATGACCTTCGCCACGTCGTACGGGAAGATCTGGTACGCGTTCACCGCCCGCCCCGAGGCGGCCAGGTCGCCGACCTTGAGCCCGCCCGCGACGAGCCAGACGACGGCCAGCCCCAGCCGGGCGGCTGTCGAGATCCACGGCTGCATTCTCACCACGCTTCCTTAGTCGGCGCGTGGTGCCGCGGGGTTCCGTACTTCCGCTGGGGGTTAGCTGTATTTATCCCTCAAGAAGCCTGTGCCTGAGCCACCGCGCTGACCAGCTCCTCGCGGGCGCGGGCCACGCGGGAGCGGATCGTGCCGATCGCGACGTCCTCCACCTCGGCGGCCTCCGCGTAGGAGAGGCCGAGCACCTGGGTGAGCACGAACGCGGTGCGACGCTCCTCGCCGAGCCGGCCCAGCAGGTCGGCCGCGCCGAGCCGGTGGGCGGGATCGGGGTGGTGCGGCCGGTCGGTCCAGACCTCGGCCGCCAGCCGCGCGTCCAGCCGCCGGCGGCGCACCACGGCGCGCAGATGATCGGCGCAGGTGCGCCGGGCGATGCCGAGCAGCCAGGTGCGGATCCCGGCGCGCGCCTCGAAGGACGGCAGCGCCTTGAACGCCCGCAGGAACGTCTCCTGGGTCAGATCGTCCGCGGCGCCGGGGTCGACCAGCGCGGCGGTGAACCGCCACACCTCGGCCTGGGTGCCGCGCACGAGGGCAGCCTGGGCGGCGGCGTCACCGGCCCGCGCCCGGAGGGCGAGCTCGGTGAGAGGGTCGCTGGCTGTCACAACCCGAGATGGTACGCCCGCCATGAAGTGGCAAAGCCGCCGGGAACTGTGGCACGTTTAGTCCGCCTGTTCGCCGTTGGGGGGCCTCACTCGCATGACCGTTGACCGTCGCCGGGCCGTCGTGGCCCTGATCGGGCTGCTCCTCGGCCTCGCCGGGGCCCTGCTCGGCCCGGCCGCCCCGGCCAGCGCGCACGCCGCCCTGGTGGCCAGCGACCCGGGCGCCAACACGATCGTCCCCGACGCGCCGAACAAGATCACGCTGACCTTCAGCGAGTCGGTGCAGCTGATCTCCGGCAAGATCCAGGTGCTGGCTCCCGACGGCAGCCGCGCGGACCAGGGCGAGCCGCAGGCCAGCGGGGGCACGATCACGATTCCCCTGCGTACGGGCGGGGGCCGCGGCACCTACCTCGTCAGCTACCGGGTCGTGTCCGCGGACAGCCACCCCGTCGCCGGCACGCTGCTCTACTCCGTCGGGGCGGCCTCCACGCCGCCCACGGAGACGGAGGTCGCGCAGAATGTCGACCCCGTGGTCCGCGCGCTGATCCCGGTCGGCAAATATCTGGGGTACGCGGGCCTGGTCCTGCTCGTCGGCCCGGTGCTCGTGCTCGCGCTCCTGTGGCCCCACCGCCTGCCCCGGACCGGTCCGGCGCGCCTGGTGTGGACCGGCGTGGGCCTCGTGCTGCTGAGCACCGTGCTCGCGTTGTGGCTGCAGGCGCCGTACTCGACGGGGTCCAGTCTCTTCGGCGTCTCCCGCACCGACCTCCAGGACGTGCTGGGCAGCACCTTCGGCGCCGTGATGCTCGTGCGCCTGGGCGTGATCGTGGCGGCGGCGTTCCTGCTGCGCCCGCTGCTGACCGGCGCCCGCGCCGACAACAAGGCCGACCTCGCCCTGCTCGGCGTCCTCGGCGTGGGAGCGATCGCCACGTGGCCGCTCACCGGGCACCCGACGGCCTCCCCGGTCGCCGGCGTCTCCGTGGTCGTCGACGCAATTCACCTCGCGGCGATGGCGGTCTGGCTGGGCGGCCTGGTGATGCTCGTCGGCTTCCTGCTCCGCCAGGCCAACCAGCGCGAGCTCGGGGCGATCCTGCCGATCTGGTCCCGCTGGGCCGCGACCGCCGTGGCCGCGCTCATCGTCGCCGGCTCGGTGTCCGCGCTGATCGAAGTGTCGTCGTTCCAGGGCCTGATCGACAGCACGTACGGCCGGCTGATCCTCGTGAAGATCGCCCTGGCGGCCCTGGTGATCGGCGTCGCGGCGTTCTCCCGCAAGCTCGTCCGGGAGCAGGCCGGCGAGCGACCGGGCATCCTGCGCCGCGCCGTCGTCGTGGAGCTCGTCATCACCGCCGTGGTGCTCGGCGTGACGTCCGCGCTCGTGCAGATCTCCCCGCCGCGCACCGCCGAGGCGGCCGAGACCGCGGCGACGACCACCCAGACGGTCTCCCAGACCCTGCGCGACGACTCCATGACCCTGCAGGTCGACATCTTCCCGGCGACGGTCGGCAACAACTCCATTCACCTGTACGCCTACACGCCCGACAACAAGCCGCTCACCGTGGTCGAGTGGTCGGGGACGGCCGCCCTCGAGTCGAAGGGCATCGAGCCCATCGAGGTGCCGCTCCTGCGCATCACCGATTTCCACGCGGTGGGCGACATCGCGCTGCCGATGGCGGGCCAGTGGACGTTCAAGTTCACCGCGCGTACCAGCGACATCGACCAGTCCACGGTGACGATGACCGCGAACATCAGCTAGCCATTTCCGCATGAAGGGCCGCGCCGGTTTCGGCGCGGCCCTTCTGCTTTTTAAACCGTTGGAGGGCTAAAGAGCTGTTTGACCATTTTGGCGGTATTTAGGGCTGTATGGTCCTGCCCAGTACCGACCGAGAAGGGGTGATCGAGATGCGGCTGCTCCGCACGATCCTCGGCATGCTGCTGCTGACCGCCGGCCTGCCCGCACTGCTCGCCGGAGGCGCCTTCTGGGCCGCCCTGCAACACCGCGACGCGAGCGGTGCGTTCACCGGGACGATGCAGCGCCTCGCCACCTCCGGCTACGCCGTCGTGGTCGACGACGTCGACAAGCTCCTGCGCGCCGACGCCCCGTTCGCCCGCGTCGGCGACACCCGCCTGCGCGTCACCGCGGACACCGCCCAGGGCCCGGCCTTCGTCGGCCTCGCCCCGCGCGCCGACGCCGCGGCGTACCTGGCGGACCTGCCCCGCATCTCGGTCGCCTCGATCGACCTGGGCACCGGCGCGCTCCCCGTGACGGGCAGGCTCGTCCCCGGCACCCGCGCCCCGGAACAGCTTCCCGGCAAGGCGGGCTTCTGGCTGGCCACGGGCCGCGGCTCGGTCTCCTGGAACCCGGCCGACCTGCGCGACACCCCGTACTCGCTGATCATCATGAACCCGGCGGCCCAGCCCGGCGTACGCCTGGAGAGCACCGCCGCGGTCCAGCCCGGCTGGCTCAACCAGGCCACCTGGGGCCTCCTGACCGCCGGCACCCTCCTCGTCATGCTCGGCATGATCATCCTCGGCTGGCCCGCCCGCCGCCGCGAAGTCGTCTACGTCGTCGAACCCAGCCAGGTCCCCAGCCTGATGCAGGCCATCGGCGCCCCCCTCCCGCTGAGCCGCACGGCCGGCGGCCGCCACGCCGCCACCCACCGCCCCCACACCCTCGCCGACACCCAGTCCCGAACCCGCCCACCCTCCCTGGTCTGGCCCCCACGCCCGGCCGCGAACTCCGCTGCAGCGGCCTCCGCCACCGCGGCCACCGCCACCGCCGCCCCTGCCATCCCGATGCCGTCGCCCCCCGTGGTCGACCCGGCCCTGGTCCCGGCCGCCTTCGCGCCCACCGTCACGGCGGCGGGCGCCGCAGCCGCCTCCCCCTCCGTCGGCTCGCCGGACGCACCGACGCAGCCCGTCGCCCCCGCGCAGCCGCTCACGTCCCCGGACACCCCCGCGCAGCCGCTCACGTCCCCGGACGCCCCCACCCAGCCGAACGCCAAGCCGGCCCCCGGCGAACCCCTCAAGCTGATGCCCACCCGCACCCCGGGTCTCCACCCGTCGGCTGCCCCCACCCCGGCCCGTCCACCCGCCACCCCGGGAGCGGCCTCCACCCCGGCCCGTCCACCCGCCACCCCGGGAGCGGCCGGCACCCCAGCGACCGCCGCCACCCCGGCCCGCCACCGCCCGGCCCCGGACCTGCCCATCTTCGAAGCCTCCGCGGTAGGCGCCTGGGTAGCCGAAACCGCCGCCGCCCGAGCCAAGGAAACCGAAGCCCGGGCCGCCGCAGCCGTAGCCGCCCACCGCGCCGCCCTCGCCAAGGCCGTCGCCAAGCACAAC
>NZ_JAUQWH010000220.1 GCF_030757795.1 Actinoplanes oryzae
TCGTGATCTACGTGCCGGCGTACCTCGTGCAGCACCGCATCATCCTGGCGGCCGGGGCGGCGTACTCGGCGCTGCTCGGTCTTGCCGTGCCACCCCTGGTCGGGGTCTCCTCCGCGCTGCTCGGGCTCGCGCCGTGGCCGACACCGCCGCAGGTCGCGGGCATGGCACTCACCCTTGTCGGGATGGCGCCGGTGATCCTGCGGCGGTCGCGGGGCCCGGTCGACGCGGCCGAGGACGGCTCGTAACCCTCCCCGACCCGAATCGTCGAGGGACCGCGACGCCGTGACAGACTGACCGGGTGGGGGCGGCGATCATCGTGGGCACGGCCGTCGCGCTCCTGCTGCCCGCGGCCCCTGCCGCCCCTGCCCCGGTCACGGTCTGCACCATCAAGGACGACCGGCTCGACGAGCTGTCCGGGCTGGCCGCCACGCCCGACGGCTACGTGGCGGTCAACGACGGCAGCGACCACCCCTCGCACCGGCGCATCTTCTTCCTCGACAGCAGGTGCGCGGTGCAGCGGACGGTCAAGTTCCCGGACGAGCCCACGGACACCGAGGACCTCGCCGTCGCCCCGGACGGGACCGTGTGGATCGGCGACATCGGCGACAACGGCTCGGCGCGCAAGTCCATCGGGCTGTGGAAGCTCGCGCCCGGCGCGTTGAAACCGGTCTCCTGCAAGCTGTCCTACCCCAACGGCGCGCACAACGCCGAGACGCTCGTGCTCGACGGCGACGGCACGCCCATCGTGATCACCAAGGAGCCGTTCGCCGGCGACCTCTACGTGCCGGACGGCGAGCTCTGCACGGGAAAGAGCACCCCGCTGCGCGCCGCCGGGTCCGTGCGGGTCCCGGTCACGACCACCCCCAATCCGTACGACCTGGCGGGCCACCTCGTCCTCACCGGCGGCACGAACTCGCCCGACGGGACCAAGGTCGCCCTCCGCACGTACGCCGACGCCTTCGAGTTCCCGGTCGTCGACGGCGACGTGATCGGGGCGCTGACCTCGGGCTCGCCGGCCTCCGTGGCGCTGCCGGACGAGCCGCAGGGTGAGGCGGTCGCGTACGCCCGGGACGGCTCCTCCCTGCTCACCGCCTCGGAGGGGACGAAGCCCGCACTCCTGCGCTACCCGTCCGCGCTGCGAACCACTCCCCCTCCGCCGCCCTCCTCCCCTCCGCCGTCTTCCGCCGCGGCTGTGGCTCCCCGGGCTGCCGAGGAAAACGGCACCCGAGGCTTCTTCGTGGTCGCCGTCGCCGCGCTCCTCGTCGCCGCGCTCGCCGGCGGCATCGCAATTGCCCGCCGCCGGTAGACGTCGGCGTCACGCCCCGACCGTGGGGCGGACCTTGATCACGGTGCCGGACAGGTGGGTGGCGGCGTCGCTGCACAGGAACGTGACCAGGCCGACCAGATCGTCCGGCTGCCCGACGCGCCCGTTCGGGTAGGTCGCCGCGACACGGGCCAGGTGCTCGGGCGTCATCATCGCCCGCATGCCCTCGCTCTCGGTGAGGCCCGGGGCGACGGCGACCGTACGGATGCCCTCGTCCCGCAGCTCCTGGTGCACGACGTTGGTCAGCACGTCGACGGCCGCCTTCGCTCCCGCGTAGCCGGCGCCGCCCGGCATCAGCTGCGCGCCCGTGGTCAGATAGACGATGCGCCCGCCGCCGGTGCCGATCATGACCGGGGCGAAGTGCTTGGTCGCGAGGTAGTTGCCGATCAGGTTGCTGCGCAGATTCCGGTCGAGCACGGCGGGGTCGGTGTCGAGGACCCGCTGGCGGCCGCCGAGCCAGCCCGCGTTGCTGATGAGCGCGTCGAGGCGGCCGAACTCCGCCGCCAGCTCGCGCGCCGCCTCGCGTACCTGGTCGTCCTCGCTGACGTCGGCCTCGAGCGCGAGACCGGGCCGGGCGCCGGGGAGCGTCGCGATCTCGTCCACGACGGCCTGCGCGCGCCGGCGGTCGCGGGCCAGCACCGCGACCCTGGCACCCTCGGCCGCGAGCCCGAGCGCCAAGGTTCTGCCGATCCCCTGCGCCGCCCCGGTCACCACGACGGCCCTGTCCGCAACATCAATCTCCATCGTCACTCCCTCTAGTGCGTCCTAGGATCCTGGTTTGATGGCCCAACTCCAACGGTGCGGTTGGAAAGCTACTCGCGCTCGTTGCCAACCGCAACGTTGGAGTTAGACTCGTGGCATGGCGTGGGACACCGAGGCGACCCGGCGGCGGCTCAAGGAGGCGGCGGTCACGGAGTTCGCCGAGCATGGGCCCGACGGCACGACCATGGCGCGCATCGCCGAGCGGGCCGGCATCAACAAGGAGCGCCTCTACAAGTACTTCGGCGACAAGCAGCAGCTCTTCGCCACCGTGCTGACCGAGGAGCTGGACAAGCTCGCGGCGGGCGTGGCCCTGCACGCGGTCGGGCTGCACGACATCGGCGAGTTCGCGGCGCGCACGTACGACTACCACGCCGACCACCCCCACCTGTCCCGGCTGCTGCAGTGGGAGGGCATCCAGGCCGGGTTCATCGCCGACGAGGCCGCCCGCACGAAGCATTACCGGGAGAAGGTCGAAGCGGTCCGCGAGGCCCAGCGCCGGGGACTGCTCGACCCGGACCTCGACCCCGCGTACCTGATGTTCCTGCTCATCGCGCTGGCCGCCTGGTGGCACGGGCTGCCCCAGCTGGCGTTCATGCTGACCGGCGCCGACCCGGACGCCCCGGACGAACGGGCCCGCCGCCGCGCCTTCGTGGCGCAGGCAGC
Source organism: Actinoplanes oryzae (assembly GCF_030757795.1). Lineage (GTDB taxonomy): Bacteria > Actinomycetota > Actinomycetes > Mycobacteriales > Micromonosporaceae > Actinoplanes. The sequence goes on from NZ_JAUQWH010000220.1 coordinate 2,750, forward strand.
CGAGCGACTGGCCGCCCCGCGCGCCTCCCACCGTTCTGACCTGGCATGAGTCAAGATCTGGAGATGATGCCCGAGGATCTCGACACGTCCACGCTGACCGACCGCCAGCGGAAGATCCTCACCGTCATCCGCGACTGGGCGGTCCGGTACGGCTACTCACCCTCCACTCGCGAGCTCGGCGACGCGCTCGGGCTCGCCCCCTCCACGGTTGGCCGCCACCTGCGGGTCCTCGAGGAGTGGGGCTTCCTGCGCCGCGGGCGGACAGCGTCGCGCCCGGTGGACGTGCGCATGTTCCTGGGCACCGGCGACGACGGCGAGAAGAAGGCGCCGGACACGGTCGGCGTCCCGCTGGTCGGCACGATCGCCGCGGGCACGCCCATCCTCGCCGAGGAGACCGACGCCGAGACGCTGCACCTCCCCCGCGAGCTGGTCGGCCGGGGCACGGTCTTCTGCCTGCGCGTGCAGGGCGACTCGATGATCGACGCGGCGATCTGCGACGGCGACACCGTGGTGGTGCGCCAGCAGCAGGAGGCGTACAACGGCGACATCGTGGCCGCCCTGCTCGACGACGAGGCCACCGTCAAGGTCTTCCGCCGCCGCGGCGGTCACGTGCTGCTCGAACCGCGCAACCCGGCCTATCAGCCCATCGACGGCGACCACGCCGTGATCCTGGGCAAGGTCGTCTCCGTGCTGCGCCGCATCTGAACTACCATGGCCGCGTCCTGGACACGGCGGCGAGACGAGGCGGCATGCGGTTCTTCGGCCTGGGGTCGCGCAAGCGGCAGATCGAGCACGATCCCGATCGGCAGCGGGCGCTGCTGGAGGAGGCACGGCAGCGGTTCGGCCGCCAGGCGCGCGTGCCGTTCCCCGACCAGTCGGCGGAGCTGCAGCGGATGCTGACGGGCGACGACGGGCTGGCGGTCGCGGCGCACATCGTCCACGAGGCGGCGGACACGGCCCACGCCGACCTGATGAGCCAGGTCACCGAGCTGCGCCGGCGCACCGGCCACCCGCTGAGCCTCGACCGTCGCAACTACCGTCCGTTGTGGTCGGCCGCCGGGGGTTACCTGCGCTGGTCGCTGTTCGACCTGCCCCTGCATCCGTACGCCCAGATCGCCGCGAGCGTCGCGGTGCTGGACGCGGACGCCAAGCGGGCCGTCCGCCTCGCCGACCCGGAGCCGCTGCTGGCCCGCATGTTCGAGCTGCTCGACCTGACGATCGCCGGCTGGGAGTTCGGCCGCGTGCGCGTCGACACCGACGCCGCGTCGCTGGCCGAGGGCCTGATCTTCGCCACCCGCAACCTGCGCGACGCCATCGACCCGCCGCCGCTGCCGCCGCCGGTGCGCGAGCTGATGCGCCGCAACAACACCGTCCAGGTGCTCGACACCATGTCCGACCGGGTGGCCGGCGGCTTCAACCCCGGCAAGACGATGCGCGAGTGCCTGCTGGCCTGATTCCGCCGGCCTTCGCTCGGCTCTCTTCGCCGCGCCCGCTCGTTCCTTTTCGCCCTTCACTCGCTCCTTTTCGCCGCGTCGCCCGACCCTTTTCCGCTGCGTCGCCCGACCCTTTCGCCGCGTCGCCCGACCCTTTCGCCGCGTCGCCCGACCCTTTCGCCGCGTCGCTCGGCCCTTTTCGGCCGCGTCCCGAGATCCCGGTCCGGTTCTCGGCGGCGCGGGTTCGTTGAGCCCGCACCGCCAGCGGTCGTGAGGGCGGGTCAGGCGGTGCGGGTCCACTGCTGGTTGGTGCCGGTGCCGCACGTGTACTGCTGCACGTCGGCGCCGTCGGCCGTGGACGCGCCCACCACGTCGAGGCACTTGCCGCTGTGCCGGGCCCGGAGCTGGAAGTAGCTTCCCGTAGCGACCCACTGCCACTGCTGGTTGGCGCCCGTGCCGCAGGCGAACTGGATGACGTTGGCGCCGTCGGCGGTGGACCCGGCCGCGACGTCGAGGCATTTGCCGCTGTGCTGGGCGACGATCTGGAAGTATCCGCCGCCGGCATCCCGGAACTCGAAGCGCTGGTTCGCGCCGCCGTTCCAGGCGTACTGCTTCACTTCGGCATTGTCGGCCATCGACGCGCTGACCACGTCGAGGACCTTCCCGCCCGCGCGGTTGGTGACGCGGTAATACGTGGCCGGATTGCCGGTCACCGTGCCGGCGGCCGCGTCGATCGTGATGGTCGGATACCAGGACAGCGACATCGACGTGCTGCTCGGGAAGCCGATGGGCAGCCACACGTAGCGGGAGTCGTTGACCGGCCCGGACCACGCGCCGGCCCACCGGTCACCGAGGTAGAGGAACGCGTTCCCCACCGGCAGCACAGAGGCGGGCTGGGAGCCGAAGGTCGTGGCGTCGCCGACGTTCGTCCACCCGGACCAGGGGCCGCTGATGCTGGTGGCGGTCGCATACTTCGCCTGGTTGGGGTCCCAGCCGGAGGTGCCCGACGTCAGCATGAAATAGACGCCGTTGCGCTTGAACAACGCCGGCGCCTCCCGGCTCGCGTTGTCCCAGAAATTGCCGACCAGCGCGGCGACCTGGAGAAAATCGGCGGTCAGGCGATAGATCTGCAGGTCCCGGTTCTCATCGGCCGCCGAGACCATGTAGGCGGTGCCGCCCTCCTCGAACAGCGTGATGTCCCGCGACATGTGCTGATTCAAAGGCCGGAAACTGCCGTGGTACGTGTACGCGCCGTCGACGGTGCTCGACGAGGCGACCGCCGCCCGGGCCTCGCCGTAATCGGTGCCGTTCTCCTTGTGCATCCACATGACGAACCGGCCGGTCGCAGCGTTGTGGACGACCTTCGGCCGCTCGATCTTCGCGTTGCCCAGCTCGGCGGCGGACGAGGAGGTGAGCACGTTGTTGCGGAACTCCCACGTCCTCAGATCGGCCGACCGGTAGACGGAGACAGCCCGGAACGTGTCGTCGGCGTTGCGGTTCTCGCCGAACCAGTACCAGTAGCCGCCGACCTTCAGCATTCCCCCGCCGTGGGCATGGACTCCGGCGCCGGACGTGTCGGTGAACTGCACGCCGTTGGCAATCGTCACCGGCGCCGCCTGTGCCGGGGCCGGCAGCAGCGCCACGACCAGTGCCGTCACCGCGGCCACCACAAGCGATCTCATGCGCCGCCTCCTCTGCCCGCCATCCCGCAATCATACATTGACCAGCATCAATGCATTACCGGTCAGGTCGCACCGCCGTCTGCCCGCGAGGGTAAGGTACGAGCGTTGTTCGCCCGCCTCGACGGCCGAGCGGGCCACGGCTGAGCGGGCCACGGCTGAGCGGGCCACGGCTGAGCGTCTGCCGACGGGCGGCGAATCACGGCGCCCGGCCCGGCTGCCCCAGGGGCGGGACGATAGGCGGCTGGTCGCGGAGGGTTCGCGGGTCCGCCGGGGTGCGCTCATGCGGGAATCGTCAGGGTGGCGTGCTCCCAGAGGCGGTTGTGGGTGGGATCGTCGAGGTCGCGCCCCGGCTCGATCGGGGCGGAGAAGGGGCGGCCCGTCGTGGCGGCGGGAGCCCACGGGGCATCCGTCGCGAAGCCCGGGCCGATGACGCTGTCGCGCAGGACGAGCTGCCCGTTGGGACTTGTTCCGGGAACGTATCCCGTCGTTCCGGCGCCCTGGTCCCAGGCGCGCCCGAGGAAGCCGGTGGGCGCCGCCCGATAGCCGGCGTCGGCGGTGACGAGTGAGTGCGTCACCAGGAAGCCGTAGGGCCATTGCGGCAGCGTGCTCGGGGCGAAGACGATTCCGCCGCTTTCCTTGCGCGTGGAGACCAGGTGGAATTGGGTACGGTCGAACACCGCACTCGCCCGCCCGAACACGAAATCGGTGTCACCCTCGACGTAGCTGTCCCGCACCACGACCCGCGCGATACGCGTGGCGTCCTCGGCATTGGCATAGAACGTGTCCTGCCGCCCGATCAGCCGCATGCCCTCGAGCAGCGTCCGATCGGCGTCGGTGCGCAGCGCGAGGGCCTGATGCGTGCCCCGGTCCACGGTGTCGAGCAGCGTGTTCACAATGGTGAGGTTCTTGAGCTGCAGGTCGGTGGCCTGCGACCAGACGACCGTGGCGCAGAGCCCGGCCGTGGCGCTGGAACGGGTGGCACACGACTGGAACATGTTCCAGGCCGGGTCACCCTCGGCATACCGCCCGTCGGCGTTGACCAGGGCCGCCCACGCCGCCGGCGAGATGGTGGCATCCACGGTGAACTCCAGACGCACCTGGCCCGGCGCCCCGGCACCGTAGATGGTCAGCGGCGGGGTTCCGGCCGGGATGAAAACGGTTCCGGTATACGTTCCCGGCAGCACCGCGATCGCCTGGCGAGCCGTGCCGCCCCGCAGGTAGGCAAGGTTGACCGCCTCCTGGATCGTGCGGGAACCGGTTCCACCACCGACCACGAAGTCCGGCCGCCCGGCACGGATCGGCCCCGGCCGCCAAGGATCGTCGACGGGCGACGCATACGGACCCGACCACCGCAGGTAGCTTTCCGCCACATAGGGCGCGGCCTCGGCGGCGGAGAGCACCGGCCGCGTCACCGTCCCCGGCGGCCTCGACCTCACGACCGCCGAAGCGCCGGCAGCCGACACCGCCCCACCTGGAACGGCGCGGGCCGGGACGGCGGCCGGCGGGGCGGCGTTCAGCTGGGCGGCGCGGGCCGGGGTGGCGGCCGGCGGGACGGCCATGGACAGGGCGAACGCGGCCGCGGCAGTCGCGGTCAGACGGCGTACGAGGCTCATCGTCGCTCCTCGGCAGGGTCGGGTAAGCGCTTACCCGCCGCATCCTACGATCGACAAACATCGATAACAACACCGTGACCGAGATCGCCGGGGGCTACCATGGGCAGCCCGGTCCATCGACAGAGGACGCCGCATGCCGTTCGACGAGGACAGCCCCGAGCTGCGACCGCCGTGGGCCCGGACGGGCCGGCGCTGGATCCTCGTCGCCGTGGCCCTGGCCGCCACTTCCGCCGTGGGCGCACGAGGCGTGCGCACCGCCCACGCGGGCCCGGCCACCAGCCCCTCCAGCCCGGCTGTCACCGGCGACTCGGGCCAGGCAAACAGCGACCCCGAAGCGGCGAGCAAAGGCTCCGGGGCGGCGAACAGCGCCTCCGGAGCGGCGTTCGGACCGTCCAGGGGCAGGTCGCCGGAGGAGCGGCTGGCCGAGCTGAACGCCTTCGTGCAGGACGGGCCCGACCTGCACGCCGACGGCTACATCGCCACGGTCGACGACGCCGCCACCGGCTCGATGGTGCTGCTCTGGCACGGCCCGGTAACCCGCACCCAGGCGGCGATCCGGGAGAAGGCGGCGCAGCTCGGCATCGCTCTCACCGTGCAGCAGCGCCGATACAGCTTCGCCGACCTGGACAGCGCGGCGCGACTCCTCGCCGAGCGCAGCGGCCAGGGCGCCTTCGCCAACTTCACCGTCGCCGGCGCGTCAGCGATCGTCCCCGGCTTCGACGGCGTGGTCGTCACCGGCGACTACCGGACGCCACCCGCCGGGGACCGGGCAGCAGCCGACACGGCCCTCGCCCGCGCCGCCACCGCGGAGGCCGGCGTCGCGGTCCGCATCGAGCCCGGCGGCCCGATGATGCCCCTCTGACACCGTCTCTGTCAGCCCGCAGCGGACCGGCCGCGAGCCGCGCGTCGAGGCAGTCCGCCGGCGCCCGGAGCCACGCGGCACGCGGACCGTCCCGACGACGCCGGCGCCATAGGCACGTGAGAGCGGCACCGGCGTGGGAACCGCTCAGAAGCATGGGAATCGGCACGCGGGCGACCGGGCCCCCGGGCCGGACCGATAGCCTCGCGGTGCGCACACGGAAGGATCCCGCACCTTGAGCCACACCGACGACCTCGCCCTGCTGCGTGCGTACGAGCCGGCGATCCGCTACACCGACGGCGAGTTCTTCTTCCCGGTCTCCGCCGAGCGGTACGTCGCCTGCGCCAGCCTGTGGCGCGACGAGCCGGGCGGCCCGTCGGCCGAGGTCGTGCCCGCGCGGAAGCTGGATCTCGCCGCGCTCGCCGGGGCGGGCGGCGCCGAGCACGGGTTGCATCATTCGCTGTCGGCCGTCGCCCGGAGTTCCGGCCCGGCGCTCATCCCGTTGCGGGAGCGCCCGCCCCACCTGCACGGCGCCAGCCGGCTCGCCTCGGTCGGGCTGACCGCGCGGTTCGTGGACACCTTCAACCGGGCGTCATTGATCGTCCGGGGCAGCGTTCCCGGCGGCAGTGCGGCCCGGTCGTTCCTGATGCAGCGCGACCATCTGGCGCCGGAGCGGCCGACCTATCACGGCCGGGTGCTGCGCGACAGCCCGTGGATCGTCCTGCAGTACTGGTTCTTCTACAGCTTCAACAACTGGCGGTCGGCGTTCGGCGGGGTCAACGAGCACGAGGGCGACTGGGAGCAGGTGACCGTCTATCTCGACGGGACCGGCGTGCACGACGAGGCGGGGCTGCCGCCGGCGCGGTGGGTGGTCTACTCGGCGCACGACGAGACCGGGGACGACCTGCGGCGGCGCTGGGACGATCCGGATCTGACGCTGGTCGGCGGGCGGCACCCCGTGGTCTTCGCGGGGGCGGGGTCGCACTCCGGCGCCTATCTGCCGGGCGACTACCTGATCACCGTACGGCCGCAGCGCCTGCGGAATCTGGTGACCGTCCTGCGTACGCCCGCCCGGTGGCTCGCGCCCTGGTCGGAGGACCCGGAGCAGGGGCTCGGCATCCCGTACGTGGACTATGCCCGCGGGAACGGCCGCGCGATCGGCCCGGGGCAGCCGGAGGGCTGGGACGCCGTCGTGATCGGGGACGACACGGCGTGGGTCCGGGACTACCGTGGCCTGTGGGGGCACGACACCCGGGACCGGCTCGGGGGCGAGCGTGGTCCCGCCGGTCCGCGTTACGAGCGCGACGGCACCGTACGCAGATCGTGGGCCGACCCCGTGGGCTGGGCCGGCCTCGCCAAGGTCGCCCCCAACCCGGCCACGGCCGAGGCCCTCATCGCCCTCCGCGCCGATCGCATCGCCACCCGCCTCGCCGAGCTCGACACCGAGATCGACACCCTCGCCGACGACCTGCGCGTCACCGCGGCCGGGCTGGCGGCGTCGGCCCCGGAGGTCCGCGCGCTGGCCGGCCGCGAGCAGCACCTGCTCAAGCTCCGCATGGAACGCACCCGACTCGCCGACGAGCAGCTGCGCATGGCCGAGGCGCCCGAGCAGGAGCATCCGCACGCCCATCTGCTGCACCGCCGCGTACCCCTGCAGCAGGCGACCGGCCTGCGCGGCCGCCTCATCTCGTGGTGGTCGGTCATCAGCACGCCGCTGATCCTGTGGGCGATCGGCGCCGCGTTCTCCCCGTTCAACCACACGCTGTCGCCGGCCGACGTCGCCGGCATCTGGCTCGTCCTGCTCCTGACGGTCGAGGGCCTGATCCGCGGCCGGTTCGTCGCGGTCGCCCTCCGCCTGGCCGGGGCCGCCGCCCTGGTCGCCTTCCTGATCCTGCTCTGGTTCACCGGCCGCTACGTCTTCACGGTCGGCTTCTTCGCGGCGGCCCTGCTCGTCCTGATCGTCAACCTCCGCGAGGCGCTCCGCCGCTGACCAGGCGGCACCTCAGGCCCTGTGCGAGAGGCGCTACGCCGCTGCCCTCTCGTAGGAGCGCAGGAACGCTTCCAGCCCCGCCAGATCGTCGGTGTTGAGGTGGTCGACGCCGGCGGCGACCAGCTCGCGCCACACCGCGTCGCGCTCGGGCCCGGCCACGTCCGGCGTCGCCCAGAAGCGCACCCGCTGCCCGCCCCGGTGCGCGTCCCGCACGAACTGCCGCAGCTTCGCGCGCTCGGCGGCCGGGATCGGGCCCGCGCCCTGCCACGTGAACAGCGTGGTCCAGTTGTCGCTGATCAGCGGCACGAGGCTCGCGGGGGCGCCGGTGTTCAGGTCGGTGGCGCGCCCGTCGTAGAACGCGTACCGGATGCGCTGCGCGGCCATCAGCTCGCGCGGCCGGTCACCGCTGACGACGACCGTCACGGCGGCGTCGCGGACCTTCCCCCGCACGTACGTCGTCAGGATGCTCCGGTAGGAACGCAGCACCCTGTCCAGCTCGGTGTACGTGGCGGCACCGGTGTTCTTGATGTCGACCAGCAGCTGCAGGGACAGGTCGCTGCCCCGGTAGACGCGCCCGTGGTTCGCGCGCACCCGGTGCAGCAGCGGGTCGAGGTAGAGGCTCTGCAGCGTCCGGCCCGGGACGATGTCCTCGGGGTCGTGCGCGACCAGCAGCTCCCCGCCGACCAGGTAGATGTCGGCCTCGACGCTGGTGAACCCGTGCGCGAGGGCGTCGGTCAGCGGCCGCTCGTGCTCGTAGTCGTTGTGCGCGTGCGCGCGGGACAGCGGCCGCACGTCGTGCTTCCCCACGGCGTGCGCGCGGGCCGGCTGCCGCGTCTCGGTCCGGCCACCGGCCTGGGCGGGGGCCGGGGCGAGCAGCAGCGCCGCGCAGACCGCGGCGGCGAGGGCAAGGGCTCGGCGAGTCATGCCGGCACGCTATCCAGCGATCGTGAACCGTCGATAAATGTACGGTGTCCGCATGACGTGGAACCTGGCGGGACGGCTGCACGAGGAAACGATCGAGTCGGAGCTGTTGCGGGGCAACCCGCTCGGCGACCCGCACGTGCGGCCGCTGTGGGTCTACACCCCGCCCGGGTACGACGACTCCGCCGAGCGGTATCCGGCGGTCTACGTGATCCAGGGCTACTCCGGCGAGCTGGCGATGTGGGGCAACAAGATGCCGTTCCGCACGCCGTTTCCCACAACCGCGGATCGGGTGTTCGCGGAGGGGCGGGCGCCGGGGTGCATCCTCGTGTACGTGGACGCGTTCACCGCGTACGGCGGCTCGCAGTTCGTGGACTCGCCGGGGACTGGGGCGTACCACTCGTACCTCTGCGACGAAGTTGTCCCCTGGGTGGACGCGCGTTTCCGGACCATTCCGGCGGCGGCGTCGCGGGCGATCGCGGGCAAGTCGTCCGGCGGTTTCGGGGCGATGATCACGCCGATGCTGCGCCCGGATCTGTTCGGCGCGCTCGCCACGCACGCCGGCGACGCCCTGTACGAGTACTGCTACCTGCACGAGTTCGCCAAGGCGGCCCGGGCGTTGCGCGAGTACGACCACGACATCCTCGCGTGGTGGAAGCAGTTCCGGGAGCGCGTCGCGTTCACCGAGGACAACGACATGCTGCTGTTGCTGATTCTCGGCTGTACGGCGGCGTTCTCCCCCGACGCGGACGGCACACCGCAATTACCGTTCGACCCGCGGTCGGGCCGGCTGATCCCTGAGCGGTGGCAGCGGTGGCTCGACTGGGATCCCGTACGGATGGCCGAGCGCCACGCCGATGCCCTGCGCGGGCTGACCGCGGTCTGGATCGACGCGGGCACCCGGGACGAGTGGTTCCTGGACCTGGGCGCCCAGGCGTTCCGCGACGAGCTGGCCCGGCTCGGGGTGCCGGACGAGCGCATCCATTTCGAGCTGTTCCGGGCGGGCCACGGCGGCATCGACTACCGCTATCCCCTCGCCGTCGAGTGGCTGGCCCACCGCCTCGAGCGGTGATCAGATGTCGAGCGACGCCTCGATGCGGCGCAGCTGGTGCCGGGCGAGCCCCAGGTTCGCCCGGCTCTTCACGAGCGCGACATAGAGGAACAGCGAGTCCCCGCCGCGGGTCGAGCGGAGCGGGCGCAGCAGGTGGTACTCGGTGCCGAGGGTCATGAGGATGTCCTCGATGCCGTCCTCGATCCCGATCATCTGCAGCGTACGGACCTCGGCGCGCACGACGTCGGTGTTGCCCGCCGCGGCGATGCTCATGTCCCGGTCCGGGTCGCCGGCGACACCCAGCGTGAGGCCGCTGCTCACGTCGACCAGGGCGACGCCGATCGCGCCGTCGATGCTCATCGCGTCCCGCAGGGCGGTGTCGATGTCGGCCATGGTGGTCTCCCCCGTTCGATCAAGATCAGCAAGATATCAGGAGACGGATGCATCCTTTGATCGAGGTGGAAGAATAACCGCAGGTCAGGACGCATGGTCACCGACCGCTTACGGGGAGGCGGCACGGCGGTGTGCGCCTTGCGAATACGGTATGGCGGGGACTGCGCCGTCCC
>NZ_JAUQWH010000221.1 GCF_030757795.1 Actinoplanes oryzae
CGGGCAAGCGTTGGCTCGACGGTATGCGCCCGCATGACGTACGAGGCCCCGCCCCCGCCGCAACTGGCCAGGCTCACGCTGCGCTACGGCACCGGGTTCGACTGGCGCTGTCATCTGGGCGCCCAGCCCGGCTGGGTGCCGCTGGGCCGGTGGAACGCGCGCGGCGAGCGGCCCACCGGCTTCCGCCTGCCCGCCTACGCCACCTTCGTCCCGCGCGGGCAGCTCGTCGTGCTGCGCCGCCACGGCCGCACCCTCGAGTTCGCCCGCACCGCCGCCCGCCCCGGCTACGTGGTGCGCCTCGACGGCATCCCGCTGCGCCACGACGGCGGCCCCGCGACCGCCGGCCCGGCCGGGCACCTCGAGTACGTGGACGGCTCCCGCTCGTCCACGGTCATCGACTACCACATCGCATGGGAGCAGGAGCACACCGTTGGCTGAGCACGATGACGACCTCGTCGTCGACCTGAGCGGGCCGCAGTGGCAGGCCCTGCTGACCGTGGCGCCGCCCGGGCACGAGCCGCCCAAGACCGTCGACTTCGACGTCCCGCCCACCGGCGGCGGGCAGGAGCTGCGCCGCATCAGCACCCAGGTCGTGTTCACCACCGCCCGCAACGAGCGCTCCGGCTGGGCCGCCTGGCACGTGAAGATCTACACCTGCGCCGGGCTGGGCGACGCCGAGACGCTGCGGCAGTACCTCAACGCGCAGGCCTCGGCGCTGCAGCGGGCCAACACCTATCTGCCCGGGGCGGTGCGGCGCAGCCCGGTCGAGCCGCCGTGGGCGGTGGTCCCCGTGCAGGTCGTGCGGGGCGACGGGCGGCTCGAGGAGCTGTCCGGGGCGGTGACCACCCGGCTGGGCGTCCCGTCCGACCAGATCGTCGCCCAGCTGGAGCGCCGCCTGCCCGGCTGGTTCGGCGCGGTCCGGCCCGACCTGGTCCTGCTCGCCGTCTCGCCGCAGATCGAAGCGCTGCCGTGGGAGCCGCTGCGGCACTGGCCCGGCACCGAGCACCTCGCCGACTTCGCGCAGCTCGCCGCGGGCATCGACCACCTGCACGACCTGCGCTGGGCGCACTGCGACATCAAGCCGGAGAACGTCTGCTGGTGCGCCCACCAGGACGGCAGCGGCTACGTGCTGATCGACACCGACGCCGCCACCCAGGCCGACCCGCCGCCGCGGGCCCTGCGCGGGACCGCGCTCTACGAGTACACCGGGCTGCGCACGCTGCGCCTCGAGGACCCCGAGGGGCTGCGGCACCTCACGCCGGGGCTGCTCTACGCCCAGGACCGGTTCGGCTTCCTCACCGTCGTGCTCAGCGCGCTCGCCGGCCGGCACTGGGTCGACCACACCCTGCTCGGCCCCGACCCCGACGACCCGGCGCGACGCGTCGCCGACAGCGCCGACGCGGTCCGGCACGCGCTGCGCACCCACTGGCCCGACCCGCGCTGGGCGCCGCTGGTCGACGTGCTCGCGCACCCGTTCGGCCCGGACGGGCGCATCGCCCTGGAGGCGCCGGGCCCGTGGGCCCAGGGCTGGCTCGCCGAGGTACGCGACGCCGAGCACCGCTGCGCCGCCGGCAGCGCCACCGACGACGCCTGGCCCGACGAGCGCCTCGCGCACACCTTCGCCCGCGACATCGAGCGGATCCGCGACCACGCGCTGCGCGGCCCGGCCACCCGCCCCGAACGGGTGCACCTGGCGTACCGGGCGATCGGCGAGGCGGCCCAGCAGATCGCCCTGCGCCGCGCCGCCCTCTGGATGTCGATGTCGGGCGCCGGCATCGTCCTCGCGGCGCTCGTGCTGGCCGCCGCCGCCTTCGTGATCGGGGAGTGACATGTCTCGTCCTGGCCGCTACCGACTTCGTGATCGGGGAGTGACATGTCTCGTCCTGGCCGCTACCGACTTCGTGATCGGGGAGTGACATGTTGAGCTCTTGGCGACGCCGCCTGCGGCACCGCGTCAGCGCCGGCTGCGGGGATCCGGCGGCCCTGTTCGCCCCGTACGGGCACACCTTCGGCGGCTGGCTCGACGCCGGCGCCGGCCCCGACCGCCCCGACTACGCCGAGGTGGAGACCGCCGTCGCCGCGTACCTGGACAGCGCGGCGGCGGTCGGGCGGCGGCTCGGGGTCCGGGCCGGGGTGGCCGCCGGCGCGGCGGGCGCCCTGGTGGCCGTACTCGTGGTGTGGGGGCTGTCCTGATGGGCCGCAAGCCGGCCGCTCCCCCGCCCGGCGATCCCACCGAGCGCTTCGGCACCTCGTGCCCGGTCTGCCGGCAGCCGCTGGGCCGCACCCCGCCGCGCCTCGACCCCGAGACCCGCCGCTTCTGCTCGCCGCCGTCGTTCCGGCTCGAGGCCGGCGCGCCCGACGGCGCCGGCGCGATGCCGTGGCGGGTCACGATGCTGGCCGGCAACTATCCGGCGGCGGTGTCAACCGAGCCGCCGTTCCTGGAGCACGAGATCGACTACACGTACCTGCTCTGCGGCGGCGGGCACATTTTCCCCGACTCCGCGCCGGTGTTCCATCCCGGCTCTCCGGGCGCCGGGCGCCAGCACATCGACGAGTGGAACATGGTCGCCGCGATGGGCGCGCCCGCGAGCGGCAAGACCTATCTGCTCGTCCGGATGCTCAAGCAGAGCCTCGACAACCTCGACGACTGGGGCGCGGGGCCGCCCGGCAACCGCATCCGCCTGCGCAAGCTCAGCCCGCTCGAGGACGTGCCGCTGACCTACCGCATCGACCGCTACAACGAGACCCGGCAGACCGGCGAGGCGATCGGGCCCTCCAACACCGAGCGCCGCGCCACCCCCGCCGGGCTGCTGGAGGACGAGCTCCGCGACGCGCTGGCCGCGATCAAGGAACTCATCCGGCGTACGGTCCTCGACGGCGAGCGTCAGGCCCGGCAGTGGGGACGCGGGTTCCGGCAGCCGCTGGTGCTGCGCACGGACAACGGCGGGCGGCGTACCTGGACCGGGGTCGCCGACCTGCCCGGCGAGCTGTTCCAGGAGAACGGCGCCACCCGGCGCGAGGCCGGCATGCTGCGCTCCTTCGACACGCTGGTCTGGGTCGTCGATCCGGCCGTCGCCCCGGACGCGACCCGCTGGCTCGGCAGCGAGTCGGCCAGCGAGGAGCGGATGCTGCTCGACGGCAGCCTGCGCCCGGGCACGGTGGAGGCGTACGGTGCCGATCTGGTCCGCGGCAACCGCGAGACGATCCAGGACGACATCGGCAAGCAGATCACCATGGTCGACGGGCTCTTCGCCGTCGACGAGGGCCGCCCGCTGCAGGTCCTGGTCGCCGTGTCCAAGTGCGACCTGATCCACTCCGCGCTGGAGAAGCAGGGGCTGATCCTGACCGGGATCGGCCGGTCCGGCGACGTGCTGCGCGGCACCGCCGGCTACCTGGCCTTCACCATGGAACGCTGGGCCGCCGGCACGCTGCGCGCCGAGGGCGAGGCCGAGCGGCTGCTGCAGTACCTGTGGGGTGCGCGGCACGCCGACCCGTCGGTGCGGCAGGGCCGGGCACTGCAGCTCGCGCGCGGGCTGCTCACGTTCTTCTCCCGGCACGACGAGTTCTGGAAGCTCGTGCACACCGGGGAGCCTGCCGAGATCGCGGTCCCGGGCGGCGCCGCGATGGCCGAGGTCCCCCAGCTGATCCGGCTGCCCTCGCTCGACCAGCACCTCGACGCCGCGCTGCGCCCCGGCTCGGGCGACGTGCTGCTGCCCCGCGACCTGATCATGTCGGCCGTCGGCGCGGGCGTCGCGGGCGGGCTCGGCCAGCAGAGCGCCGTCTTCGGCATGCACCGCGAGCCGTGGATCACGCTGCGGTTCTTCCTCTGCTCCCCGCTGACCACCGTCCCCATCGCGGTCGACGACAGCCGGCTCCGGCCGCTCAAGGCCGAGGACCGCTTCCCGCGCGCCGACGAGCGCGCGGCCGCCCTGACCCAGCTCCTGCTCGCCGTTCTCGGAAGGGCACGCCGTTGACTTCCTCCGCAGCCGATGACCTGATCATGGTCCAGTGGGCCGACCTGACCGGCATGGGCTTCAGCCCGCACGACCGCGGCTCCGCCCCCGGCGAGTACTGGGCCGCCGCCGAGCGCCTGCTCCACGAGGACCTCGAACAGCCGCCCGAGCTGATCCGCTCCACCCAGGGCCACCCGGTGTGGACGCTGCGCCGGGTCGCCGTCGCCGGCAAGCGCCGCTGGTGCTTCGTCGTGCAGGGCCGGCGCGGGCCCTTCGGCGTCGCCGGCTCGTGCCGCTTCGCCTTCGCGCCGCCCGCCATGGGGGCCGCCCGGGCCTGGCAGCTCGGGCAGCAGCGCGCGGCCGACCCCGACGACCTGGCCGACGCGAAGCTCGACCACGCGGAGTTCCGGCAGCTGGTCCACCGGACGCTCGCCGGGGTGGCCCTCGACCGCGCCGCGATCCCGGTGCAGGCCGCGCCGGGCGACACCGCCGCGGTCGTCGCCGCCGTGCTGCGCGTGCTCCCCGAGCAGGTCAGCCGCCTCTGGTCCTGGTCCACCTGCATGCTGCAACGCCCCGACGACCCGCGGCTGCGCGTCGTCTCCGGCCGGTGGCCCGCCGAGTTCCGGGACTGGGACCCGCGCCGCGCCGACAGCGTCGCCCAGCTCTTCCGCCGCGGGCCGGCCGACCCCGGCGAGCTGGACCGCCAGTGGCTGCACCGGCCCGAGCTGCAGCGGGGCTTCCAGCGGCTCGTCGAGCACGCCACCGGGCAGCGCAGCGCCGGCCCCCTGCCCCCCTGTCAGGACCTGGACGACCTGCTCGTCGCCCTGGACCAGGCCCACCACCGCCCCGGGTGGCGCGACGTGCCGGCGCTGCTGGCCCGGCCGCAGGACCTGCTCGGCCACCTCGGCATCGTCACCACGTGGGCCCGCCGCGAGCCGGTGGACGCCGTGCACCGGCTGCCCGGGGACCTGCCGGACGAGATCACCGGGGCGCTGCTGACCGGCGTGCTCGAAGCGCAGGACGGCACCGGCGACAACCTGCTGCACCTGCCCACCGCCGGCCGCAAGAAGGGCGCCGAGTGGCACGAGCGCCTGGCCGGCCTGCTGCTGCGGCACCACGGCGACGGCGTACGCGACCTCGTCGCCGGCTGGGCGGCGCCGGGCGGCCCGCTCGCCGGCCCGGCCGACCTCGTCGCGGCGCGCGCCTGGCTGGGCACGCTCGGGCTGGACCCGCGTACGGATCCCGAGCTGTTCCCGCCCGACGACCGCATCATCGTCGCCGAGCTGGCCCGCCACCGCGCCTGCACCCCGGCCGTCGCCGCCGAGCTCGCCCTGGCCGCCGACCCGATCGCCCTGCTGAGGCACGTGGCGCCCCGGCTCGGCCCGCTGCTCGCCGCGACGGTCGCCGAGCTGCTGACCACCGTCTGCCCCACCCCGGCGTCACCCCTCGACGGCCTCACCGAGCTGGCCCGCGCCCTGACCGCCACCGCGATCGCCGGCTTCGCGCCCGGCCCGGCCTCCGACTGGGCCGACGACCTGCTGCGCCGGATCCCCGCCGGCGAGGACGACCCCCGGCCGCGCCGCATCATGTACGGCGTCGTCCTCGCCGTGCTCGGCCGCGGCGAGCCCCGCGGCGACCTCGTCCACCGCTGCCGGCGCATCGGGCGGGACGCGCACGTACCGCCGGAGGTCGCCGAGTGGCTGCAGTGGGCGTCCCGGCCGGCGTCGCCCCCGCGCTTCGACCCGCCTTCGCCGCCCGCGCGCGCCCGCCTCGGTGCCGCCCAGCTCGCGTCGGTGCTGCCCCCGCGCGTACGGCTGCCCTTGGTCGTCGCCGTGGTCGCGGTGATCGGCACCCTGGGCGCCGCCACCGCGCTGCTCAACCGCGACGAAGCTCCGCGTGACCGCACCCCGGCCGCCGCCACCGCCCCGGCGCCGATCAGGCCCGGCGCGCAGGACTTCGCGATCGTCGCCGTGCCCGGCGACCCGCCCGACAAGCAGGCGCAGAAGGACCGGGACGCCCTGCTCGGCGAGATGGCCAACGCCCGCATCCGGCCCGGGGCCGCGACCGGCATCCTGCTGATCGGCTACCGGACGCCGGCGGGCCAGCCCGTGACCAGCCCGGACCGGCTCGCCCGGCTGCGCACCCTGCTCGAGTCCGATGCCCGGCTCGCCGTGCCCGTACGGATCTCCCTCGACGACCCCGTCCCGAACCAGGCGGCCGGGGTGCTGAGCGTGACCGTGTTCTACCTGCGGTGACCGCTGCTACTTGAACCGCCAGCGGGGGACGGTGCCGTCGGTGGCCTCGGACTCCGCCGGCTCGTCCACGGCGGCGGACCGCGTGCTGTACTCGTCCGCGGGCCACTGGCTGTACTCCTGGCCTCCCCTGTCGCGCCGGGGGCCCGGGAAGCGCAGGGCGCGGGTCCTGGGCGCGGCCGCCGCCGGGGGCCGGCCGCTGAGCCGGCGCAGCTCCTGGCTCAGCTCCCGGTCCAGCTCCCGCTTGCGGATCTCGGTGCGCACCACCGTCTCGCGCGACGCGGTCTCCTGCCGGATCTCCTCCTGCCGCCGGGCACGCGCCTTGAGCTCCTCCTCCTGCTGCTCCCGCTCGAAGCGCAGGCGCTGCTCGGCCACGGTGACGTCGTTGCGCTCCGCCGAGGCGAGAATTTTGTCGTACGCGGTCGCCGGCCCGATGTTCAGCAGAAACTTCGTCAGCACCGGCAGGATCTCGATCGCCGTGATGAAGAGCAGCAGCGTCAGGTACGCCGTCTTGAGCGTCGCGTTGCGGTCCGTGATGGTGCTCAGGGCCTCCAGCTGCGCGAGCAGTCCCCGGTCGTTGCGGCTGTCCGCGAGATACCGGTCCTCCTCGGCGGTCTTCAGGTCCTTGAGCCGGCTCAGCTGCTCCTTCTTCTCCTCGAGCCCCGACTTCGCGTCCGCCTGCTGCGCCCCCGCCGAGTCGTCCTGCTTCTTCTCGGCGGCCGCCTGCGCCTGCTCCCAGGCCTGCTTGGCGGCGTCCCGCTGCCGGCGCAGGTCCTGCACCACGGCGACCTTCTGCCGGTACGACGGCCCGCCGCCCTTGATCTTGCTGCCGCACGAGCCGTCGAACTCGCACAGCGCGCTCTCCCGCGCGGCCGTGTACCGCTTGTCGAGATCGTCGAAGACCTGCTTGGTACGCCGCACGTCCGGATCCCGGCCGACGACGTCCTCGGTGACCGTGCCCGCGGCGACCTTCTGCAGCGCGGCGACGTCCTTCTCCAGCTGCGGGATGGCCGCGAAGCGCGCGTCCGTACGCAGGTTCTGCTCGAAGGTGTTGCGCTGCACCTGCTGCGTGACCGTCATCTGCGCCTGGATCTCGCGCTGGAAGATCCACAGCACGAGCGGGGTCGACACCACCGCCCCGATCACCATCGCGAGCAGCGCCCGCGGCAGCAGCAGAACCACGTTCTGCCACCAGCGCTCGCGGCGGCCGGCGGCGGCGACCAGCCAGCGGTCGAGGTTGGCGATCGCCAGGCCCCACAGCAGGGCCACGACCACGGCCACCGGCAGCGGGGCCCGCACCCCCGTGTACAGGGCGAAGCCGGCGGACACCCCGGCCATGCACGCGGTCGTCAGAACCACGCCGCCCAGCCCGGAGAACTTCCGGGTCTCGCGCGGGCTGCGGGCCAGCGAGTCCGGGTCGGCGCCCGACAGCCAGATGAGCAGACCCCGCCGGGGGCGGGCGCCGGCGGCGGGTTCGGGGGTTCCTGCGTGTTCGGACACGGACGTCAGCTCCCGGGGATCTCAGCGTCGGAATTGACCGCTGACGGTCCACTATGTCGGGGCCGGTCGCGCCGGGAAATCCCTCGGAAGAGGGTGCCGACACGACGGCGGTCACCGTATCGGCCCTTGCCCGCGTCTTGTTCGGCTCTTCCCGCGTCAGGCGTTCAGCCTCCAGCCGTCGCGCCTTCTGCTTTTCCGCTTCCCTCGCGTCCGGCGTTCAGTTCTGCTTCTCCGCGTCAGGCGTTCAGTTCTGCTTCTCCGCGTCAGGCGTTCAGTTCTGCTTTTTCCGGATCAGGGGTTCAGTTTCCAGCGGTTCATGAGGTCGGCCGCCGCGTCGGAGCCGGGGCGTGGTGTCTTGCCGCCCGACCAGACGTGGGCGGCGAGCAGGGCCAGCGCGGCGGCCGGCTTCCCCGCGCCGGTCAGCGTGCCGTCCTCGAGCTGCCAGCCGGAGCCCTCCTCCGCGCCCTCTTCCGCACGTTGTTTCGCCCCTTCTTCCGCGCTTTCCCTCGCGCCCTCTTCCGCTTTCAGGCGCACGGGCGGCTCGAACAGGCCGCTCAGGTCCTCGGCCACGTAGGTCGGCCGCCGCTCCGGCGGCGCCGCCAGCAGCTCGGCCGGGCCGCTCACCCCGGTCAGCACGAGCAGGCTGTCGAAGCCCGCGCCGACCGCGCCCTCGATGTCGGTGTCCAGCCGGTCCCCGACCGCGAGCGGCCGGCGCGCCTTCGACAGGCCGGCCGCCGTCTCGAACAGGGCCGGGGCGGGCTTGCCCACCACCAGGTCCGGGTCGCGGTCGAGGGCGGTGCGCAGGACGGCGACCAGGGAGCCGTTGCCGGGCAGGGGGCCGCGCGGGCTGGGCAGCGTACGGTCGGTGTTGGTCGCCACCCACAGCGCCCCCGCGCGCACCGCGAGGGCCGCCTCGGACAGCAGCTTCCAGCCCACCTCGGGCCCGAAGCCCTGCACCACGGCCGCGGGCTCGTCCTCGGCCCGCTCGACCACGGTCAGCCCCGCGTCACGCACCTCCGCACGCAACGCCTCGGCGCCGACCACCAGCACGGGCGCCCCGGCCGGCAACTGCTGCGCCAGCCGGGCCGCCGCCGCGCCGGCCGAGGTCAGCACCTCGCCCGGCGCGGCGGGCACGCCCATCCCGGTGAGCGCGCCGGCCACGTCCGCCGCGCGCCGCGACGCGTTGTTGGTCGCGTACGCGATGGCGGTGCCCTCGGCCCGCAGCCGCTCCACAGCCTCGGCGGCACCCGCGATCGGCTCGTCGATCAGGTAGACGACCCCGTCGAGATCGAAGATGACGAGGTCGTACCCGTCGACGAGCCGGGTCACGCGTTGTCGCCCTTCGCCTTCTCGGCTCCGGACTCTTCCTTGCCCGCTCCCGCGGCCTTGCCCTCTTCCACGGCCTCGCTGTCGTCCGCGGCCTTGCCCTCTTCCCCAGCCACGATCTCGTCCGCGGCCTTGCTCTCGGGCTCGGCCGGCTTGACGGGCTCGGCGCTCTCCTCGTCGGCGTCGGGACCGGCCGGGGTGGTGAACTCGTCGCCGCCGCGCTTGGCGTCGTCGAGCTCGTCCTCGTCCGAGTCGATGCCCGCGTCGACGTCCTCGCCGCCGCGGATCACGACCTCGTCCTCGTCGTCCTCGTCGTCGTAGTCGACGTCGTCCTGGTCCTCGTCCTCGTCCTCGTCGAGCCGGGCGCGCTCCCGGTCGTCGTCCTCGTCCTCGTCGTCCTCGTCGGTGTCGACGTCGTCGGCCGAGGCGCGCTCGTCACCGGCGGCCTCGTCCTCGTCCTCGTCGTCGCCCTCGATGGTGACGCCGTCCAGCTCGAGCAGGCGCTCGGCCGCGTCGGTCAGGTCGTCCTCGTCGGCGGCGGCCGCCCGCGAGAACCACTCCCGCGCCTCGTCACGCCGGCCCGCCGCGAGCAGCGCGTCGGCGTAGGCGTAGCGCAGCCGCGCCGCCCAGTCGGCGTCCGCGTCCGCGGTGAGCTCCTTGACCTGCAGCATCGCCACGGCCGCGTCGTGCTGGCCCAGGTCGCCGCGCGCCCCGGCCGCCACGATCAGCAGCTCGATCGCCCCGGCCTGGTCGAGCGCGTCCTTGTCGGCACCCCGGTAGAGGTCGATCGCCCGCTCCGGCCGGCCCAGCGCCCGCTCGCAGTCGGCCAGCTCGGCCAGGTGCGTCTGCTTCCCGGTCATCCGGTGGTACGTCCGCAGCTCCGCGATGGCGGTCGTCCAGTCCCCCGCGGCGTACGCGGCCAGACCCACCGCCTCGCGCACCACGGCGATCCGCGAGGCGAGCCGCCGCGCCGCGATCGCGTGCTTGAGCGCCAGCTCCGAGTCCTCGTCGATGATCTGCCCGGCCGCCACGAGGTGCCGCGCCACCTGGTCCGACGTGTCCCGGGACAGGCTCAGCAGCTCCGACCGCACCTCCTGGTCGAGATCGGTCGCCGCGATGTCCTCCGGGATCTCGGGCGCCTGGAAGACCTCCTGCCCCATGTCGCCACCGTTGCCCGGCCCGCGATCGTCCCGGCTGTACGCCCGGTCGCCGCCGTCCCGGTCGCCCCGGTAGCCACCCTGGCCGCCCTCGCGGTCGCCCCGGTAACCACCTTGGCCGCCGTCCCGGTCGCCCCGGAAGCCGCCCTGGCCGCCGTCGCGGTAGCCGCCCTGGCTGCCACTGCGGTCGCCGCCGCGGAAGCCGCCTTCGCGGTTGCCACCGTCGCGGAAGCCGCCGGTGCCGCCTTCGCGGTCGCCACGGAAGCCGCCCTCGCGGGTGCCGCCGTCACGGTTGCCGCGGAAGCCGCCGTCGCCGCGTCCGCCCCGGTCGAGGTCGCTGCGGTAGCCGCCCCGCTCGCCGTCGCGCGGACCCCGGTCACCCTGCGGGCGGTCGCCGGCGGGACGCTCACCGTACGGCCGGTCGCCCCGGAAACCGCCCCGGTTGCCCGGCCGGTCCCCGCCGCGGAACCCACCCCGGTCGCCGCCCTGCTCACGATCGCCCCGGAAGCCGCCACGGTCCCCGCGGTCGCCGCCCCGGAAGCCCTCGCGGTCACCACCACGGAAGCCCTCACGGTCGCCGCCCCGGAACCCGCCGCGGTCGCCGCCCCGGTCCCGGTCGCCCCCACGGAAGCCACCGCGGTCCGACTGGAACCCGCCACGCTCGCCCCGGTCGCCACCCCGGAAGCCGCCGCCCTGGCCGCCGCCGCTGCGGAAGCCGCCCTGGCCGCCGTCCCGGTCGCCACCGCGGAAACCACCCCGGTCGCCGCCCGACTGGTATCCACCACGGTCGCCGCCCCGGAAGCCGCCCTGGCCGCCGTCCCGGTCACCGCCGCGGAAGCCACCCTCGCGCGGGCCACCGTCACGGGAGCCGCCGTCGCGGTTGCCCCGGAAGCCGCCGCCCTGGCCGCCCTCGCGGTTGCCCCGGAAGCCACCGTCACGGTCGCCGCCCCGGAAGCCACCGCGGTCGCCGAAGCCACCCCGGTCGCGATCGCCGCCCCGGAAGCCACCCTGGCCGCCGCCGGACTGGTAACCACCACGGTCACCGCCGCGGAAGCCGCCACGATCGCCGCCCCGGTCCCGGTCGCCCCCACGGAAGCCACCCTGACCGCCACCACTGCGGAAGCCGCCCTGGCCGCCGTCCCGGTCACCGCCACGGAACCCGCCCCGGTCGCCACCGCTGCGGAAGCCACCGTCACGGTCGCCACCGCGGAAACCACCCCGGTCACCACCGGACTGGTAACCACCACGGTCGCCCCGGTCGCCGCCGCGAACGCCGCCCCGGTCGGACTGGAAGCCGCTGCGGTCGCCGCCACGGTCCGGTCCCCGGAAGCCGCCACGGTCGCCACCCCGGAAACCGCCCTGACCACCACGGTCGCCGCGGTCGGACTGGAAGCCCGTGCGGTCCCGGTCGCCGCCCCGGAAGCTGCCCTGGCCGCCACCGCTGCGGAAGCCACCCTGACCACCACGGTCACGGTCACCCCCACGGAAGCCGCCCTGGCCGCCGTCCCGGTCGCCCCCACGGAACCCGCCCCGGTCGCCACCACTGCGGAAGCCACCGTCACGGTCGCCACCGCGGAAACCACCCCGGTCGCCGCCGCTGCGGAAGCCGCCCCGGTCACCGCCACGATCGCGGTCTCCGCCCCGGAAGCCGCCCCGGTCGTCGCCCCGGCAGCCGCCCTGGCCGCCGCCGCTGCGGTAACCGCCCTGGCCACCCTGGCCGCCGCTACGGAAGCCACCCTGGCCGCCGCCACTGCGGAAGCCGCCCCGGTCACCGCCACGGTCACGGTCTCCGCCGCGGAAGCCGCCGTCGCGACCACCCCGGTCCGACTGGTAGCCGCCACGGTCGCCGCGGGCGCCGCCGCTGTCGCCACGGTCCCGGTCGCCGCGGGAGTACCCGCCGCCGGAGCCGCCGTCGCGACCGCGGCCGTCCCGGCCCTCGTCGTCGCGGTTGCCGCCATCCTGCGGTCCTGGGTTCACGGGCCAATCCTTCCGAGTTCGGCGGGCCGTACGCGGGTGTCCGCCGGAGCACTTCAACAGGGCACTTCACCAACAACAAGTCGAGACGGTGCCGCCTCGCACAGGAACGCAAGCCACAAGCTCGCAGCCTCGCCGGCCGCGAACTCGTACCCAGGGCCACCAGCCCGTCGCCTCGCCGGCCACGAACCCGCAGCCACCCAGGCCACCAGCCAGTCGCCTGGCCGGCCACGAACCCGCAGCCATCCAGGGCCACCGGCTCGCCGCCTCGCCGGGCACCGACTCGCAGCCACCGTGTCACGGTCACTGCTCGCAGGGCCGGCGCGCGAGAGCCGGGAAGCCGGACTCCCTCTCACGGGTTTGCCCGCGAGCGGCACCCCCATGCACCACGCCCGTGCCGACCCACGCACCGCAAGCCCGACGGTCGTCCCGCCGGGAACCACATGCGGGTCCCCGCCCGAGCCGCCCGATCGGGCACCGCGTCACGGCCGCCCCGGGAGTCCCGGAAGGCACCGCGCCGCGATCAGCCCGCCGGGTTGCCCCGCCGGACGTCCGTACCACGCTACTCGGCACCGGACACGCAAAAGCAGTCGAGGGCCAACCCCGGCTGGGGAAGGCCCTCGACTGT
>NZ_JAUQWH010000222.1 GCF_030757795.1 Actinoplanes oryzae
ACAAGGCGGTCGACGACGCGGGCACCCCGCTCTACCGCACGGTGCTCGACGGCGTCGACGCCATGCGCGACAAGGCCAAGGAGGGCACGATGAACATCGTCATCGTCCTCACCGACGGCCAGGACGAGGAGAGCGACTTCACCATGACCCAGCAGGCCTTCCTCGCCCAGTTGCAGGAGGACGCCGACCCGGCCAAGCCGGTCCCGGTCATCGCCGTCGGCCTCGGCCAGGACGCCGACATGAACGCCCTCAACGCCATGGCCAAGGCCACCGGGGGCCAGGCCATCTCCGCCACCAACCCGGCGGACGTCGCCTCGGCCATCGCCCAGGCCTTCCTCGCGGCCCACGCCCCCCGCTGACCGTCGATCCGGCGATGCTCAGGCGTTGACGGTCCCCAGGATGTCGGCGCCGTAATGCTTGGTGGTCGCGTTCTCCACGCCTGGTTACTCGGCGGCGCAATAACCGGTCAGGCTGTCTCGCTACCATGACGGGATGATCGAGGCGAAGGGCCGCGGCGGCCGGCCCCGCAGCGAGCAGGCGCGCGAGGCCGTCCTGCACGCGGTCGACGACCTGCTGCTCGAGGTCGGCTATGCGGCCTTGACCATGAAGGGCATCGCCGAGCGGGCGGGCGTCGGGCGGCAGACGGTCTACCGTTGGTGGTCGACGAAGGCGGAGATCCTCTTCGAGGCGTGCATGGACGACGCCGAGGAGGAGCTCGCCGTCGCGCCGTCGCGTACCCCGCTCGCCGAGATCACGTCCTACCTGGACGCACTGGTGCGCTTCCTCGCCCACTCACCGGCCGGCGCCGGCTATCGCGCCCTGCTCGCCGCCGCGCAGCACGATCCGGCGGTGAAACAGCTGATCGCGACCAAGGACGTTCTCAGCGCCAGCGCGAGCGTCGTCCTGGATCGCATCGCCCCGGCCCGGCCGGCCGGCGATCAGGCGGTCGACCGGCTGATCGGACCCACCTTCTTCTGGATCATGAGCGGTCGCGACCCGGCGCAGCTCGACACGCACGAGCTGGCACGACGCTTCCTCCAGGACCTCGGATCCGACCAGTCCTGACGGCGAGACCGCCACGCACCGGCGGCTCCCGTCCTGGCAGTGCAGACAGGGCTTGACCCTGACGCAGCGTCAACCCTGCATGGTGGCCGCATGGAGACATCGGTGACGGGGTCCGCCGCGATTCTGGTGCGGGGCCTCGAGAAGTCGTTCAAAGATCTGCAGGTGCTGCGCGGCGTGGATCTGGCGGTGGCGCGGGGCAGCATCCTCGCGCTGCTCGGGTCGAACGGGGCGGGCAAGACCACGGTTGTCTGGATCCTGTCGACCCTGCTCAAGGCCGATGCGGGCGAGGCACGGATCCATGATTTCGACGTACGCACCCAGGCCGCCGACGTGCGCCGGTCGATCAGCCTCACCGGGCAGTTCGCGGCCGTCGACGAGATTCTGACCGGGCGGGAGAATCTTGTGCTGGTCGCCCGGCTGCGCAAGGAGAAGGACGCCGGCGCGATCGCGGACAGGCTGCTGGAGCGCTTCGATCTGACCGCGGCCGGCGGACGGCGGGTGGCGACCTACTCGGGCGGCATGCGGCGGCGGCTCGACATCGCGATGAGCCTCATCGGCGATCCGCCGGTCATCTTTCTCGACGAGCCGACGACCGGACTCGACCCGGAGGCGCGGCTCGAGGTGTGGCAGGCCGTCAAGGACTTGGCCGCGGGCGGCACGACCGTGCTGCTCACCACCCAATATCTCGACGAGGCCGAGCAGCTCGCCGATCGGATCGCGATCCTGCACGAGGGGCGGATCATCGTCGACGGGACGCTCGGCGAGCTCAAGCGGATGCTGCCGCCGGCCACAGTGGAGTACGTCGAGAAGCAGCCGACCCTCGAAGAGATCTTCCTCAGCGTCGTGGGGGCCGGGAAGCGATGAATGACACCGTCGTCCTGCTGGGACGCTCGCTGCGCCACATTCTGCGGAGCCCGGACACCATCATCACGACCGCGATCATGCCGATCGCCTTCATGCTGCTTTTCGTGTACGTCTTCGGGGGCGCCATCGACGTCGGCTCCGACTCGTACGTGACCTATCAGCTGCCCGGCATTCTGCTCATCACGATCGCGTCGGGCATCTCCTACACCGCTTACCGGCTGTTCCTGGACATGCAGGGCGGCATTTTCGAGCGGTTCCAGTCGATGCCGATCGCGCGGTCGTCCGTACTCTGGGCGCATGTCCTGACCTCGCTCGTGGCCAACCTGATCTCGCTCGTGGTGGTCGTCGGGGTCGCGCTGGTCATGGGCTTCCGGAGCGGGGCGGGCGTGCTGGGCTGGCTCGCGGTCGCCGGGCTGCTGATCCTCTTCACGCTGGCGCTGACCTGGATAGCCGTGATTCCCGGGCTCACCGCGAAGTCCGTGGACGGCGCGAGCGCCTTCTCCTATCCGCTCATTTTTCTGCCGCTGGTCAGCTCGGCCTTCGTACCCACGGAATCCATGCCGGGGCCGGTGCGCGCCTTCGCCGAGCATCAACCGGCGACGTCGCTCGTCAATGCGATCCGGGACCTTCTCGCCGAGCGGCCGGTCGGGTCCGGGATCGTGATCGCGCTCGCCTGGTGCGCCGGTGTGCTCGTGGTCGCGTACCTCCTGGCGGTCCTGACCTATCGGCGGAGAATCAGCTGATGCTGACGATCAGCCAACTGGCCGCCCACACCGGCGTCACGGTGCGGGCGGTCCGGCACTATCACCACATCGGCCTGCTGCCCGAGCCGGAGCGGGACGCCTCGGGCTATCGGCGGTACGGCGCGACCGCGGTGGTGCTGCTCACCAAGATCCGTACGCTCGCCGACGCCGGCGTGCCGCTGTCCCGGATCGGCCGGATGCTCGAGGCCGACCCGGAGGCGTTCGCGGAGGCGATCGGCCAGATCGACAATCAGCTGCGCGCCGAGGTCGACCGGCTCGAGGCCAGCCGCAAGCAAATCGCGCAGCTCACCGCCGGGGAGAGCCTGGTGCTGCCGCCCGAGGTGGTCGCCTATCTCGATCGGCTCCGCGAGCTCGGGGTGTCGGAGCGGATCGTGGCGGGCGAGCGCGACGGCTGGATCCTCATGATGGCGCTCCGCCCCGAGGAGGTCGCCGGGTGGATGCCCAGCAAGTTCGCCGCGCTCCGCGACCCGCGCATCATCCGGCTCTACCGGGTCCTGTCGACCGTCATCGACGACGACCTGTGGGACGAGTCACTGATGGTGGAGGCCGCCGACATCATGGCCGAGCTGAACGAGGAGGCGTCCGCCGCCGGCTACGACGAGTCCGGCGGGGATCACGACCTGCTCGACTCGCTGGCGGACGAGGCCGACCCGCGCTCGCACCGGATGCGGGACCTGATGCGCGAGCGCGGCTGGGTGTCGTGGACCCGGGTCGAACGGTTGTAGTCTTCTTGACCATGGAGTCAAGTAATGTGCCCCCGCCCCTGATCGTGCTCGAGCCGGACGACGACGACGGCGGCGTGTGCACCCCCGACGAGGTGTGTGACTGATGACCGAGCCCGTTGTCGTCGACGTCTGGAGCGACGTCGTCTGCCCGTTCTGCTACCTCGGCCACGCGACCCTCGAGCGGGCCGTCCGCGAGTCCGCGCAGGCCGGCCAGGTGGAGATCCGCTACCACAGCTTCCAGCTCAACCCCGCCTTCACCGGTACGGCCGTCAGCGCCGACGACTACGTGAGCAACCTGCACGGCGTACCCAAGGAGCAGCTGGACGCGTCGCACGAGCACCTCACGACGCGGGGTGCCGAGGCGGGGCTGGACTACCGCTTCCCGCAGGCCCTCATGGTCAACACCCTCGACGCCCACCGGCTGATCCACTTCGCCAAGGCGCACGGCCAGGAGCTCGCCATGGTCGAGCGGCTGTTCCGGGCCGAGTTCACCGACGGCGCCGACCTCTCGGACCACGCTGTCCTCGCCGACCTCGCCGCGTCGCTGGGCCTCGACCGGGAGGCCGCCCTCGAGGCGCTGCGCACGAAGGCGTACGAGGGTGAGATTCGCGCCGACCTCGACCAGGCGCGGGCGTACGGCATCACCGGGGTGCCGTTCTTCGTCTTCGACAACAAGCGGGCGGTGTCGGGGGCGCAGCCGCTGGAGCTGTTCCAGAAGGCGCTGGAGCTCAGCTGGCAGGACCGCGCCGCCCAGCCGGCATGAGCTCTTTCGCAAGCGAACCGGAGCCGCGGCGGCACGCTTCCACCGCGGCGCCGGAGCCACGGCAGCAAGCTTCAGCCACTGCACCAGAGCCACGGCAGCGGGCTTCAAGCGCGGCGCCGGGGCCGCGGCAGCGGGCTTCAAGCGCGGCGCCGGGGACGCGGCAGCGGGCTTCAGCCACGGCGCCGGGGACGCGGCTGCGGGCGGATGCGCGGCGCAACGTCGAGGGCATCCGCCGGGCCGCGCTGGACGTCTTCCGAACCGGCGGCCTGACCACCCCCCTCGACGAGGTGGCCCGGGCCGCCGGCGTCAGCAAGGGCACGATCTACCACCGCTTCGGCGGCCGCCGAGCCCTGATCGACGCCGTCGTCAACGACCTGGTCGCGGAGCGCATCCGAGCCATCATCGAAGCCGTCGCCGAGCTGACCGACCCCCTGCAGCGCTTCGAGGAGTTCCTCCGCAGAACCTGGCTCCTCCAGTACGACGAACCGGCCGCCAACGACGTCCTGATGCGCGCCCTGCCCGACTCCGAACCGCTCGCCGTCCTCTGCGACCGCGCCTGCGACTTCGCCCGGCAGCTCCTCCACGACGCCCAAGCAGCCAGCACGGTCCGCGCCGACGTCACCCCGGAGGACCTGACCTACCTGATCCTGGAGCGCGGCGTCATCGTCCGAGCCTGCACCAAACAGTCCCGCGACGACTACGAGCGCCGCCTCGCCTTCATCCTGCGAGGCCTCCGCTCCGCCCGGTGACGACCGCGCGCCGGGGCCGCTACGGCTCGGGCCGCGCGTCGTCATCCCCGGCGGCGACGACGTCGAGTGCGCGCTCGAGGTACGTCGCGAGCCGCTCGATGTCGGTCTGCTGGAACGCGGTGTCGCCGATGATGTTGCGGAACATCCGCACGCCGGTGCACATCGACAGCAGCAGGGCCGCCCTTGCCGTCGCGTCGTCCCCGGGAAGCTTGTCGGCGAGCTGCCGCTGCGAACTCTCCTCGAGGCGCTCCCGCATGATCTCCGCCGCCTGGGGGTTCGAGGCGGAGCGGAGGATGAGCAGCATCGGGTCGGGGTCGCCGTTCTCGGCGGTGAGCGAGTCGCGGGCGGCCTCGCGGTTGGTGCCGCTCACGCCGATGAGGGACGTCTGGAAGAGCTCCGCCACCACCTCGGTGAACAGGCCCTCCTTCGACCCGAAGTAGCGGGTGATCAGGCGCGGGTCGACGCCCGCGTTGCCGGCGATCTCGCGTGTCCCGGTGCCGTCGAACCCGGAGCGACTGAACGCGGTGAGGGCGGAGTCGAGGATGGCCCGCCTGGTCGCCGCGGCATCGCGCGGGCGTGCTCGCCGCGGCGTCGTCTCGACCATGTGCCGAGGCTAACGCATAGGAGACATCCCGGCCTCTTGCGATGTCTTCAAATGGGGACTTACTGTGTCCCCCGTTGAGGACATAGCGATTCGGAAGGGCATGACCATGAGTGGACCGATCCCCACCCGCACCCTCGGGGCCGAGCAGCTGAAGGTCGGAGCCGTCGGATACGGCGCGATGAGCTTCGCCGACATCTACGGCCAGAGCGGCTACGACAAGGACGAAAGCGCGCGCGCCATCCTGCACCGGGCCGCGACTCTGGGGGTGACGTTGGTCGACACCGCGGACGTCTACGGGCCGAGCGAGGAGATCCTGGGCCGGGCGCTCCACGGGCACCGGGAGGACTTCGTCGTCGCGACGAAGTTCGGCATCCGGAACCCCCCGGAGCCTAACGTGCCGCCGAAGATCGACGGCTCCCGCTCGTACATGCGCCGGCAGCTCGAGCAGTCGCTGCGCCGCCTCGGGACCGATCACATCGACCTCTACTACGCGCATCGCATCGACCCGGACACGCCCATCGAGGACACGGTCGGATGGATGGCGGAGCTGGTCGAGGAGGGCAAGGTGCGCCACCTCGGGCTCTCCGAGGCCGCCGCCGACACCCTGCGCCGGGCGAGCAGGATCCACCCGATCACCGCGGTGCAGACCGAGTGGTCACTGTGGCAGCGCCGGATCGAGGACGAGGTCCTCCCGACGGCCAGGGAGCTCGGCATCGCCATCGTCCCCTGGTCTCCGCTCGGCCACGGCGCACTCACGGCGACCATCACGTCCCGCGAGGACCTGCCCGAGACCGACGGCCGCCGCAAGGTGCCGTACTTCTCGGCGGAGCACTTCGACGCCAACCAGGCCACGCTCGCAACCGTGCGCCGAATCGCAGCCGAGGTCGGCGCGGATCCGGGCCAGGTGGCGCTCGCATGGCTGCTCCACCAGGGCGACGACATCGTGCCGATCCCAGGTACGCGACGCGAGCGCTACCTCGAGCAGAACGCCGCCGCAGCCTTCGTCACGCTGAGCCTCGCCCAGCTGGCCGAGCTCGACACAATCCGCATCCAAGGGGCGCACCACGAAGGAATGGGCGCGATCCCGAACTGGTACGACGGCGTGACCCCGCCGCGAGACCCGGCACCCAGCAACTGACCCGCCGGGCACCACGAAGACCCCTCGGCACAAGCCTCGGAGCCTCCGGCGGACGTGTCAGGTGCCGAACCACCATGCTGCACAAATGAGGTTTCGTGCGGCGCCCCCGGCAGGGTGCATCCCGACAACTACCTGGCGATGGCCGGCTGGCGGCTGCACGCCCCGGGAGTCACGTTAAAGAAACTTTAAGGAAAGCCTGCTCAGTCTCATGAACTGCTGCCACGTCATTGCTCGTACATCTCGGCACAAGCAGTACCGAGACGAAGAGGAGCCGTGCATGTATCGACGCGGAGTCAGCAGCCGGACGCGCAAGCTGGTGATTGGAGGCGCCGCCGCAGCGCTGCTCGGTTCGGCGCTCGCGGTCGGTACGGGGATGAGCCAGGCCGCCGAACAGGGCAACGCCGGAGCCACCTCCGGCAGCATCAACGCTTTGGTGCCTGCGCTGGGTTTCAGCCCGGGCGATCCGAACGCGACGGCCGACCGCGTGGGCCCCACCGGGGTGAACGTTCCCGGTCGTTGCCCACCCACTCAAGCCGAAGTGAACGCGCAGGTAGCGCTCAAGAATGCGAACCTGCCGAGCGGAACGGACCTGGAAAGCCGCATCCAACGCTTTGAGAGAACCTTGTCGGCGATCCAGGACTTGAAATGCCCCGCTTCCTCCACGACTCTGCTGGGCCGCTTGAACTCCTTGACCGCGCTGCGCGGAAACGCGGACCGCGACACCATCCTGCGCGGGCTGGGTCTGAACGAAACGCCGGCGGACAGAGCCGCCGCCGCAGGATCCGATGACGCGGCCGCGAGTGGAGCGACGGGGAACGCCAGCTCCGATGACATCAACGCTTTGGTGCCGGCGCTGGGCTTCAGCCCGGGCGACCCGAACGCGACGGCCGACCGCGTGGGCCCCACCGGGGTGAACGTCCCCGGTCGCTGCCCACCCACTCAAGACCAAGTGAACGCGCAGGTAGCGCTAAAGAACGCGAACCTGCCGAGCGGAACAGACCTGGAAAGCCGCATCCAACGCTTTGAGAAAACCTTGTCGGCGATCCAGGACTTGAAATGCCCCGCTTCCTCCACGACTCTGCTGGGCCGCCTGAATTCCTTGACCGCGCTGCGCGGAAACGCGGACCGCGACACCATCCTGCGCGGTCTGGATCTGAACGAAACGCCAGCGGGATAAAGCCGCGGAGAATGCGGCGCCGCAAAACGGGCCGGCGAAATAAGCGGCTCCCGGACAGCGGCAACCTGATCCTTCGCGGATCCTGATCCACCTCGCCGGAGGCCCTCGCACCACGGGGGTCTCCGGCGCCTGCGCGCGGTGATCTTCGGCTACTTCGGCATGTTGACCGACCCCGGCACTGAGAAAATCGCGAGCCCCTCGCGCACCGCACCGGCGAGCTGCTCGGCGGCTGCCGTCCACGGTTCCGGGAGGCGCTGTCCGGGAGCCTCGGCGAGCGCATCATCGGGGTCCACGGCGCGACGGAGAACACGCCGAGCGCTCTTGGTCCTGGCGGAACTCCCGCCGAGAACTCCTGACGCGATCTCCAGCCATTCCTGGAAGCGTTGAGATCCACTACGACGTCCGGACAGGCGTAGCGACGGTCAGAGCTGAAATCAGCGCCAGAACCGTCGAGGAGCTGGTGGCAGATGCGCCCAGCTGGGACCCGACCACATCCGCAAGCCGCGCGGAGCTGTCGGATCGAGTGCCACCCGGCGCGTCCGGCGAGTCCCGGACGATCATGGCTAACAGGTTTGGTAAGTGCCCACGGCAGGAATCGAACCTGCGACCTGCGGTTTAGGAATCCTTGATCATCCGCCGGTCGCGGGTCCGTCACCTGCAACATCCCCAGCCCACGACACTCATGGTTGACCGTCGTTGACCGCGAACGCCGCTCGCTGGCTTCCGCATCGGGCACGTAGCGGGCACGGGCCTGTCGCTGTGTCCGTCACCGTACTTTGACAACTTCCATCGCGTCCGACGAAGGCGCCGGCCACTCACTGACCCTGATCCTATGGATTCGCGGCAGTACGGTTCCGCCCGCGCTCGCGTGCAGGTCGAGCCGGTGATCCAGATGGGCTCAGCCTGCAACGGCTGGGTTCGTTGCTGTACTTCGCTGCTGTACGGCAGCGCCCAAGCTCGACACCCACCCAACTTGGCCGGTGCACAAGTCCCCCGGTGACGGTGTACTATTACCCCGGTGCCGCCCTCATTCGGGTTGAGGGCGTTCCAGATCCACCTCAGGAGGGACCTGGCATGTCCGCAACTCAGCTTGGACGTCGAAGACAGGGAGTGGCACATGGAGGACGCGGCTCGCCGCGGAGGGGCCGGCATCGATGAGGCCTTCGAGCGAGCGGAGGATGCTGGCCTAGTGGTGTACAGGATTCACGAGTGGGCGGAACTAACGTGTGAGCGATGCGGCGACAGCCGAGATGTGCCGCTCACGTCGCGACAGCCTCACATTCAGGTGAAGCAGATCGACAGGTTCACGTCGAACCACTCGCATTAGACAAGGCTGAGACGCGTGCTGCTTTCAAGGAGGAGGGGGGTAGGCCGTGAAAGCGTTCAACTTCATGATGGTGCTCGACCACAGGCCTACCGATGACCAACTGAGGGAACTTTTCGCGAATGGCCGCGATGACGCCACCTACGGAGTAGAGAACGGCCTCCCGGTTGCCGAGTTTGATCGGGAGGCCCCGACCCTAGCCGACGCAATCGTTTCGGCGGTTCGGGAAATAGAGGCGGTGAACATCAAAGCGGTGCGAATCGTCGATCAGGATCTAATGACGCTAGCCGACCTCGCCGAAAGGCTAGGTTTGAGCCGTGAGGCTGTTCGCCGCTACTCGACGGGCGAACGGGGGCCTGGAGAATTTCCACCTCCCGTCAGCCCAACTCGTGCCGGAGCGACCTTTTATCGCTGGAGTGAGGTCGCGCCTTGGGCACGAACAAACCTTGGCGTCAATGTTCCCGATGTGGATGTCGGTCTTGTGGTAGCAAACGCCGTACTCCAAATACGGCAGCATGTTAAAGAAGTGGAAGCTTTAACGACCCTTCTTGAGCTGCTGAAGCCGTAAGTCCGCACCGCCATCCCGTCGGCCTTCGTCCACACATCGTGGTGCAGACAGGGCCTGCCTGGGCAAGGTGGAGCACCCTACGTCTGAACGACCTTGCCCAGGCAGGCCCTGTCTGCTCGGCTTCGCCTGGACGAAGGTTGACGGGATGGCGCCACCCATCCCAGAGCGTCGGAGCTCCCCGCCGGAGGCACGAATCGACTCACGCACCGAGTCAGAGAAGCCCTTGGACTGATGCCGGCCTTTCGGCGGTCCAAGGGCTTCTTCCGTGTTTCGCGCCTGTCGCAGGGCTGGAACCGCCGGGTAGGCGCCCAGCGAAGCGGCCGGGCGCCGTGGCCGAGCGGCGCGCGCAGCGCGGCCCTGCTCAGACGGCGCGAGCGGCCTGCGAAGCGGGCCGCCTTGAACCCGTATAGAAAGTTCTCACAAGGACCGGCCTTGGCATAACTCCAGCCTTGCTGGCCAACCCCACTGTCGTTGATCTGTCATTCACCGCACGTGAGCATGAACATCACCTGGGTATCGACATCAGTTCAGCGTGCGCATGCTCTTCCAGTGGGGGAGGCGGGGGCAATGGGTGAGATTCAACAACAGGCCGACTCTAATACCTCGAACACTGTGCGCAAATCCTTACTCAACGCAAGTGGATTGCTCCTTGCTGCGGGGGCGGGTATAGGTCTTGTTGTCGACCTTTTGAACGCCATTGATCTTGGGATGAATGTCATTTTGATCGCCGCAGGGCTCGCTTTACTTTTGATAACTTTGGGGATCCTTGAGGACAGATTTCAATTTCAGGGTCGCAGCGCAAGCCTTCTTGCGGCAATCGCCGCATTCGCGCTTGGCGCAGGATTAATGGGGGCAGGAATAAGAGGGACTTGGAAGCCTCAGGCCGTCTCTACTACAAAAAAGTCTAGCTGTAGCGAGGGCAGCGCCGACGGCGCTCCGGGATCTTATGCGAACCCTGCACCGAAAGACGACCCATCTACCGGACTCACCTTCTGCGCGGTCAATCTCAACGACGGTCGCGCAGTAAAAGGTAGGTACACTCTCACCGGTTCTGTATTGGGAATAGCACCTAGAGGCTTGGAGGTTGCAATCGCCCTGCAGCCAGACCCCGGTACATGCGACACAGACGGAAACCGGGGTACCGGGGGGTGGTTCCTCGTGAGCCGCCTGATTTTCAATGAAGGCGTGGCGGCTTGGCGAACCGATAGACCGCTCCCATACCCGGAATCAAGTTCTATCCAGAGGAACTTTTTCTACGTGGTAGCTCCGCCTGCTGCACTTGATTTCCTCCAGAAAGACAATGAAGCCCATTTAGGCGATACTCGCTATGGGGGGCTGATTGAGCCGCCCCAAAGCATTAAGAAGGTATCGATATTCTTTTACACACCTGGAATTCGGAGGTCTTGCTAAATTCCCTAGGGCCGCGCCTAAGCTTCCGAACGAATCCATAAGCGGATTGCCAGCTATGAGGAGCGGTTGGGATGCCACTCGTGAGACAGGAAGCGGCGGCCATCCTCGGCACCACCGACCGGTTCCCGCGCCGTCTCATCGCGGAGCGGCGCATCGCGTTCGTCAAGCTCGGCACGCACGTCCGAATCAAGGAGAGCGTGCTGGCCGCCTACATCGAGGCGTCGACGGTCGAACCGCCCGCGCTGCACTGGCAGAACGGAAGGGTGGTGGCCTGATGGCGGGCAAGCGGCGCTTCGGCCGGGTACGCAAACTGCCGTCGGGTCGCTACCAGGCCCGCTACCGGGGGCCCGACGGCACCGACCACCCGGCGCCGGACACCTTCGCCACCAAACGGGAGGCCGATCGGTTCCTCGCCCTGGTCGAGGCCGACATCGCCACCGGCAAGTGGTACGCACCGTCGGCCGGGCGCACCACCCTGGCCGAATGGACCCAGCAGTGGTTCGCGGCCGCCTCGCCGTCCTGGAAGCCGAAGACCCGGCACACCTACCGGGGTGTCTTGGACCGCCTAGTGCTGCCCGAGCTCGGCCGTGTGCAGCTGGCCGACCTGCGCCCGATCCAGGTCTCCGCCTGGGTCGCCGCCCTCGCGAACCGGCTCAGCCCCTCGCAGGTTCGGCAGGCCTACCGGCTGTTGTCCCAGCTGATGACCGCAGCGGTCGACAACGACCTGATCGCGGCCACGCCCTGCCGGGGTGTCC
Organism: Actinoplanes oryzae; assembly: GCF_030757795.1. Taxonomy (GTDB): domain Bacteria; phylum Actinomycetota; class Actinomycetes; order Mycobacteriales; family Micromonosporaceae; genus Actinoplanes. The sequence goes on from NZ_JAUQWH010000222.1 coordinate 11,907, forward strand.
GGCTGCCCCGCATCCCCGAGGCCAACCCGCGCATCCTCACCGTCGCGGAGGTCACCCGGCTGGTGGACGCCTGCCAGCCCGCCGACCGGGCGCTGGTGCTGCTGCTTGCCTACGGCGGCCTGCGCATCGGGGAAGCCCTGCCGCTGCGGCGCCGCCACCTGGATGTGGACGACGGCCGGGTGATCGTGGCGGACGCGGTGACCGAACTGCCCGGCGCCCGGTCATCGACACCCCGAAGAGTCACCAGCGCCGCGAGCTACTCGTGCCGGCCTTTGTCGCCAAGGCCCTCGGAGACCACCTGGCCACCCTGCCTGAGGGACCGGATGTGTTCGCATTCCCCGGCCGTCAACGCCAGACCCGCGAGCGTCAGCAGAGCTACCCGGGCTTCCGGCGGCGCTTCATTCGGGCCGTGGCCGCTGCCGGGCTGGGCGACGTCACGCCGCACGACCTGCGGGCGACCCATGCCAGCTGGGTGGCCGACTCGCACGGTGTCTTGGCTGCGGCCCGGCGGCTCGGGCACACCAACGCCAGTGTCACCACCCGGCACTACGCGCGGGTCTTGGACGAGCGTGACGCCAGGTCGCCCAGCACCTCGACGACCTCAACACGGACCGGGCATCGGGCACGCAGCGGGCACGAAAGTCTCCGGAGAAGCCCTCATGATCGGTGATCAATGCTCTGACCTGGTGCCCCCGGCAG
>NZ_JAUQWH010000223.1 GCF_030757795.1 Actinoplanes oryzae
CGCGGCGGGGCTTTCGGCGCCGGGGCTTCCGGGCGCGGGCTGAGCGATGTGGCTGGGCAGCGGAGGCGTCTGGGCCATCGGCTTGCGGACGGGCAGCGGCCCGTCGTTCGGCTGCAGCGGCGGAAGCGCGGGCGGGGCGGTCCGCTCCCCGGCAAATCCGGGGCGAACCGGCAGATCCCCTGCTCCGGACGTCGGCATGACTGCCGCCCCGGACGTCGGCATGGTTGCCGCCCCGGACGTCGGCATGGTTGCCGCACCAGACGTCGGCATGGCGGCTGCGCCGGACGTCGGGCTGGCCGCACCGCCGAAGGCCGGGGACGGTGACACGCCCGAGGAAGGTGCAGCGCCGGAGGTAGGCGCAACGCCAGGGGCAGATCCGCCCGGCGCGAAGCCGCCCGTGCCCGGGGAAAACGCCGACGGGCCGCTCGGGGTGATGCCGCCGGGGCGGGACTCGCCGAAGCCGGGCCTGGTGGCCGCACCACCGCGGCTACCCAGAGCGTCGAGCGCGCTCGGGCCGCTCGCCGGCGCCGTCGTGCCCGTACGGCTGGCCAGCGCATCCAGAGCACTGCCGCTCCCGAACGCCGTGAAGCCGGACGGCGACGTCTGCCGGGCAGCGCCCGCCCCGGCCAGTCCGCCCGCGGCACTCTGCGCCGGGGCCGCTTCCTGGCTCGGAGATGCCCCGTGGCCGGCGGTTGCTCCGGCGGAGAAGTTCTGACTGCCACCGAACCCGGGCAGCGTGGGAATCGCCTGCGTGGCGGGGGCGACTCCGCCGGCGACGGCGGCCGGCTCGGGGGTCGCACCGACGGGCGGCTGGCTCGGGGCCTCCGCAGCTGCGCTCCGGCCCGAGTTCACCGGGGTGAATCCGCTGAACGACGAGCCGCTCGCCGCACCGCCGCCCATGCCGGGAGGCGTCGACGGCACGCGGGAGGGCAGCCCGCTCGGCAGGACCGCCCCAGGCGTACGCAGAGGGAGCCCGCCGGGCCCGATCGGGTTACCGCCACGACCCTGATCAGAATCGGTCGACTGGCCCGCGCCACCCGCCGGGCGGGAGCCGCTCGGCGCCGCGCCGAAGCCACCGTTGCCGCCCGCGGCGCCGAAGCCCGGAGACGCCCCGCTGCCTGTTCCCTGGCCAGCAGACGCCCCGAAGCCAGAGGCCTCTCCGCCGCTCGCTCCGAACCCGGAGGCTTGTCCGCCGCTCGCCCCGAACCCGGGAGCCGGAGCGTGCGACGCCTCGAAGCCCGAAGGCGCACTGCTCGCCGGCGCTCCGAAGCCCGGCGCCGCGCCACCCGACTGGTAGCCGGCGGGCGCGCCGTTCCCGGAGTCGTACCGGGAGGACGCAGCAGCACCGAAGGGGGATTCCGCAGCGGAGATCGCCGGCGCGGCCGGGGACTCGCTGGCGCCCGGGACCCCTTGGACGGGACCGCCGGAGGCCGGGTCGGCGTAGGTCTGAGCAGCGGCGTTGGCGGCGAGCGCCGCGGCGGCGTGGATGTCCGGGATGCGGTTGGGGCCGTTGCTGCCCTCGCGACCGGGGCCGCGCGTCGGCAGGCGGAGGTCACCACGGCTGAGCTGGGCGACGAACCACGCGGGGAGGTAGCCCTCGACGGGCAGACCCGGGTTGACCGCGAGCCACCATTCGAGGTTGGGCCACGTCTCGGCGAGCTCCTGGTACGCGACGCGGCGCGCGGAGCCCGTGTAGTCGGCGAGGCAGGCCTGCAGCGCCGCCGGGGAGGTGAAGGCGAGCACGTGCGTGCGGCCGCCGGTGCTCCACGTGCCCCAGCCGAGCGGCTCGCGGCCGGCCAGAGCGTCCGCGGAGACGGGCAGCAGCAGGTCGACGCCGGCCAGGATGCGGAAGTAGGACTCCTGGTCGTCCGTGCGCAGAGCATTGCGCATGGCGACTTCGGCGTCCGTAGCCGGCTCCCACTGGGTCACGTCCACCTCTCCCTTCGCGGCGAACGGGCCACCTCAACGCGTACAACCTACAAGGTCAGACCACGATCACAATGGGCGGCTGCATGCATACAGCAAACCGATACCCGAACCGCTATACACATCGCACAGAGACACTGCCCGATGACCTTAAGTAGCTACAACCCCGGGCGGTACCACCGAAAAGTTGATCATCATTCACCCGGGTGTACCGGCCTCGCGCTCGCCGCGGGGCGCAACGGTCGCGCGCGCCGAAAGATTACCGGCTGACGACCCCGCACGTCAGTAGCGAGTTGGCCGAATCCCTCCCGAATGCCACTCACCCCATTTCCCTACGTCAATACCGACACGAGAGCACGCCGCTCGCGGCCGTGCCCCCATGCCCCGAATCGGACGGAGTCAGGCCAGGAAGCGCTTCTCGGCGTTGCCCTCGGTCGTCGCATAGTCCTGAGCAGCCTGGTCGACCGCCCCCTTGATCCCGCGCAGGATGCTCTTGAGATCACCCGACGCGCTGGTCCACCTCTGCTGCCGCGACGCATAAGCCTGCTGCGCACCGCCCTCCCACGTGGCCACCAGCGGCCGGGCGGCCGCGTCGAGCTCGGCGAGCTGGGTCTCCAACTCGTTCACAGCCTTCTGGATGTCGGCGCTCGCCTGGGTCAGAGCACCGAAATTCACCCGGAGCAGACCGTCGTTCATCGTCGCATCCCCCTCGTCAGTTCTCGAGCGGCAGGTAGCCCCCGCCGGCACTGGTCATTGCCCGGGCGGCCGACTCGTCGGTGGCCGCATAGCCCGCGCCGGAGACCCTGATCGCCTCGGCCGTCTCCGCGAGAGCCTTGTTGAGCTCGGTCAGATCCCTCTGATACTGGTTCTTCACTGCCTCGAACGCCGCGCCGCCGCGACCGACCCAGGCCGTCTGCAGCACCGCCAGTTCCGCCATGAGCCTGCTCAACATGCTCGTCAGCGACTGGTTGACCTGGTCGAACTTCCCGGCGGTCTGCGCCATCACCGCGGCTTCCGCCTGCGTCTGAGCCATGCCGGACGTCACCTCGCTCCCCTGTCTCGCTCCGGCCCTCCGCCCCTTCGGCGTGCCGGACCTCTTACCTTCGTCACGCTGATTTCCTCGTTCCGGTTCACGCCGGTCCGGTCGGGACGCCGCCGAAGGTAGCCGCCGGAGCAGCCCGGCCGGAAGCCGCGGAATCCCGCCTGTGGATATCGACATGCATCACCAGAGTTATCCACAGGCCTTCCCCGCCGGCCGCCCAAAATCCTTACGATGGCTGCACGAGCGAACACATGCGGCTATTGAAGGGTGGCGGAGCGTGACGACTCAGGCAGCACGCAATCACGGTCCGGCCCGCCTGCCCACCATCGACCACTCCGCCCACCGGCCCTCGGCCAGCCGATTTCGTGAGAGACGGTCGATCGGGATCCGAGCAGGTCAGGTGGTCACCACCGAGCTGACGGCTGTGCTCCTCGCCCTCGGCGCCCTGGGCGGCCGCCTCACCCTCGGGGCGGCGGTCTTCGGCGCGGTCGTGCTGCTGGCTGCGGCTTGGGGACGAATGCGCGGTCGTTGGGCGTACGAGTGGGTCGGTGTTGCCCTGCGCCACTCAGTGCGCCGACGGGTCGCCGGGGCCGACCTCGGCACGCTGCTCGAGTTCGCCGGCCGCCGCATCGAGGCGACCAAGCTGGCGGGTCGGCCGGGCGCCCTGCTCTGGGACAGCCAAGGATGCGCTGTCCTCTTCGACCTCGGCGAGGCGGCAGGCGTGCTCGGCGGACCCGGGGACGTCGTGCCGACGCCGGTGGCCCTGCTCGGGGAGAAGCTCGCCGGCCAGCCGCCGCACCGATGCCAGGTTCTGCTGACCGGCGTGCGGCCTCCTGGCGGCGGCAATCTTGCGGCTGCTTCCTACGAGCAGCTGACGGGCGGCGCTCTGCTCGGTGACAGCCGTGCGCTGCTTGCCGTGCAGGTCGCTCGGCCGGAGGGGTGGACCGATGCCGAGCTGCGGCAAGGGCTGGAGCGGATCGTCCGTGCCCTGCGGCGCGGTGCGGCTCCCGTGCGCCTGCTCGACGCCGCGCAAGCCCGGGTTGCCCTCGTGGAGGCCGCCGGCGCGGCACCCACGCAAGCCAGGGCTGCCCTCCTGGAGGCCACCGGCGCGGCACTGATGGTGGAAGAGACCTGGTCGCACCTGCGGATCGGGGACACGGTGCAGGCGACCTTCCAGCTGGGAGGCTGGGCCGGGCCGGGCGAGTTCGTCGATCGCCTGCTCGCCCTGCCCGCCCGGGCGACGGCCGTTGCGCTCAGTGCGGGGCCACGACCTTCCCCGGGTACGGGCACCGCAGTCGACCTCCACGTCCGCCTCACCGCCGCCGACACGCCGCAGCTCGAGGTGGCCGTCGAAGCGTTGCACCGGATGGTCGCGGCCCACAACTCGACGGAAACTCAGGCGGCCGGTGCTCATGTGGCGCTCAGTCGTCTCGACGGGGAGCACGGCGACGGCCTGATCGCGACGTTGCCGCTCGGCATGTCGCCCGGTCACGCCATCACGGGACGCCATAGCCCGCCCGCGGCTTCCGCTGCCGTGCTCGACGCGTGGAACGACATGACCGTGCCCGTGGGGTCGGCGGGTCTGATGGTCGGCCGTAACCGGCACGGCGAGCCGGTGGTCGCGCGCCTCTTCCGCAGCCGTCCGACTCGGGTGCTGCTGATCGGGGGCGTGCGCGAGGCCCAGCTGGTGACGATGCGGGCGCTGGGCATGGGCGCGCGGGTCGTGGTGCGGACCGACCGGCCCGCGGCCTGGGAGCAGTTCGTGCATCGACTCGCAACAGGCCTGGCAGCGCCGGGTGGCGGCATCAGCTTGGTTGCGGTGGGGCGAGCGGTTAGACCGGTTGCGGTTGCCGCGCCGGCTGACGAGCCGACGGTGCCCGCGACGGTCGGCAGCACCGGTGGAGCGGTGGGCGAGACGGCGAACCAGCAGGTGGCCATGGCCTCTGCGGACAAGGCGGCCGCGCGCGAGGCGGGCACGAGCGAGGCGCGCGAGGCGGGGACAAGCGAGGCGGGCACGAGCGAGGCGGGCACAAGCGAGGCGGGCACGAGCGAGGCGCGCGAGGCGGGGCGGTTGGTGCTGGTCGTGGTCGATGCCGGGCCGGCGGGGGTGGCCGAGCAACCGGTGGCGGCAGGGCAGGCTGTGCTGATGGTCCGGGAAGGCTATGCGGCTGCGGATGACGGTGACGCGACGGCTGCCGACCTGTTGATTGTCGCGCCGCTGGGCGGGGAGGAGGCGGGCGCCCTAGGGGCGGCGCTCGGGCTCGGGGAGGCTGCCGGATGGCTGGCCCGGATGCGGCCCGGGATGGTGGCGCTCATCAATGAGCGGGCGGTGCGGTGGGTGGCGGTCACGCCTACGGCGATTGAGTCTCAGCTGGTCGGCGAGGTGAGACGAGCGGCGGCATGAATCGGGTCCGCCGGGATTGATCGTGGAGTGTCGCCGGATCTGGTGGCCCGGGCGTGGCACCATCGCGAGCCATGGGAATCATCATCCGGCTGGTGATCACTGCCGTGTCGTTGTGGATCGCGACGCTGGTGATCGGGGGGATCCGGCTCGACACCGAGTCGGTGCCCGCGAAGATCGGGACGCTGCTGGCGGTCGCGGTCATCTTCGGCATCGTCAACGCGGTGCTGCGGCCGATCATCAAGACGATCGGATGCGGGCTGTACGTGCTGACGCTCGGGCTGATCTCGCTCGTCATCAACGGCCTGCTCTTCCTGCTGACCGGGTGGATCGCCGGGCAGTTCGACCTGCCGTTCGAGGTCGACGGCTTCGTGAGCGCCGTGCTCGGTGCGCTCATCGTCGGCATCGTCAGCTGGGTGCTCAACATGCTCGTCCCCGACGGCGGCGACAACGACTGACAGCCCGCATCCGGGGTCGAAGTGCGGTGGGCGGATAAGCGGGCGACAAACGGCGCCCGGGGTTGTTGACTGGGCGGCATGATCGACGTGCGGCGGGCGGGGCTTCGGCTCAGTGGTGACGGTGGGCTGCTCGATCGGGCGTTGGTGCATCACTGGCTGTCGACCGACAGCTACTGGGCCATGGGACGTGACAGGGCGACCATGGACACCGCCATTGCCGGGTCGGAGTGTGTGGGGATCTATCGGGAGGACGACCGGCGACAGGTGGCCTTTGCCCGGGTTGTGACCGACGGGGCCGTCTTCGCGTACCTCTGTGATGTCTACGTCGACCCGGACTTCCGGGGCGCCGGCCTGGGACGGTGGATGGTCGGCGCGCTGCGGGACGAGCTTCGGAAGCGAGGGGTGCGGCGGTTCCTGCTGGCCACGGCTACCGCACACGGGGTCTACGCGCCACTCGGGTTCGAGGCAGTCGCTCCCGGCGACTGGATGGTGTGCGAGCTGCAGCGCCTGAAGCCGGGCCCGGGCGAACCGGGGGCCGGGCAGCGGTGAGGTTCGACATAGGCAAGGACCATCGAGGGATACGCCCCTTACGGTGACAACCATGGGCGAGGAGCGTCGTGGTTATCTGTACGGGCTGGCGGCGTACGCGCTGTGGGGCGTCTTTCCCCTCTATTTCAAGCTGCTCCGCCCCGCCTCGCCGCTGGAGATTCTCGCGCACCGGGTGCTCTGGTCCGTCGTCTTCATCGCCGTCGTGCTGAGTGTCATGCGCAACTGGCGGTTCCTCGCCCGGATGGCCCGCAACCGCCGGCTCGTTCTCGGAGTGGTCGCCGCGGCGCTGCTGATCGGCGTCAACTGGGCGACCTACATCTACGGGGTCAACTCGTCGCGGGTCGTCGAGACGGCGCTCGGCTATTTCATCACTCCGCTGGTGATCGTCCTGCTGGGCGTGACGGTGCAGCGGGAGCGCCTGCGGGCGTGGCAGTGGGCGGCCATCGCCGTCGGGGCGGTCGCCGTGGGCGTGCTGACCGTCGACTACGGGCACCTGCCCTACATCGCGTTGATCCTGGCGGCGAGCTTCGGCACGTACGGGCTGATCAAAAAGCGTCTCGCCCTGCCGCCGGCGGAGGGCCTCTTCGTGGAGTCGGCCGTCCTGGCGGTCCCGGGCGTCGCCTACCTGATCTGGCTCAATGTCGCCGGGCACGCGGAGTTCGGCCACGTCTCCGCCGGGCACACCGTGCTCATGCTGCTGTCCGGCGTCGCGACGGCCGTACCTCTGCTGCTCTTCGCCTCCGCGGCCAACCGCGTGCCGCTGGTCGGGCTCGGCATCCTGCAGTACGTGGCGCCGATCCTCCAGCTGGCCTTCGGCGTCCTGCTGTTCCACGAGCCGATGCCGCCCGCCCGGCTCGCCGGGTTCGGGCTCGTGTGGCTGGCGCTCGTGATCTTCACGATGGACGGGCTTCGAGCGGCCCGGAGGCAGCGGGCGGTGAACGCCGTCGAGGAGCCGGCCGTCGCCCGTTGAAGGACGGTGGCCGGCGCCGCGGCCGCCACCGCAGAGCCGGCCACCGCCATCCCGCCTCGCTGACGGGCGAGCCGTAAGCGGGACGAGACGACCCGGAGAACCGGGACGAATCAGGGAATGTCGTAGACCAGCAGCGTCCGCCCGTCGTTGCGGACCAGCGCCAGCCGGTTGAGCATTCCGGTGGTGAAGTGCGTGACGCCCGACATGCTGAACTCCTTGCCGGGTGAGGCGATCCACGAGCCCAGCTGCTCGCTCTCGTCGTCCGGCCCGTACGCCATCAGCCTGATGGTGTAAGGCTCGGAGTCCTCATCGCCCTTGTTGTAGGCGCAGACGAGGTTGACCCGGGTGCCGCCCGGCGCGCCCGCGATGTTGATCTGGGCATCGACGGGCACGAGGTCGTTCGACGGTGTCATGAAGACGGTCGGGCCCTGGGCGGACTCGGCGGGCGGCGCGGAGCGGCCCATCCAGAAGACCGCGCCGATGCCGGCCACCAGGGCGAGACAGGCGGCGGCCAGCGCCGTGCCGAGCACCCGCCAGCGCACCCGCTTGCGTTCCTCGCGCCGGGTGGTTTGCGCGGCGGTCATGAGCTCCGGGGTGCTGACCCGGCGCACCGGCGGCGGGGGCGTCGCGGACATGAGCCGTTCGAAGTCGGCCGCGTCGAGCCGGCCCAGCAGCCCGGGCAGGACGGCGATGTCCGCCACGGCCTCCCGGCAGAACGAGCAGGTGGCGAGGTGCCGCTCGTAGGCGACGCGCTCGGCCGGAGAGAGGGCGCCGAGGACGTACGCGCCGTCGTCGTGCTCGTGGTCGCATCTCATCCCGTCACCCCCATCTCGTCCAGCACCATGCGCAGGGAGCGCAGGGCGTAGTGTGTGCGCGACTTGACCGTGCCGGGCGGGACCCCCAGCCGGGCAGCCGCCTCGGCGACCGAGCGACCCTGGTAGAAGCACTCCACCAGGACCTCGCGATGACTTTCGGAGAGCCGGCCCAGCGCCTCGGCGACCGTCCAGGCCTCCACGGCCCGGTCCGCCTCGTCCGCGCTGGGCGGGGGTTCGGGAATCATGTCCGTGACCACCTCGCCGACCCGTACCGACCGCCGCCGCCAGGCGTCGATGGCCAGGTTGCGGGCGGTGGTGAACAGCCATGACCGCACCGTGCCCCGCTCGAGGTCCAGCGATTCCGGATATCGCCAGGCGCGCAGCAGGGTCTCCTGCACGAGGTCCTCGGCGCGCTGCCGGTCGCCCCCGGAGAGGCGCACGGCATGGGCGAAGAGTGCTTCCCCGTGCTCGTCCTGGAGCGCGCGCAGCAGCTCGGCGTCCTGATCTTCCAAGCCTGCCGACCTCCCTCACGCGTTCCACCCAGTCTTACGGGCGCGGGGGACGGTCGGTTCAAACAATCAGGCGGTGGCGGCGTCACCTGCGGAAAGGGCCTCGGCGACACTTCGGGCAGCCGAGGTCAGCTTGGCACGAACCACCCGCGCGGAGGTCAGCATCTCCGCCGCCGGAAGTGAGCAGGCCAACACCAGCCGGCGTTCCATGTCCCGGTCGGTGATGACGTTCACGGCCGCGCAGGCGAGCCCCTGCCGGAACTGGCCCATCTCCAGCTGCATCCCGCGGCGCTCGCCGGCGGCCAGGTCGGCCTCCAGCGCCTCCGGGGTGGTCAGCGTGGCGGGGGTGAAGGCTCGCATGCCCCAGTCCCGCAGGTAGCGGGCGCGCTGGTCCGCGGTCAGCGTGGCGAGCAGCGCCTTGCCGAGCGCGGTGGCGTGGCCGCCCTCGTCGAAGCCGGGGGCGATGTCGTCCAGGAACGGCGAGCGGGCGCCCTCCGCCGAGGCGGTGACCGCGATCCGGCCGCCGACGAACCGGCCGAGGAAGTGGCTGTAGCCCGTCTCCGTCGCGGCGCGGCGCAGGGCCTCGCCCACGGCGGGCGGCCCCCGGAACGCCGAGACCAGCTCTCTGTATCGATCCGCGATCTCGAGGCCCACGATGTAGGTGCCGTCCTCCCGCCGGATCACGTAACCCTCGTACGCGAGGGTGCGCACGAGGTGATACGTCGTCGCAACGGTCAGCTCACACCGTCGTGCGATCTGTTTCACGGTCAGTCCGCGCGGGGCCCGTCCTACCGATTCGAGTACCCGCAGCGCGCGTGACACGCTACGAATGAGGTCGGACGGCTCCGCCAGGGGGTCGCGCACAGCTACCTCCGACGCCGGGGACTTACACCATATGAATAATCTTCCCCCGGGGGAATGGCTAGAGCGTGTCGACCATGACCAATCTGTACGGCACGTGTGGTTGTTGCCACTCAGTGTCCAGAAAACGCAAGCCGCCGGAATAGGCTCAGGATGATGTCCACGCCCCCGGAAATCGCGCTCACCAGCACAAACGCCATTCGACCGGCGCGCGCCGCCCTGAGTGCCCTTACCACGACCACGGCCTGTTCGGTCCCTGTCTTTCTTGTCGGTGGGCTGGCGGTACAGATCGGGAACGAGCTGAAATTTTCGCCCGCCGGGCTCGGGCTGGCCGTCTCCGCCTACTTCGGAGCGAGCGCCCTGGCCTCCGTGCCGGCCGGCGCGCTCGTCGAGCGCTACGGCTCCACCGCCGTCGCCCGGGCGGCGATCGGCCTGGCCTCCGCGTGCCTGCTCGGCATCGCGGCCGGCGCCCGTGCACTGTGGAGTTTGATCGCGATCCTGGTCCTCGGCGCGGCCGCGAACGCGATGGGCCAGCTGGCGAGCAACACCAGCCTGTCCCGGCACGTCCCGCCGCGGCGCCAGGGGTTGTCCTTCGGCCTCAAGCAGGCCGCCATCCCGGTGAGCACGCTCCTGGCGGGCGCGGCCGTGCCCGTGGTCGCGCTGACGGTCGGCTGGCGCTGGGCGTTCGTGCTGGGCGCCGCCCTGGCGGCCGCGGCGATCGGGCTGGTGCCCGTGGAGCGGGACGAGCGGCGCAGATCCACAGCGGAGCGCGGGGAGCGGGCGACGACCGCGCTCGTGGTCATCGGCCTGGGTGCCACGCTGGCGGCGGGGTCGGCGAACGCCCTGGGCACGTTCCTGGTCGACTCGGCGGTCGCGCGCGGCATCGAGCCGGGGCCCGCGGGCCTCGCGCTCACCATCGGCAGCGCCGTGGGCGTGGCCGCCCGGATCGGCGGCGGCTGGCAGGCCGACCTCTTCCCCACGCGGCAGATCGGCGTGATCGCCGGCCTGCTCACCGCGGGCGCCGGCGGCCTGGCGTTCCTGGCCGCCCCCGGCATGGTGGCCCTGATGGCCGGCGTGGTGCTGGGCTTCGGCCTCGGCTGGTCCTGGCCGGGCCTGATGAACTTCGCGGTCGTCCGGCTGCACCCCCAGGCACCCGCCGCAGCGACGTCGATCACGCAGACAGGCGTCTACGCGGGCGGCTGCCTGGGCCCGCTGAGCCTCGGCGCCGTCGCCGAGCGGACGAGTTACCAGACGATGTGGATGGTCGCCGCGGCGGCGATGCTCGGCGCGGCGGTCTTCATGCTGCTGGGCAGCCGGCTGCTCAGCCGGTCCGATCCGCGATGAAGTCGCACAGCGCCTCCATGGCCCGCCGCGCCGGCCCGTCGGGCAGCCGCATGAGGCTCGCCCGCGCCTCCTCGGCATAGCTGCGGACCGTCTCCCGCGCCCGCTTCATGGCCGCCGACTCGCGCAGCAGCCCGAGCGCCTCCGCGTGCAGGTCGTCGTCGACCAGCGGGCCCGAGCCGAGCAGCTCGCGCAGCCGCACAGCCGAGGCGTCGGTGTCGTCGCCCGCCAGCGCGTAGAGCACCGGCAGCGTCGGCACGCCCTCGCGCAGGTCGGTGCCCGGCGTCTTGCCCGACTGCACCGACTCGGAGGCGATGTCGAGCAGGTCGTCGGAGAGCTGGAACGCGATGCCGATCGTCTCGCCGTACTGCGCGAGCGCCTCGACGTGGTCCGGCGCCGCCCCGGAGAACATGCCGCCGAACCGCGCGGACGTCGCCATGAGGGACGCCGTCTTCTCCGCGATCACGTAGAGGTAGTGCTCGATCGGGTCCCTGTCGCGCGGCCCCACCGTCTCGGCGATCTGACCGTGCACGAGCCGCGAGAACGTCCGCGCCTGCAGCCGCACGGCCTCCGTGCCCAGGTCCGCGGCGATGTCGGCGGCGCGCGCGAACAGGTAGTCGCCGACGAGGATCGCGACAGAGTTGCCCCAGCGCGAGTTGGCGCTCGGTGCGCCCCGGCGCACGGCGGCCTCGTCCATGACGTCGTCGTGATAAAGCGTCGCGAGGTGCGTGAGCTCGACCACCAGCGCGGCCGGCACGATCTCGGCGCGCTCCGGGTCGCCGAACTGCGCCCCGAGCGCCACGATCAGCGGCCGGAACCGCTTGCCGCCGGCATCCATGAGGTGCCGGGCGGCCTCCGCCACCAGGGGGTCCGCGCTGGTCACATTGCTGCGCAGCGCTTCCTCCACGACACCGAGCGTCGCGGAGACCGACTCGTCGACCCCGGGGTCGATCACGACTCCGAGCGACGCCAACGCTGTGTCTCCGGTGCTCACCACACATTTACGATGCCATACCGCGACGGCGACGACCGTGTCAGGGTGCGACGCCGTCTCCCAAGATCAAAATCAAGCGAAAAGTACGCACAACGCCACCTGACCATGTTTGCAGCCACTCACCTGCATGGTTGCTCCCCGCACGCCGCCGCCGGGCTGTCCTGCCGTCCCCGGCCTCACCCCCGAGGCGGGGCGTGACCAATCAAGCACTGTGAGAAACCAAACTTCGCGTACCGCGCTGGCAGTCATCGACGGGCGATGATTCCATGGAACCGTGAGAGGTCGGAAGATCACCTGGATCGCCACCACGGTCGCTCTGCTGGGCGCCCTGGTGACCGTTTTCGCCGTGCTCGGCCTCGACCACGCCGACAAGCTCGCCAGCACGATCGGCGCCGTCGTCGGCCTGGCAGCCCTGGCGGTCGCCCTCTTCTCGGCCCGTGGCCCCGGCACGCCGACGCAGCCCACCCCCGGCGACAGCCAGCCGGGGCAGCCCGCCTCCGGCAGCAGCCAGCCGGTGCCGGGCGCTCCCGGTGGCAGCCAGCCGGTGCCGGGCGCTCCCGGTGGCAGCCAGCCGGTGCCGGGCGTTCCCGGTGGCAGCCAGTCGGTGCAGGGCTCCCACATCGGCGGGCACGTTGTGCAGATCCGCGACGTCCGGGGCGACGTCCGCATCGGCCCGGACGCCGCGCGACCCGCCGG
>NZ_JAUQWH010000224.1 GCF_030757795.1 Actinoplanes oryzae
TGCGGCGGCGTGCTGGGAGGTACCGCCGTTACCTGGACAAGCAGTGACTCCCGGTCGCGCCCGGCCCGGGTTCTTGTGGAGCCGGAACCGCCGTCGACATCCGAGAGAGGCGCCAAGTGGTAGCCAATTCCTTCACCCCGCACGCGGAGCTCTTCGATCTGAGCGGCAAGCGCGCGCTCGTCACCGGGGGCACCCGGGGCATCGGGATGATGATCGCGCGTGGCCTGCTCCGGGCGGGTGCGCGCGTGGTCGTCAGCGCACGCGACGCCGACGCGTGCGCCCGGGCGCGGGAGCACCTGTCCGAGTTCGGCGAGGTGCGGGCCGTCCCCGCCGACCTGTCCCGCCACGACGAATGCCGGCGACTGTCCGGTCTCGTCACCGCCGGCTCCGAGCGGCTCGACATCCTCGTCAACAACGCGGGCGCCCTGTGGGACGCGCCGCTGGAGACGTTCCCGGACGAGGCCTGGGACACGGTCGTCGACCTCAACCTGAAGTCGCCGTTCTGGCTGGTCCAGGAGCTGCTGCCCGCACTCCGCGAGGCGGGCACCGCCGACGACCCCGCGCGGATCATCAACATCGGCAGCATCGCCGCCATCCACATCCCGCACCGGCCCAACTACTCGTACTCCAGCAGCAAGGCCGCGCTGCATCAGCTCACCCGGCACCTCGCCCGGGAGCTGGGACCGCAGCACGTCACCGTGAACGCGGTGGCGCCGGGACCGTTCCCGTCGGCGATGATGGCGGCCACCCTCGACGAGTTCGGCGAGGCGATCGCCGCGTCCGCCCCGCTGCGCCGGATCGGCCGCGACGACGACATGGCGGGTGTCGCCGTGTTCCTGGCCGGCCGGGCCGGCGCCTACCTGACCGGCGCCGTGATCCCCGTCGACGGCGGCATCGCCACCACCGCGTAGGCGGTCGGCCCTGCAGACCCTCGGGGGCGCCGGAGCCGGCGCCCCCGAGGGCGTCCAGCCGGAGCCGGCGGCCACCGTGCGGCCCCCGAGGGCCAGATCATGGCGAGACTTCTCCGGGCGGCGCTCCCGGATCGTCGCCGCCACGGTTCGGGTCCGGTCCTCGGCCGTCGTCACCGGACCGTGGTGACTCACGAGGTCATCGATATGATCCCTATTGGTAATGGGGAATTCGGGGAGGGGACGACCATGAACGGGTTGCGTCAAGCGGCCGTGGTGCTCGCCGCGGCGGTGCTGCTGACCGGCTGCGCCAAGAAGGACACCGGGGAGACCACCGAGAGCGGTGTGAAGCTGGTGAAGTCCGGGGCGCTGACCACGTGCACGCACCTGCCGTACGCGCCCTTCCAGTCCAAGGACGACACCGGCAAGGTCGTCGGCTTCGACGTCGCGCTCGTCGACCTGGTCGCCAAGAAGCTGGGCGTCGCGCAGGAGATCGTGGACACGCCCTTCGAGGGCATCAAGTCCGGTTCGGACCTCAACGCGGGCAAGTGCGACGTGGCGGCGGCCGGCATGACGATCACCGACGAGCGCAAGAAGGTGCTCGACTTCTCCGAGCCGTACTTCGACGCCACCCAGGCGCTCGCCACGCTGGCCGGCAAGGAGGTCAAGACGCTGGAGGAGCTCAAGGGCAAGCGGATCGGCGTCCAGGGCGCGACGACCGGCGAGGACTACATCAAGGCGCAGGTCAAGGAGAAGGGCCTCGACCTCGAGGTGGTCTCCTTCAAGGATCTCGCGGCGGCCCAGCAGGCGCTGGCCACCAACCAGATCGCGGCCGCCGTCGGCGACCTGCCGGTCTGGAACGAGTACGTGAAGGCCAACCCCGGCAAGGCGGTCGTCACGGCCGGCTTCGACACCGGCGAGCAGTACGGCTTCGCGGTCAAGAAGGGCAACGCCGAGCTGCTCAAGGCCGTCAACGACGCCATCGCCGCGGCGCGGGCCGACGGCACGTACGACACGATCTACCAGACCTGGATCGGCGAGAAGCCGGCCAGTTGATGAAGCTGAGCCGCCGCCGGCGACAGCGGGTGCTCCGCGTCGCCGGCTACGTCGTCTTCGGACTGGTGATCCTGGCCGT
Organism: Actinoplanes oryzae; assembly: GCF_030757795.1. GTDB lineage: Bacteria > Actinomycetota > Actinomycetes > Mycobacteriales > Micromonosporaceae > Actinoplanes. The sequence continues at coordinate 2,044 of NZ_JAUQWH010000224.1, forward strand.
GGCCGCCGCCGCGGACTGGGGTCGCCTGGCCGACGCGTTCTTCCGCTCCGACGTCGCCCGGAGCATGTTTCCCGAGGCGATCACCGTCGCCCTGCGGAACACGATCCTCTACACGCTGCTGGCGTTCGTCTTCGGGCTCACGCTCGGGCTGGTGCTGGCGTTGATGCGGCTGTCGTCGATCCTGCCGTACAGGTGGTTCGCGACGGCGTACATCGAGCTCTTCCGGGGTCTGCCCGCGCTGCTCGTGCTCTTCATGGTCGGCTACGGCGTGCCGCTGGCCTTCCCGGACAGGGAGATCCCGGGCGGCGTCTACGGCTCGGTGACGGTCGGGCTCGGGCTCACCGCCGCCGCGTACATGGCGGAGACGATCCGCGCCGGCATCCAGGCGGTGCCGAAGGGCCAGCTCGAAGCCGCCCGTACGCTCGGCATGTCGCACCCGCGCGCGATGGTCTCCATCGTCCTGCCCCAGGCCTTCCGGATCGTCATCCCGCCGCTGACCAACGAGATCATCCTGCTGACCAAGGACACTTCCCTGGTGTACGTCCTCGGCGTGACCTCGTCCACGATCGAGCTGACCAAGTTCGCCGGCGACGCGCTCAACACCCGGGTCAACCCGACCCCGCTCGTGGTCGCCGGCCTGCTCTACCTGGTCCTCACGCTGCCGTTGTCGCAGCTGGTCCGGGGTCTCGAACGCCGCGCCGCGAGGGAGAGGTGACCGGCATGTCCACGATCGAGATCGCCGGGCTGCACAAGAGCTTCGGCAGGCTCGAGGTGCTGCGCGGCATCGACCTGGCCGTCGAGCCCGGCGAGGTCGTCTGCGTCATCGGCCCGTCCGGGTCCGGCAAGTCCACGCTGCTGCGCTGCGTCAACCTGCTCGAGGAGCCGACCGCCGGGACGATCCGGGTGGCCGGCGTGGAGGTGACCGATCCCGACTGCGACATCGACGCCGTACGCCGGGGGATCGGCATGGTCTTCCAGCAGTTCAACCTCTTCGGCCACCTGACCGTGCGGGAGAACGTGACCATCGCCCAGCGCCGGGTCCTCAAGCGCAGCCGCGCCGAGGCGGCCCGGATCGCGGCGGAGAACCTCGACCGGGTGGGCCTCGCGGCGAAGGCGGACGCGTACCCCGCGCAGCTCTCCGGCGGCCAGCAGCAGCGCGTCGCCATCGCCCGCGCGCTCGCGATGGAGCCGCGGCTGATGCTCTTCGACGAGCCGACCAGCGCGCTCGACCCCGAGCTGGTCGGCGAGGTCCTCGCCGTCATGCGCGGGCTGGCCGCCGAGGGCATGACCATGCTCGTGGTGACGCACGAGATGGCCTTCGCCCGCGAGGTCGCCTCGCGCGTCGTCTTCATGGACGGCGGCGTGATCGTCGAGCAGGGCCCGCCGGCCGAGGTCTTCGGCAGCCCACGGGAGGAGCGCACCCGCGAGTTCCTGCACCGCGTCCTCGAACCCACCAAGGTCAGCACGACCGAGCTGGAGTCCTGACCGCCGGTCTGTCGGGTCTCCGGCACCCCGTCTCAGGGGACCGGCGTGGCGCCTCCGACTCCGGGGGTGTCACGCATGGACGGGTACGCCGGATACGCCAACGAGCGGCTGGACAAGTTGCGGGCCGCCGAGTACGCCCATCTCGACGCGCGCGGTGAGGTGTACCTGGACTACACGGGCGCCGGGGTCTACGCCGACGCCCAGGTGCGGGCGCATCGGGACCGGCTGGCGCGGCGGGCGTACGGGAACCCGCACTCGGAGAACCCGGCGTCGGCCGCCTCGACCGAGCTGGTGGAGTCGGCCCGCCGGGCGGTGCTGCGGTTCCTGCACGCCGACGAGGACGAGTACGCGGTCGTCTTCACGGCCAACGCGTCGGCGGCGTGCCGGCTGGTCGGGGAGGCGTACCCGTTCGGGCGGCGCCGGGAGCTGGTGCTGACCAGCGACAATCACAACTCCGTCAACGGGCTGCGCGAGTTCGCCCGGCGGGCCGGCGCTCGCCGGCGCGTCGTCGCGATCGACGGCCCGGAGCTGCGCGTCCCGGAACAGGCGGTGCGCCGGGCGCTGCACCGGCGGGGCCTGTTCGCCTTTCCGGCGCAGAGCAACTTCACCGGCGTGCAGCACCCGCTGCGGTGGGTGGAGCAGGCCCACGACGCCGGGTACGACGTGCTGCTCGACGTGGCGGCCTACCTGCCCGTGCACGAGCTGGACCTGCGCCGCGTACGGCCGGACTTCGTGCCGATCAGCTGGTACAAGGTGCTCGGCTACCCCACCGGCGTCGGCAGCCTGGTGGCCCGCCGGGAGGCGCTGGCCCGGCTGCGGCGCCCCTGGTTCGCGGGCGGCACGGTCGCCGCGGTGAGCGCCGGCGGCGAGTGGCACTGGATGGCCCCCGACGAGACCGCCTTCGAGGACGGCACCCTCAACTTCCTGGGCATCCCCGACGTGGAGTTCGGCCTGAGCTGGCTCGCCTCCGCCGGCCGCGACGCGGTGCGCCGGCGGGTACGGGCGCTGACCGCCTGGCTGCTCGACCGGCTCACCGCGCTGCGGCACACCAACGGCCGCCCGCTGGCCCGGATCTACGGCCCGGCCGGCCTGCGCGACCGCGGCGGCACGGTGGCCTTCAACCTGCTCGACCCGGACGGCCGCATCGTGGACGAGCGCCTGGTCGCCGCCGAGGCCGCCGCCGCAGGGCTGGCCCTGCGCACCGGCTGCTTCTGCAACCCCGGCGCGGGCGAGGCCAGCTACGGTCTGAGCCGCCGGCTCCTGCGCAAGGCACCCCACCCGCGGGTCCGCACGGTCGACGCCTACCTGCAGCAGGTCGGCGTGCCGAGCGGCGGCGCCGTCCGCGTGTCCTTCGGCATCGCCTCCACCGACGCCGACGCCCGCCGCCTGCTCGACTTCCTCACCACGTCCTACCGCGACCGCGTCCCGGATCCCGCCGGCCTCACCCCGCGCGTGCGCTGCTGACCGCTGCCTGCGTGCCGGGCCTGACCTCCGCGACCGGTCCGATGCTCGCTGGGCCTCACCTCCGCGACAAGTCCCATGCTCGCCGGGCCTCACCTCCGAGATCGGGCCGATGCTCGCGGGATGAGCGGGTGCCCGGCTCCGAGCGTCACCCCCGGATGATGCGAGGCGCGCGGTGGTCCCGGTTGTCGATCAGGATGGTTGCCCGCCGGTGCGGTGTGCACGAGCGGAAGTAGATTCGCTGGCCCTCGACATAGCGTCGCATGCTCGGATGATCGGGGTCAGGATCGGTGCCGTCACGTTCGGCCATGCGCCGGGCCGTCACGGTGAAGGGGACGTCCAGGAAGACCGAGAGGTCCCAGGCCTCGACGAGCTCGTCGCGATGCAGGAAGAGCCCGTCGACGACGAGAACGGTCCCGGGCGGCGCGGACTCCTGCCGCACCCGCAGCTCGGCATCCGTCCGGACGTCATGGGCGGCCGGCCGGTAGCGCCTGGAGCCGCCGGCGCCGAACGGGTCGAGCACGTCACGCCGAAAGCGTGCGTAGTCGTAGGAGTCCTCCCAGAACCCGTCCGGCGATTCGCGGCCCCGACGGTAGCGGACTTGCCGGACGTTGTGGAAGTCGTCCAGGGACACGCGTACGACGGGCCGGCCCAGCGCGCGCACGGCGGCGGCGAGGTCGTCGGCGAAGATGGTCTTCCCCGCGCCGTCCACGCCGTCGACAGCGACACGCGGACATACGCCCGCCAGGTCGTCGGGAATGCGCCGCGCTACGTGTTCGATGACATCGAGCCGGCCACCAGGGTTGGTCACGCGACGATTCTGCCAAGCAGCCCTCGCGTGGGCGCTGCGGCCGGACGCCCGCTGCCGCTGCCGGGGGCGACCCGCACGGATCAGGGGTGCTTGCGCCGCGGAGGGCGAGTGGGCGGGTGGGGCGCCGGACGCCGTCGGGCCAGGGCGGTCAGCGTGGCGGCGGCGGCGATGACGGCGTACGTGATCAGCAGACCGCGGCCGTAGTGACCGTCGCCGGGGCCCAGGAGCAGCGGGACGCCGACGACGGTGATCGATGCGGCGGCCGTCAGTGCGCCGGCGACGGCGGGCTTCAGGCGGGGCGGGCATCGTCGCAGGATCAGGGCGCCCGCGCCGATCATGAGGGGGAGCAGCACGGCGTCGTGGGCGATCAGCACGGCGGCCAGGAAGATCAGGACGCCGGGGGTCGCCACCGCGCCGGCGAGGCCGTACCCGAGGACGAGCGTGCCCGCGACGATCAGCCCGCGGCGGACCGCCCTCATCGGACGTCCCGCATCCGGATGGCGCCGACCCACTTGGTCTGCAGGACGCCGGGGCGGTTGGGGGCGATGAGCCGGGCCGGGTAGCCGTGGTCCGGGTGCAACGGTTCGCCGTTGAGCCGGAGGGCGATCAGCGTGTCCGGATCGCGGACGTGTGGCGGTGCCACGGTGCTGACGCGGTAGCGGCCGCCGGCCTGCAGCGACTCCACGATCGCCTCGGTCCGGGCGGGATCGGCCCCGGCGAGGGCGACGAGGTCGCGCAGCCGCACGCCGGTCCAGGTGCCGGTGGCGCTCCAGCCCTCCACGCAGGCGATCGGCAGGGTGGCGGTGTGCTGCGGCAGTGCCTCGAGGTCGGCCAGGCTGAGCCGGGTGGTGCCCGCCGGACCGGTGAGCACCAGCCGGTACGCCGTGGTGACCGCCACCCCGGCGGCGGCCGCCGTGCGGTTGACCGGCAGGCGCTGCGGGCCGCTGCCGGGGCGGCGGGGCGCCAGCACGGACAGCGGGAGCAGCGGCGCGAAGGTCTGCCCGGCGGTGGCGACCGTGACGAGCCCGGCGGTAGCGGCCAGCCCGGTCAGGAAGCCGCGGCGCGCGGGGGCGTGCGGGCGGGCCAGGGCTTCGCGGACGACCGGCAGCTGCACTCCGATGTGGACCAACATGGCGCCCGCCACGATCCACGCGACCTGATAGTGGGCGGTGGTGAAGAAGAACGGCATCGGCGCGTACCAGCGAGCCACGTTGAACACCCCGCTGACCACCTGGAACAGCGTTGCTGAAACAAGCAGCGCGATGCCGGCACGTTCCAGGGCGTGGGCGGCCGAGCGCAGCGCCGGCCGCTGGAACAAGCGCGGATAGACCGACCAGAGCTTCGCGCCCAGCAGGGGTACGCACGCCAGCCCGGTCGCCACGTGCAGCCCCTGCGTCACCCGGTACAGCCCGGCCGGCCGGGACGGCCACCAGAACCAGCCCGGCGGGTGCTGCACGAGGTGACTGATCAGCCCGGTCACGAAGCACACCGCGAACGCGGCGCCCAGCGCGAGCCCCAGCAGACTGGTCAGCCGGGTGGACCGCAGCGGTGACGTGAAGTCCTCGGGAACCGGTTTCAGTCGCGTTCCAGCGTGGCGAACCATCGTCCGGCCTCCTCCCAGGTCATCAGGACGCGCAGGGCGTGGGCCGCCGCGAGGGGCGCGAGCTCGTCCGCGGCGACCACGGCCCAGTCGAAGGGCTCGCTCGGCGCGTCGCCGGAGGCGCTGATCCGCACCGGGCCGGACCAGCCGGGCGTGCCGGGCGGGGCGACCTCGGCGTGCACCCGTCCGGAGGCGGTGAGCAGGTCCCGGCAGCGGCGCAGCAACCGGCCCGGATCCCCGCCGATGCCGATGTTGCCGTCGGCCAGCAGCAGATGCCGCCACCGGCCGTGCCCGGGCAGCGCGGAGAAGACGTCGCGGCGCAGGGCACTCGCGCCGCGCTCGCGAGCCAGCCGTACGGCCACCGCGCTCACATCCACCCCCAGCGCGGGCCGCCCGGGTCCGGCCAGCGCCCGGGTGAGCCGGCCGGGCCCGCACCCCACGTCGAGCGTCGGCCCGTCGCACCGGTCCAGCAGCCCCTGATCGCCGGGCAGCGCCGGCCGCACCCACGCGGCCGCGTCCAGGGTCAGCGTGCCGCCGGACGCGCTCCGCACCGTCAGCAGCGCCGGCTCCCCGGCCTCCGCCCGCAGCAACAGGTCGTCGAAAACCGCCACTGCGGGCGGCGATGCGGCCAGAACGCTCATGCCGCCACCCGCAAGGCTTCGCGGAACCGGCTGCCCGGCGGGCACAGACCAGCCACGGCGTACGCGTCGGCGGCCGTGTCCACGTCCCGCAACGCCGGCAGGTCACCCACGCGGAGGCCCCGGCTCGCGAGCGCGGCGCGGGTGTCCGCCCCGGTGGTCGCCGTCGACATCGGCACGTCGCGCAGCACGGCGGCGTGGGCGGCGTCGCGCAGCCCGAGCGCCCACCAGCCCCCGTCCTCGGCCGGCCCGAGCACCGCGTCGTGCGGGCCGGAGGCGAGCCGGTCGAGGGCCGCCCGCACCAGCGCCGGGGTGACCTGCGGCGTGTCCATGCCGATCAGCAGGGTGGCCGTACCCGGGCGGGCCGTGTCCAGGAAGGCGTGGGCGATCCGCTCGCCCAGGGAGTCGCCGCGCTGGACCGTGCGGGTCCAGCCGCGCGGTGCCGGATGGTCGCCCTCGATGACGAGGATGCCCGTCCCGACGGCGTCGACGGTGTCGGCGAGAGCCGCCGCGGCTATCGCGGCGGCCTGCTCCGGTGTGTACGGCGGGCACAGGCGGGTCTTCACCCGTCCCGGCACCGGCGTCTTGGCCAGGACGAGCACCTGCGGGGTCATCGGGCCAGCACCGCGCTCATGTCGCGGACGGCGCGAACCGTGCCGCGGACCGTTCCCGTGACCTTCGACCGGGTGCCCGCGGCCCGCGGCCGGTAGGCGATGTCGACCTCCCGGACCGGCCAGCCCGCCCGGCCCGCCGCGATCAGCAGTTCGAGGGGATAGCCGAACCGGCGGTCGCGCAGGCCCAGGGCGAGCAGATCGGCGCGGCGGGCGGCGCGGACCGGGCCGATGTCGTGCACCTCGAGCCCGGTGGCGCGGCGCACCCGCCGGGCCAGGAAGGCGTTGGCGAGCCGGGCGTGCGCGGGCCAGGCGCCGGAGCCGACCGGCCGCCGGCGGCCCACGACGAGCCGTGCCGTCCCGGCCAGCACCGGCGCCACCACGCGGGGCAGCTCGGCGGGGTCGCAGGAGCCGTCGGCGTCCAGCACGCACACCACCCCGTCGGCCGGATCCACGGCGAGGACGCCGGTGTGCACCGCCGCGCCGTAGCCGGGCGTCGGCTCGGCGACGACCCGGGCGCCGAGCCCGCGCGCCACGTCCGCGGTGCCGTCCGTGGAACCGTTGTCCACGACCGTGACCGCGTAACCGGCCGGCATCCGCGCGAGCAGGCCCGGCAGCGCCGGCGCCTCGTTGAGACAGGGAAGAATGACGTCCACCATGGCGGCGAAGGTATCCGTGCCGCGGCTGCCGGAACCGATTCCCGGCCTTACGGATCCCTTACGCCGCAACGGTTTCTTACGAACCGCTGACGGATCGCGCCGGGGGCTCCCGGGCGGCGGGGCAGCGCCCTACCGTCGCCCGGATGAGCCATGTCCTCGTCACCGGCGGCGCCGGTTTCATCGGGTCCCACGTCACCGCCGCCCTGCTCGCCGCGGGCCACGACGTCCGGGTCCTCGACTCCGGGCATCCCGCCGCGCACAGCCGGCCGCTGCCCGCCGGCGTCCACGGCGTCCCCGTCCTGCGGGCGGATCTGCGCGACGAGGAGGCGATCGGTGCGGCACTGCATGGGATCGACGCCGTCGTGCACCAGGCCGCGATGGTCGGCATGGGTGTGGACCTCGCCGACCTTCCCGCCTATGTGGGCGCCAACGACCTCGGCACCGCAGTCCTGCTCGCGGCCATGGCCCGCACCGGCGTGCGCCGGATGGTGCTGGCCAGCTCGATGGTGGTCTACGGCGAGGGCGCCTACGTGTGTCCCGCCCACGGTCCGGTGCGGCCGGCGCCGCGGGACGCTGCCGACCTGAGCCGGGGCCGGTTCGATCCGCGGTGCATCCGGTGTGCGGCGCCGCTGGATCCCGTGCTGGTGGGCGAGGATGCCCCGCTGGAGCCGCGCAGCGTCTACGCCGCGACCAAGGTCGCCCAGGAACACCTGAGCGCGGCGTGGGCGGCGGGCACCGGCGGGTCGGTGGTCGCGCTGCGCTACCACAACGTGTACGGGCCCGGCATGCCGCGCGACACCCCCTACAGTGGCGTGGCGGCGATCTTCCGCTCGGCCCTCGCCGCCGGCCGGCCCGCCCGGGTGTACGAGGACGGTGGCCAGCGCCGCGACTTCGTGCACGTGTCCGACGTGGCCCGGGCGAACGTGGCGGCGCTGGAGTCGGCCGGCGCGGAGGATGGTCGTCTGCGGGCGTACAACGTCGCCTCGGGCCGTCCCGCGACGGTGGGGGAGCTGGCGACGGCCCTGACCACCGCGCTGGCCGGCCCCGCCCCGATCGTCACCGGGCAGTTCCGCGCCGGCGACGTGCGGCATGTGGTCGCGTCACCGGCCCGCGCCGCCGCCGAGCTGGGCTTCACCGCCACGATCCCGCCGGCCGAGGGCTTCGCCGCCTTCGCCCACGCGCCCCTCCGCGGATGAGCGGCCTTCGTCCGCGTGGCGCTCCGCGGATGAGCGGCCTTCGCTCGCGTGGGGGCCCGCGGGGCGACCTGGTGGCCGCCGGGGGAGCGGTCGGGCTGTTCGCGCTGGCCGCGGGCGTCGGGGCGGTGCTCTATCTGGCCGGCCGGCCCGTGCACGCCAGCGCCGCGCCGATCACCGCGCTGTGGCGGCCGCACGTGGGCCCCGGCACGCCGGTCGCCGTCGGCCTGGCGATCCTGATCATCCGGTACGGCCCCGCGCTGAGCCGGACCCTGCCGTGGCGGCGGCTGCTCGGGGCGGCGTACGCGGGATCGGTGTCCTGGATCCTCGCCCTGGCCCTCGTGGACGGCTGGCGCCGCGGCGTGACCGGCCGCCTGACCACCGATCACGAGTACCTGAGCGAGGTGCCCGGCGCCGGCGCCGTGGCCGGGGTGCTGCGCGGCTTCGCCGGCCGCATCGTCGACGGGCAGCCGGACTCGTGGACCACGCACGTGGCCGGCCACCCGCCGGGCGCCTTCCTGATCTTTCTCGGACTCGACCGAATCGGCCTCGGCGGCGGCACCTGGGCGGCGCTGGGGTGCGTCGCCGTCGCCGGGCTCGCCGCGGTGGCCGTCCCGGTGACCCTGCGTACGCTCGGTGACGAGGACGCCGCCCGGGCCGCGGTGCCGTTCCTGGTGCTCACCCCGGGCGCGGTGTGGCTCGGGGTCTCCGCCGACGGGCTGTTCACCGGGGTCGTCGCCGCCGGGCTCGCCCTGCTCGCGACCGCACTGGTCCGGCGCAGCGCGCTCGCCGGGCTCGCCGCCGGCTTGCTGCTGGGCTTCAGCCTCTTCCTCTCGTACGGCTTCACGCTCCTGATCGTCCTCGTCGCGGCCGTCATCCTGCTCGCCCGCCGCCGGAGTGCCCGGGCCCTGGGCGCCGCGATCGCCGGGGCGGCGGCGCCGGTGGTCGTCTTCGCGCTCGCCGGCTTCTGGTGGCTCGACGGCATGCACCTGGTGACCGTGCGCTATTACCAGGGCATCGCGGCGGTCCGCCCGTACGCCTATTGGGTGTGGGCCGACCTGGCGATCCTGGCCGTGAGCGCGGGCCCGGCCGCAGCCGTCATCCTGCGCCGCGCGGCAGGGGCAAGCCGCGCGGCAGGGGCAAGCCGCGCGGCAGGGGCAAGCCGCGCGGCAGGAGCAAGCCGCGCCGCCCTGGTCCGCCGCCTCGGGCCGCCGGTCGTGCTGCCGGTCGCGGCGCTGCTGCTCATGGTGGCCGCGAGCCTGTCCGGCTACAGCAAGGCCGAGGTCGAGCGCATCTGGCAGCCCTTCGTCCCGTGGCTGCTGGCCGGCGCCGCCCTGATCCCGCCGCCCGCCCGCACCCGCTGGTGGCTGCCGGCCCAGGCGGCCACGGCCCTGCTGGTGAACCACCTGCTCCTGACCACGTGGTGAATCGGTAAGAATTCCACAAGGTTCCCGCGCGCGGGCGGGCGCTAGCCTCGGCGGGGTGCCCCACGTTCTCGTCGTCGACGACGACCCGACCGTCAGCGACGTCGTGCGCCGCTATCTGGAGCAGGCCGGCTGCCGGGTCCGGCTCGCCGCCGACGGTGCCGCCGCCCTGAGCGCGGCCGCCGCCGACCGGCCCGACCTGGTCGTGCTCGACCTCATGATGCCCGGCATCGACGGGCTGGAGGTGTGCCGCCGGTTGCGCCGCCGCGACCCCGACCTGCCCGTGGTGATGCTCACCGCGCTCGGCGAGGAGGCCGACCGGGTGCTCGGCCTCGAGGTGGGCGCGGACGACTACGTCACCAAGCCGTTCTCGCCCCGGGAGCTGGTGCTGCGCATCCGCTCGGTGCTGCGCCGCAGCACGCCGGCCGGCGAATCGGCCGTCCTCGCCGACGGCGGTCTCGTGGCGGACACCGGGCGGCGCATCGCCTCGCTCGACGGCCGGCCGCTGGCGCTGACCGTCCGGGAGTTCGACCTGCTCGCGTTCCTCATCCGCCACCCGGGGCGCGCCTGGTCGCGGGCCGAGCTGCTCGCCGAGGCGCCGGG
>NZ_JAUQWH010000225.1 GCF_030757795.1 Actinoplanes oryzae
TTTCGGTCGATGAGCTGAATAATGCACCTACGCATTACCGGTTCGGCTCCGACGGCGCAAGGCGTGGAGTAGCGCTCGCCCATTGCGTTATCGCGCACGTGCTCGAGCAGTCCGCTCTGTACCTGGCAGCTGATTATCGAGGCTTTTCCGCCTCCGCCCTCTCGGTCCGAAAATTCGAGATGCTCCGAACGGCGTCAGCGCGGTTCGTCGCCGCGGTCTTGGACCCAACCGGAGCCAAGTACGAACGCGATGGCGACATCCTCCTGAGTCGCATTTCCGCTCTTCCGTACGAGGGAAGGGAAGGCCAGGGATCGATCATCATCGCAGATCCGGAGGATCCCTTCGTCGCACCCAGGATCAAGATCGACCCACCGGTGCCGGTGACTGATCTGCCCGCCGTCCGGAAGTTGATGGAGGCTACCTCACCCTCCATCGGACTACTGATGCACCAGCAGAAGATTTACGGTCTGGGCGGCCTTCGCTCAGAGGAGTCGAAAGCCGCCAGCGCCGAGCACACGACCATCAAATTCACAGGGCGCGGAACCTGGCAACTCTGGCAGGGTGATCGGATGCTGTTGAGAGTCAAGGACGGCTGGGCCGAGCAGGGATCCCTAGCAGCTTCTCCGATTGATACGGACCTGCCGGAGGTGATCGACTGGCTGATGCCCGAAGCCGACACCGCCGAACTGCAGCGGCTGGCGCGGGCGGCCGCGAATAATCACCACGGGGCAATGCTAGTGATCGCTGCAGACGCGGAGCAGGAAGCTCAACGGCTGATGCCTCAGGCATGGAGGACCGAGCCCGCCGTTCTGGACAGCGAGCTGACCGAGCAACTTACGGCGATGGACGGCGCGATCCTGGTCGATATGACGGGGAGGTGTCACGCGATCGGCGTGATCCTGGATGGGATAGCCGCCGGCACAGGGGACGCGAGCCGGGGAAGTCGCTACAACAATCCGGTGCGTTATCTGGGAACGACGCAGGCGAGCGGGCACCTCCCTCGCGCGATCACCGTCATCTACAGCACCGACGGCACCGTGCACGTGCTCCCAAGGCGCCCGAAGGAGGTGGATCGCAAACTTATCGATCACCTCGTGCAACGCCTACGTTATCACGCTGAAGTCAGCCGCCCCGACCTTTATGATCTCAGCACCACCGTCACCTCTCTCATCGAACATCGTTTCTACCTGCTCGCCGACGACTGCGACAACGTCAATCATGCGTTGCGCACACTCCACGAGTCCCTCAGCGACTGGCCGGAACGCAACATATTGACAGCCGAATTTTGCCCAGATCAACGGATGAACTCTAGCAAATTCTATCTCTCACCGTAGACATCTCGCGGACCGCTACGCAACGAGGGTCGGCAGGAACGGCCGACCCCTCGTTGTAGAGCTCCGCCTTGTCCCCGCCACGAGGACCTTCCCGCCAAAGCTGCGGCGGTGGACGTGGTTCCCGGAGATCCTCGTGGAACCGCTCTTAGATTTGCGCGTAAGCAGGAGCGCTTAGATCGCTCGGTCGTTAGGCAGCTGGCGCGAACCACCAGGAAGAGAGCAATTACGGCTCGGTGGCCGTGGCCGTGGCCGAGTCGGGAGACGGCTGCGCGGCAATCCGGTACGCTAGAAGCTCTCGGCATCCTGACTAGCATTCATCGCGAGAAATTCGTCGGTTCTGGCCACCAGCGCCTTGCCGGGTGCGGTGCCATCGGCGAAGGACTCAAGGGCACGGCCGAGAGCACCGCCCGCGAGGAAGTCGGCGTACTCGCGGACTGACCGTACTACCGCGAAGCTATTTGGCTGAGCAGTACGAGCCCGACGGCCGCGGGGTTCCTCGACTTACCGCTGCCTTCGGCAACGTCGACTTCGTGGATCCCGGTCCTTTGTTGAACTTTCGGGGCACCATATGAGCCTCCCGCCAGAAATGTGGCAAGCCTTGGGCGTCGAGCCTGCGGCTGTGCAGAATCGGCGTCGCTTCTTATCGAGCTTCGTCGAACTCGAACCACCGCCCGACGATCGCCGAGCACTGGCTGAGCTGCTGGGCGAGACACCGCCTCGCCGTCCGGAGGAATCGGTCGTCGATCTACTGGGTGAGCCGAACGAATTCCTTGGCATCTGAGGCAGCAGATCTCACCGCCCGGGACACCAAGAGGGTCGGACCGCTGGGTGACGGTGGCGGAGAGCGCAGATTCTCTGCGAGAAGCTGCCATCGCCGCATTGCTGGTTGGCCGCGCCCTCAGCGGCGATTCAGCTGATGGCCTCCCGTCGCGGCACCATCGTCGAAGGCAATGCTTTCCGACGGCACCGGCGCCGGACCACCGAGCCACCCGCCCATCGCCGGTGCGGCTACCTCACCGTCTGGCAACCGGGTCTGCGAGGGCGGCACCGAAGGGATGCTCATTCTCCTCATAGGCGCTGTACGCATCGACGACCATGCCCCCCGAGGCCGTCACTTCATACACACGAGCTCACGAGAGACGACCACCGTGGGCGTAGGTCGAGTGTTGGGCCGCGGACACATACACGACCATCGGCGGGCACCGTAGAGCCCTTCCGTACGGACGTCGACGCCATCCTGGTCCCGGCGCGCTGGCGGGCAGCAGCTGGCGCGACCACGCTCGCCGTCGAAGCGCCGCTGGTCAGCAGCCCTCCGCCCGGCCGGTGCGGGAATCGGCCGGGTCGGCGAGCCACCTCAGCACGGTGTGCTCCAGCAGCACGCTGGCGTGGTCGCCGCCGGCACAGCTCGGATTCAGCGCGGCGGCGATCGGTGCTACCAGCACACCAGCCGTCGACGGCGCGGAGTTCACCCACCCGAAGAACCGGGGGTGACCGTTGCCCATCGGGTACGGCAGGACGTGGGTGCGGATGTCGTGGACCAGATCAGACAACGGCCGGCCGGCTAAAGGCAGATCCTGACGCGTCAACCAGGTACGGTCGGCCTCCGTCACCGGATGCCACACCGGTCGTTCATCAACACTGCTCAGATAGCCGGGGCGGCGCGGTGGCTCCGGGCCGGATGTCAGGTGGCGGGGGGCGGAGCGGTGAAGAGGCGGTCGAGGCGGTAGGTGACGACTTCGACGGCCTCGCCGGGCGTGCGGGCGCCGACGAGGACCATGGAAGACAGGCCGGCAGCCAGGGCGCCGAGGCCGCGCGCCTCCTGGGTGGCGTCGGCCGTGGCGGGGATTTCGCCTTCCTCCTGGGCGCGGCGGATCTGGGCGGTGAGGACCTTTTCCATCGAGTCCTGGGGGAGGGGGTCGGGGCCGGCGGCGGCCGCGGCGGCCAGGGCGGGGTCGGTGAGGGCGGCGGAGTAGAAGGCGCCGTGGACGCGGGCCATCATCAGGCTTTCGTCGTCGGTGGGCAGGGCCTCGACCAGGCAGATGCGCATGACGTCGCGGGGGCCCGGCGGGCGGCCCAGGGCGCGGAGGCGTTCGCCCATGCGGTCGGCCATCGCGCGGGTCACGTAGTGCAGGGCGGCGAGGAGGAGGCGGTCCTTGGTCTCGAAGTAGTACTGGACGAGCCGCACGGACACGCCGGCCTCCGCGGCGACCTCGCGCAGGGTTGCCGCCTGCAGGCCCCGGGTCGCCGCGATGCGCCAGACGGCCTCGGCGATCTGCTTGCGGCGCACCTCATGGTCGACCCTCTTCGGCACGTCACCACTGTTGCACAGCAGGCGCGGTCCCCCGGGCTCGCGCACCGCGACGGCGGCGGCGCGCGGGTCGGTCGGCGGCGGCGGCCGGACTACCGGACCACCGGACCACCGGCGGCGACACCCGGCAGCCAGGGAGAGTCGCAGCGCCCGGGCGGGCACGGCGACGCCGGCGGTGAGAGGGGCGCAGGCGCGGGCGACGCACAGCGTGTCATGGGGTGCGGAGGCCCGCGAAGAGGTCGTCCTCCGGGAGCGGGGCGCCGGTCGAGTCGTGGACGCGTACGTAGGTTTCCGTGCCCATGAGCTTGGCGAAGCCCTCCTTGCCCAGGTTGAGGAAGAACGCGCTGTCGCCCTGGCTGGCGTGCTCGGCGAGGGCGTCGTACTGCCGGCCGGTGGAGGCGCTGATGTCCAGGCGGGTGGTGATCTGGTCGTCGGGGACGCCGGCGGGCGCCGAGTCGGGGACCTCCTCGGGCTCGTCCCAGGTGATGCCCAGCTCGCGCATCCGGTCGCCGAAGTCGCGGATCCAGGACTCAGGGACCGCGCTCCAGTAGACCTTGGCCGGCGTGCCGGCCAGGGCGACCGCGGCCATTGTCACGCGGTGGGCCTGGATGTGGTCGGGGTGGCCGTAGCCGCCGTTCTCGTCGTAGGTGACGACGACGTCCGGGCGGTGCCGGCGGATCAGCTCGGCCAGGCGCTCGGCGGCCTCAGGCACCGGCGTGGTCCAGAAGGCGCCCGGCGCCTCGTTCGCCGGCCATCCCATCATGCCGGAGTCGTGGTAGCCGAGCGTCTCCAGATGGGTGACCCCCAGCACCGCGCAGCTGGCCTCCAGCTCGCGGCGGCGGGTGGCCACCACGGCGTCGGGGTCGTGGCCGGGCTCGCCGGGCTTGACCCCGCCCGGGCCGTCGCCGCAGCGGCCGTCGGTGCAGGTCACCACGATGGTGGTGAGGCCCTCGGCCGCGTACCGTGCGAGCGCGCCGCCGGTGCTGGTCACCTCGTCGTCCGGGTGCGCGTGCACTGCCATCAAGGTCAACGTCATGGGTGTCACCTTAGAGAACCCATAATCGGACCCATGACGACGACTGTGGGTAGTGGACCTGTGCGCGTTCTGGCGTTACACGGATGGTTCGGCTCGGCGCGTGGGTGGGGCTTTCTGCCGGAGCTGGTGGACCGCGAGCGGCAGACATGGGCCTTCCCGGACTATCGAGGGTACGGCTATCGCAAGGGCGTGGCCGGTGCGCACACCATCGCCGAGATCGCCGCCGACGCGCTCGCGGTCGCGGACGAGCTGGGCTGGGACCGGTTCGCCGTCGTCGGGCACTCGATGGGCGGCAGCGCGGCGCAGCACCTGCTCGCGGACGCGCCCGGCCGGGTCACGCACCTGATCGGGATCAGCCCGGTCCCGGCGAGCGGCGTGCCCTTCGACGAGCAGGGCTGGGCGCTTTTCTCCGGGGCCGCGGACAGCGTCGAGCACCGGCGCACCATCGTGGACCTGGTCACCGGCGGCCGTCTCGCGCCACGGTGGGTGGACGCTCTGGTGCGGGAAAATCTCGCCACGTCGGACAGCGGGGCGTTCGGGGCGTACCTGCGGGCCTGGGCCCGCACCGACTTCGCCGCCCGCTTGGCCGGCAACCCGGTGCCCGCCCTCGCCATCGTCGGCGTGCACGACCCGGCGATCAGCGCTCAGGTGATCGCGGCGACGTGGCTGCCTCTTTATCCCCAGGGGCGGCTCGAGGTGCTGGGGGAGGCGGGCCACTACGCCATGTACGAGACCCCGGTGCGCCTGATCAGCCTCATCGACGCCTTCCTGTCCGCCAGTGACGGGCATGGAACGTGATCCCGCCACGGTGGCCACGGGTGCGGCGTCGGCCTTCTTCCGCCGGGCCCTTTACGGCACCTCCGAACCCGCGGCCGACCGGCGCGTCGTCGACCTGCTCGCCGGGCTGGGCCGGTCCGACGCGCGCATCTGGGCCGCGCTCACGGTGCTGCGCGCGGACCCCGCCGACCCGGTGGCGACGGAAGCGCTCGAGCAGCGCATCGCCGAGGTGGCCCGGCACGACAAGGCGTTCCGGGAAGCGCTGGCACGCACGCTGCGCCCTTAGAAGCCCGCGGCGACCTGCTCGAACCAGCGGTTCGCGGCGCGGGTGTGCAGCTCGAAGCCGAGCGGCTCCGGGCGCTCCAGCACCTCGCGCCCCCGGGTCTCGTCGTCGGTGTGCTCCGGCAGGTCGGCGGGGGAGGCCAGGGCCGGCAGCAGGCCGAAGATCAGCAGCGTGCCGTCCGGGGCGCTGACCGCGTCGAAGAGGCGGACGGCGGCGGGATCCGCGCGTACGCCGGTCTCCTCGGCCAGCTCCCGGGCGATCGACTCCTCCCACGTCTCGCCGGTCTCCATGAAGCCGCCCGGCAGGGCCAGCCGGTCCGCGGCCGGCGGGACCGCGCGGCGGATCACGAGCAGGCCCGAGCCGACCGGCTGCAGGGCGACCGCGACCGGTTTCGGGTTGAGATAGCTGGTCTCCCCGCACGCGGCGCAGCGGCGGGGCCAGGACTGCCCGGGGGTGAAGCGCGCGCCGCAGAACGTGCAGTGCGCGTAACGGTCAGGCATGCAGCGGGGAATTGCAGGCGGCGACGAGGGCCTGGCGGCAGGCGCCCATCAGCGGGCGCAGGGCGGCATCGCGCTGCTGGGCCTCGTAGTTGTTGACCGCGCCGCCGGGGGCGTTGTGCTCGGCGAGGGCGAGCACCTGGTCGAGGATGCTGGCGCGGGCGAACAGCCGCCGCGAGCGCGGGTCGAAGCCCGGCGGCAGGGTCGCCGTGCTCTCCGGGCGGCGCAGGGCCTGCAGGGCACCGGCCAGCTCCGGGCGCCACTGGGCGATGTCGAGGCGGGCCAGCTGGGTCGTCGCCTCGGCCAGCACCCGGGTCAGCTCGGACTCGGCCTCCGCGGAGCCCATCTGGAACACCGGCTTGTAGTCGGCGACGGGATGGAAGCGCCACAACACCGTCTCGAACGTCACGCCGGAGCCGGACGTGTGGGTGCGCACCTCGGGCACCACCCCGTAGTCCGGGGTCATCACCGCCTCGCCGGCCAGCATCGCGGCGCCGGTCAGCTCGCCCGGGCCGGGCAGGCCGCGCGGGTCGCCGGGCACCGGCAGCACCAGGCGGATGTCGTCCGGGTGCAGCTTGGCCAGCGCCGGCAGGGCCTGGGCCAGGGACACGTCGGTCCACGTGCCCGGGGCATCGGCGACGAGGTGTTCCTCGTCTCCGGCGATCTCGTCGGCCAGCTCGTCGAAGGGCACGAGACCGGCGCGCCAGGCGCGTACCCAAGCGACGAACCGGGTCGACCGGCGCGCCGTCAGCGTCGCCGCATCTGCTGCGGGGGACATGCAGGCAAGGGTACGTGCCATCGCGCGAACTTGTCTCGGCCGGAGCGTCGGACCGGCGTGTCCGGGCGTACGGGAGTTACGGTGCGTCTCATGTATGGGGAGGACGTGCTCTCGGGCAACTGGCGGCGCCGCAAGGTCATACCGGAGGTGGACGCCGAGCCCGGCCTCGTCGTCGAGGATGCCGCCGCCGGCTTCTGCGGCGCGGTGGTCGGCTTCGAGTACGGCGCCGTGGTCCTCGAGGACCGCCACGGCAAGCGCCGCAACTTCCCGCTCGAGCCGGCCGGCTTCCTCCTGGACGGACAGCTGGTGACGCTGCGCCGCCCGGCCGCACCCGCCGCCGCCCCGGGACAACAGCGCACAGCCTCCGGCTCGGTCGCCGTCGCCGGCGTCAAGGCGCAGGTCGCCAAGGCCAGCCGCATCTGGGTCGAGGGCATCCACGACGCGGCCCTGGTCGAACGCATCTGGGGCGACGACCTGCGCATCGAGGGCGTCGTGGTCGAACCCCTCGACGGCATCGACGACCTGGCCGGCGCCGTCCGTGACTTCCGCCCGAACCGCGGGCGCCGCGTCGGCGTCCTCGTCGACCACCTCGTCCCGGGCTCGAAGGAGAGCCGCATCGTCGCGGCGGTCACCGATCCGGACGTCCTGGTCACCGGCCACCCGTACATCGATGTGTGGCAGGCGGTCAAACCCGCGAGCGTGGGCCTGCGCGCCTGGCCGGAGGTCCCGCGCGGCCAGGACTGGAAGGAGGGCGTCTGCCGTGCCGTCGGCGTCGCCGAGCCGTACGAGATGTGGCGCCGCATCCTCGCGAGCGTGAGCAGCTACAAGGACGTCGAGACGCCGCTGATCAACGCCATGGAACGCCTCATCGACTTCGTCACCGAGCCGGCCGGCGACTGACCTCTGTACCGGGCGGCCGATTCCGGCGACCATGAAGGGGTGAGCGATGACGACGCCCCCGCCACGCCGCCGCTGATCGCCGTGACGCCGCAGCCGCCGCAGGCGACCAAGGTCAAGATCGAGACCCCGGGCGCCACGGTGGAGGTCGAGGCGCATGCCGGGCTGGAGGAGGTCGCTCGGGTCGCGCTGCAGCTCTTCCACCAGGCCGGCGGGTGGCCGCAGGAGCCGCCGCGGGCCTCCGGCTTCGCCAGCACCGAGCGCCGGGACACCCCGCCCGCGCAGGCGAGCAGCATGCCGTGGGCGCCGGGGGGATATCCGGTGCAATCTCCCTGAACGCCCCGTACGCCGGGCCGGGGTCGCCTAGCCTCGCAGGTGGAGGTAGCCGACTTGCCGTACTCCCCGCATTCCGCCCACCCCGTCGTCCTGATCGTCGAGGACGACGAGGACGTGCGTGACCTCGTGGCGCACTCGCTGGGCCGGCGCGGCTTCGAGGTGCTCGCCGCCGCGGACAACAGCGGCGCCGAGGCCATCTGCCGGGAGCGGGCCGGGCGGATCGACATCCTCATCGCCGACCTGTCGCTGCCCGGGGAGGTGCCCGGGGGGCTGGCCCGCTGGGTCGCGTCGATCTATCCGAACATCAAGATCGTGTACCTCAGCGGCATCCCGCGGCACGTCGCGCTGAGCTCCGGGCTCGTGCAGGCCACGGCGCCGTACCTGGAGAAGCCCGTCAACCCCGAGGTGCTGGCCGGCACGCTCACGAGCCTGCTGCCGCGCGCCCAGGTCGCGTCGGACGACTGGTGACCACCGATCACCACGGCGGCATCCGCGCGCGGCTCGACGAGATCGGCGACTGGGAGGAGCCGGGGCCCGGGCGTGCGCTGATCGTCCGGATGCTGCGCTCGTACGTGACCAAGACGCCACCGGGCATCGACCGGCTCGAAGAACTCGCGCGACAGGGCGACATCGACGGCGTACGTGATCAGGCGCACGCCCTCAAGGGATCCGCGACCAACCTCGGCGTGACCGCGCTGGCCGGGCTCTTCGCCCGGATCGAGGACGACGCCCGCGCCGGGAAGCCGCCCGCGTGGGACGAGGACCGCATCCGCGCCACGTTCGACGAGGTGGCCCCCGTCTGCACGAGCCTGGCGGATGAACTCGACACCGCCGGCTGATCACGCCGCGGCGGCGGGAAGGCGATGCCGCCGCCGGGTAATCACCGCGGCGGCGGGAAGGTGACGCGGACGGTGGTGCCCTCGCCGGGAACCGACGAGACCGTGGCGGTGCCGCCGTGGGCCGTGACGATGGCTTCGACGATGGCCAGCCCGAGGCCCGACGATCCGCCCCCGTCCCGGCTGCGACTCGGATCGGCACGGTAGAACCGCTCGAAGACGTGCGGCAGGTGCTCGGGCGCGATGCCGTCGCCCTGGTCACGTACCGTGATGGTGGTTGCGGTCCCGTCGTGACCGACCACGACGGTGACCGGGGTGCCCGGCGTGGTGTGCTGGACGGCGTTGCCAACCAGGTTGCGCAGCACCTGCTGGATGCGCGGGCCGTCGCCGTCGACGACCGCCGGGCCGGCACCCTCCAGCGTGATGACGCGATCGCTGCTCACCACCCGGGCGTCGTCGACCACCTCGGCGGCCAGCGCCACGACGTCCACCGGCGCCCGGTCGAGCGGGCGCGCCGCGTCGAGCCGGGCCAGCAGCGCGAGCTCGTCGACGAGCAGGCGCATCCGGCCCACCTCGGCCGCCACCCGTTCCATGGCGTGGTCGAGCTGGTCGGGATCGCGCAGGCCGCCCTGGACGTACAG
Source organism: Actinoplanes oryzae (assembly GCF_030757795.1). Classification (GTDB taxonomy): domain Bacteria; phylum Actinomycetota; class Actinomycetes; order Mycobacteriales; family Micromonosporaceae; genus Actinoplanes. The sequence goes on from NZ_JAUQWH010000225.1 coordinate 9,724, forward strand.
GTCGACCCAGCCGTGCACGGTGGCGAGCGGCGTCCGCAGCTCGTGGCTCGCGTCGGCGACGAAGCTGCGCAGCCGGTCCTCGGCCCGGCGGCGGGCGTCGAAGGCCCGGTTCTGCGCGTCGAACGCGTTGTTGACGGCGGCGGCCAGGGCGGCGGTCTCCGGCCCGGCCGGGCTCGCGGGCAGCCGCAGCTCCCGCTCGCCGGCCGCGATGGCGTCGGCGGTGCGGGCCATCCGGGTCAGCGGCCGCAGCCCGACCCGGGTGAGCACCGACGCCAGCACCCCCATGAGCACCAGCGCCACGGCGGCGCCGATCAGGTTGACGGCCGTGAGCAGCCGTACGGTGCCCCGGTCGTCGTCGGTCGGCACGGCCACGACCACGGCCTCGGCCCGGATCTTGTCGCCCGTCTGCAGGGCGACGGTGAGCCCCGGGGTGGGGATCCGGGTGACCACCACGGGATCCGGCCCGTCGACCTCGCGTACCCGGCCGGGGGTGAGCCCGGCGGCGGCGCCGGCCAGCCGGTCCTGGGCGGGCACCGGGGCGCCGGCGCTCAGCTGCACCCGGCCGGCCCGGTCCACCAGCAGGGCCGTGCCGTCCTTGGGCAGCAGCAGGGCCAGCTGCTCGGCGGTCAGCTCGTACTCGCTGCGGCCCGCCAGCGCGGCGGACACCCGGGTGGCGCCGGCGACGAGGCCCGCCTCGACCCGCTCGGCGAGGTAGCGGCGGACGAGGACCACGCTGGCCACCGCCACCAGCAGCAGGCCGGCGGCGAGCAGCAGCACCAGGACGAGCGTCAGCCGCCCGCGGATGGACCGGATCACCGCGGAGGCCCGGGACGCAGGCTGTAGCCGAAGCCGCGGACGGTGTGGATCAGCGACGGCCCGCCGAAGTCGATCTTGCGGCGCAGGTTGCTGATGAAGCGCTCGACCACGCCCGCGTCGCCGCCGAAGTCGTACTGCCAGACGTGGTCCAGGATCTGTGCCTTGGACACCACCCGGCCGGTGTTGGACAGCAGGTAGTGCAGCAGCCGGAACTCGGTCGGCGACAGCTCGACCGGCTGCCCGCCGCGGTTCACCGTGTGGCGGGCCTGGTCCATCTCCAGGTCGGCGCAGCGCAGCACGTCGTCGGTGGAGCCCGCGGTCCCGCGACGTGCGCGGCGCAGCAGGGCCTCGAGGCGGGCGGCGACCTCCACCACGTCGAACGGCTTGGTCAGGTAGTCGTCGCCGCCCATCCGCAGCCCGCGCACCCGGTCGTCCAGCTCGTCGCGGGCGGTCAGGAACATCACCGGCACGTCGACCTTCCGCGAGCGCAGCAGATGCAGCAGGTCGAAGCCGTCCGTGCCGGGCAGCATCACGTCGAGCACGATCGCGTCCGGCGCCCGGGCGCCGATCGCGGCGAGGGCGGCCGGCACGTCCGCGGCCGCCTCCACCTCGAAGCCGGCGAACCGCAGGGCCGACAGCAGCAGCTCCCGCAGGCCCGGGTCGTCGTCCACCACCAAGATCCGATCCACGGGCCCCATCACACCACCACGACGGGCTCCGGATCGGCCCGCCCGGCCGGTGCGTCCAGTGCCGCGCCCTCCAGATCCAGGTCCGGCAGGATGCGGTCCAGCCAGCGGGGCAGCCACCAGCCGGCGTGCCGGGCCAGCGCCAGCACGGCCGGCACGAGCGTCATCCGGATCAGGAACGCGTCCAGCAGCACGCCCACCGCGAGGGCGAAGGCGATCGGCTTGAGCGTCGGCGAGCCGTTCGGGACGAAGCTCGCGAAGACCGCGATCATGATCAGCGCGGCCGCGGCGACCACGCGCGCGGAGGCGCGGAAGCCGTGCAGCACCGCGCGGCGCGGGTCGCGGCTGTGGGCGTACTCCTCGTGCATCCGGCTGACCAGGAAGACCTCGTAGTCCATGGCCAGGCCGAAGAGCACGGCCATGAGGATGATCGGCATGAAGCTGATCACCGGCCCGGTGCGGGTGACCCCCACCAGGTCGGCGAGCCAGCCCCACTGGAAGACCGCCACGACGGCGCCGAGCGTCGCGCCGACCGACAGCAGGAAGCCGAGCGTCGCCTTCAGCGGCACGACCAGCGACCGGAAGGCCACCATCAGCAGGAGGAAGGCCAGCCCCACGACCACCACGGCAAAGGGTACGAGCGACGCGCGCAGCCGCTCGGAGATGTCGAGCCCGATCGCGGTCACGCCGGTCACGCCCACGGCGTCGCCGCCCGCGGCCTCGATCGCGGCGACGGTGTCCTCGGTGCGCTCGTCCTGCGGGCCGGTCGCGGGGACGACCTGGATCAGCGCGTAGCGGCCGTCGGCGGACAGCTGGGGACGACCCACGGCGGCCACTCCGTCGACGGTCCCGAGCTTGCGGGCCAGGGCGGCGGCAGCCTCGGCGTCCGTGTCGCCGGCCAGCACCAGCAGCGGGCCGTTGAAGCCGGGCCCGAAGGCGGCGGCGGTCAGGTCGTACGCCTGCCGCTGCGTGCTGTCCGCGGGCGCGGAACCGTTGTCCGTGAGCGCGAGCCGCAACCCCGCCGCCGGTACGGCCATGATGCCCAGCACCACGACCACGGCCAGCGTGGTGAGCAGCGGCCGCCGGGTCACCAGCGCGGCCCAGCGCGCGCCCAGCGCCGGCCTGCCGTCCGCCGACTCCCGCCGGGCCGCGCGGGATCCGGGCCGGGGCCGCAGCCGCTCGCCCGCGAAGCCGAGTACGGCCGGGAGCAGCGTGACGGCCACCAGCA
>NZ_JAUQWH010000226.1 GCF_030757795.1 Actinoplanes oryzae
TTGTCGTTGAGTGCGGCCTGCAGCCGGCCGCGGCTGGCGATGCCGAGCTTCCGGAATGCTTTGCGGAGGTGGTATTCGACCGTGCTGGTCGACAGGTAGAGCTGGCCCGCGATCTCGCGATTAGAGGCGCCGGCTGCTGCGAGCCGGGAGACCTGAAGTTCTCGCGCGGTGAGGTCGTCGATCGGGCGCGAGCGTCGTGAGTCGATGCTTTCGCCGGTCGCGGCCAGTTCGTCTGCCGCGCGGCGGGCCCAGATGTGTGCTCCGATGCCGTCGAAGATGTCGTGGGCGGCTCGCAGAGCGGCAGTGGCTTCGCGTCGGCGTCGGCGCCGTCGCAGCCATTCGCCGTACAGCAGGTGGGTGCGCGCCACCTCGAGCACGGCCGGTGATTCCGCCAGATGGGCCAAGGCCTGGCGGTAGCGAGCGTCGGCCTCGTGCGGGTCGTCGGCAAGCAGAGCGGCGATGCGCTCGACCACACCTCGCATGGCGGGACTACTCGCGGCGACGGCGGTGAACTGCTCGTAGGCTCGGCGAGCGGTGGCGACATCGCCGCTGCGGCAGGCGGCCTCAGCCAGGTCGGGCAGGTTCCACGTCGTCGTTGGGCCGAGGACATCCAGTTCGGCGAGTGCGAGAGCCCGAGCCAGCGCCGCGGCGTAGTTGCCCAGCCCCAGTTCCAGGTGGACGAGCGCACCGTGGGCGACGGTTGCGGGATAGGAACGGGGTAGTGACTCGGCGAGGTGCCGGGAGGCGGTGTCGCGTGCCTTCTGCTCGGGGCCGGTCCAGGCGAGCAGCCACTCTTCCGCCTGTCCGGACGTACCGAGCAACCCGGAGCCCGCGTTCGACGTCTCCACCGCTTCGGCGGTGAGCGCTCGGGCTTCGTCGAACCGTCCGGTGCCCACGGTCATCGCGGCGTGCACGGCCAGTGCTAGCGGCAGCAGTGTCAGGTTGTCCCGTCGGCGGCACTGGTTCACCCATTCCCGGGCAAGTTCGACGGCGAGGTCGAGTCCGCCGAGCTCGGAGGCGGTCACGGTGGCCAGGTAGAAGCCGCTCATATTGACCGGACCGGTCTGGTGCAGCACGGCGTCGCATGCCCGCAGAAAGGCTGGAGCCGCGGCGGGGAGCCCGTCGAGGACCCGGGTCGCGTAGGCATCCAGCAGGTGGTCGACCGCGGTCATGGTCTCCACCGGCGGCAGGGAGCGGGCCTCCCGGACGGCCTCGCCGACGTCGTCGGGGCTGAGGCTGGCGGCGAGGTCGAGGGCGTCGAAGAGGGTGTCGCGAGTCAGGCGCGGGGAGATGTCGCGCACAAGACGCGACGCTGCGAGCTGCGTGGCGTATGCCTCGTGGGCGCGGCCGGCCAGCATGAGCTGCCCCGCCTGGATGCGCAGCACGGAGGCACGATCGACAGGGTCGGTGATCCGCGCCGCCGCCTGCTGGAGCAGCTCGCCGGACGCCGTACCGCCACCGCCGAGGAACACACCCTCGGCGATCCGTAGCAGCCGCCGGCCCAGGTGCGCCGGGTTGACTGTCAGCTCCGCCGATCGGGTCGCCAGGCGCAGCGACGCCGCATATCCGCCGCGAGCCCGAGCCGCCATCGCCGCGGACTCGAGAACTGCCGCCACCTCTTCGTCGGGTCCGGCTGCGGCTGCGGCGAGATTCCAGGCGCGCCGCTCGGCGAGGTCGTCGGTCTCGGCGAGTGCCCGGTGCACGGCCCGCCGATCAGTGGGAGAGGCGCTCTGGTAGATCGCCGAGCGGATCAGCGGATGCCGGAACAGGGGCCCGGGCGCCAGCTCGACCAGCCCCGCGCTTTCCGCTGGTGCGATGTCGTCCGGCGTCACGTGGAGGATCTCCGCCGCCCGGCGCATCAGCGCCCCGTCGCCGGACGACTCCGCCGCTGCGAGCAGCAGGGCGAGCCGGGCAGCCGGTGGCAAATCGTCGATACGTCGCTGGTAGACGCGGCCCAGCCGTACGCCCAACGGCAGCGGATCCGGCAACGGCGCCCGGCCGGTGCGCTGATCGTCGGAGAGCTCGCCGGCCAGCTCGATCAAAGCGAGGGGGTTTGCCCCGGTCGAGGCCACGAGGGACCGGGCGATGCCTTCGTCGATCCGGTCCGCCGTGCGCCGCAGCAGCTCCGCCGCCGGTTCCTCGTCGAGTCCGGTGAGCCGGAGTTCTTGCAGGCCGCCCAGCCGTACCGGGCGCTCGTCGTCGCGGACCGCCACCACCAGGGTGATCCCGTCGGAGAGAAGGCGGCGCCCGACGAAGCCGATGACGTCCTGGGTCTCCTGGTCGAGCCATTGGGCGTCGTCGACGGCACACATCAGGCCGGTGCCGGCGGCGGTGTCGGCGAGCAGGGTGAGCGTGGCCAGGCCTACCAGGAAACGATCGGGCGGTGGCCCGTCGTCGAGGCCGATGGCCGCGCCGAGTGCCTTTTGCTGAGGCGCGGGCAGATCCGGCAGGCCGTCCAGCAGCGGCCGCAGAAGCGCCTGCAATCCGCCGTACGCGAGATCGGCCTCCTGCTCGAATCCGGTGACCCGGATCACGCGTAGCTGCGCCTTCTGCGCGGCGGCGACGGCGTACTCCAGAAGTGTTGATTTGCCGATGCCGGCCTCTCCACGCAGCACCAGTGTCGCGCTGCTGCCGTCCTGCGCGGCTTGCACGGATTTGTCGATGATCGCGACCTCCGCGGCCCGTCCCAGCAGTGGCAGCGAGGTCGCGCTCATGCCGGCCAGCCTACCTGTGCACGTCCGGACGCAGCGTGTGCGCTCAGAACACTTTTCCGCCGTTCCGCGCCGCCTAGCGTCGCCCCTGTCGCGCTTGACGATCCCATTCGGAAGGAGCGCAGATGGCACAAATCAGCCAGTACGACCACGCCGAGGCGTTGGTCGACGGCGCGCACGAGGTCTTCGGCTTTCACCCGGGTTACCGGGCGCTGCACGCCGACGGCCGGCTCTATCGCGGCAGCTTCACCGCCTTGCCGATTGCTCGCCACTACACCCGCGCCGCGCACCTGCAGGGCGAGACGGTGCCCGCGACCGTGCGGTTCTCCAAGGGTGGCGGCAACCCGGACGCGCCGTTCGGGGCCACGGTCGGGATGGCCACCCGGTTCTACCTTCCGAACGGGCGCACCACCAACCTGGTAATGCTCAGCCAGCTACTGTTCCCGGCGCGCAGGCCGGAGGATCTGCTCGCGGCAATCGCGCTGGCCGCGCCGGCCGAGCCGGGCGGACCTCTGAACAAGGCGGCGCTGGCACCGTTCCTGGCCGAGCACCCCGAGGTCGGTCAGGTGTTGCAGATGCGGGCGGCGGCGCTGGCACCGACCAGTTTCGCGCACAGCGAGTTCCACGCCGTGCACGTCTTCCGGTACGTCAACGCCGACGACGTCGTCACCAATGTGCGCTGCCATTGGGTGCCGCACGCGGGGGTGCGGGGGCGCCCGGTGCAGGAGCTGGCGGCGCTGTCGCGCGAGGCGCTGCTCGACGAGTTCGACGCCCGCCTCTCCGGCGGCGGCGTGCGCTTCGGCCTGGTGCTGGAGATCGCTGTGGAGGGTGACCCGCTCGACGACGCGACCGCGCTCTGGCCGGCTGACCGGCAGCGGGTCGCGATCGGGACGCTCGAGATCACCGCGCCGGTGACGTTGTCGGAGCTGGGCGACCCGGAGATGAACCACGACCCCACGAAGGTCACGGACGGGATCGAGCTCAATGACGACCCGATCCTGCAAGCACGCCGCGGCGTCTACGAGGTCTCCGCGGCCTATCGCACGGGCGGATGGCATTCCTGCCCGTTCGCCAAAAATGAAGGGAATCAGCAATGACCGACGATCTGACCGGGCATGCCCAGCCCATGACCGACCAGCCCGACGGCCCCGGCAAGCGCATCGGCAAGAAGGGCGAGCTGACGATCGTCACGCCGCTCACCCCGAACGGCGGCAAGATCTTCCGCGAACGCCAGGCGGACATCCAGGCCAAGGCCGGGTACTGGGAGCCGATCGTCGCGACCGTCGAGAACTTCCGCATCCAGCTCTTCGACGACGACACCCGCATGATCATCACATTGGTCTACGACGGCGACTTCCTGCCGTACCTGGCGGATATCGGCCGGGCCCACCCCTGGCTCGACGAGCTGTTCCTGGACGTCGTCGACGGCTACAAGGGCTACAACGATCCCGGCACCAAGGATCTGGTCGTGTCGAGGTCGTATTCGGCTGACGTCTTCTTCCACGCCAACCCGGACAAGACCGTGAACGACGTGAAGAAGATGTCGCGCCTGAGCGACGCGTTCGCCGAGATGCTCGACGCCGCCAGCTGACCCGACGGTTGTGCGCGCTCCCGCCGGCGGCGAACCGGGGCGGGGGCGCGCCCGGTGAAGGAGAACCATGGAGCTGGAACTCGACCAGATCCAGGGCACCGTCCTGCGGGACCGGCCCTTGCCGTACGTCGGCACCTACCTGCTCTACGAGATCAATGACGCGGTTCAGGCGCGGACGATGCTGGATCGCCTGATCCCGCACGTGACGACTGCCTCAGGGTGGCAGAAGCCGGACTCCGGCGCGTGGCTGAACGTCGTCTTCACCCACGACGGGCTGCGCCGTATTGGCCTGCCGCGGGACATCCTCGACGGTTTTCCGCGCGAGTTCCGCGAACCGATGCGCGAACGCAAGGAATTGCTGGGCGATGTGGGCGACAGCGACCCCGCGTACTGGGACCTGCCGCCGCACGGCAGTTTCGACGTCGGGTTGCTGCTGATGGCACCGGACCAGGCTTCCTTCGACGCCAAGCTGGCGATCGGGGAGCGGACCGCCGCCGACCTCGACGGCGTGACCAGGGTCAGCCGGCTCGACATCCGCACTCCGGAGAACTTCCGTGAGCACTTCGGCTTCGTCGACGGCATCAGCCGTCCGTTCATCGAGGGCCAGGGTGGCGAGCCGGCGCCGGGGCAGGGCGACCCGGTCAAGGCCGGCGAATTCCTGCTCGGCTACGTCGACGAGCTAGGTGAGCTGGCCACCGGTCCGGGGCCTGAGGCGCTCTGGCGCAACGGCACTTACCTGTCGATCCGCAAGCTGCATCAAAAGGTCGCGCTCTTCCGCCGCTTCCTCAAAGATCGATCGCAAGATTCCTACGGCGAGGAGCTGCTGGCCGCCAAGATGGTCGGCCGGTGGCGCAGCGGCTGCCCGCTTGCGCTTTCGCCGGACAAGGACGCGCCTGGTCTGGCCGCCGACCGTGCACGCCTCAATGACTTCGCCTACCACGACGACGATCCGCAGGGCCATAAGACGCCGCTCGGCTCACACATCCGGCGGGTCAACCCGCGCGACGCCCTGCAGGACACGATCACCGACGTACGCCTGCACAAACTGCTGCGTCGGGGCGCCGCCTACGGGCCGATGCTGCCTGAGGGGGTCCTTGATGACGACGGCGTCGACCGCGGCGCCGTGCTGGCCTTTGTGAACGCGAACCCGGGGCGGCAGTTCGAGTTCGTCCAGTCGCAGTGGGTCAACGACGGCAACTTCATCTCGGCCGGTACCGACCAGGACCCTGTCGCCGGCAACCACTTGGCCGACAGTGATTTCGCCTATCCGGCGAAGCCGGTTCGCCGGCGTCTGCGAGGGCTCCCGGCGTTCGTCGTCACCCGCGGCGGTGAGCACGTCTTCCTCCCGGGTTTGAGTGGCCTGCGTCACCTGGCCGCTCTGAGGGACTAAGGCGATCGCGGATTCGGCCTCCGGCGGAGGCGGCCAGGATCGAAGGCATGGACGGACGGCGGCTGCGAGGACGCGACACAGAGACGGCCGCCCTGCGTGAGCTGCTCGACCTGGTCGGCGATCGCGGCGTCGCGGCGCTGGGGATGGTGTGCGGCGAGCCGGGCATCGGCAAGACCGCCGTTCTCGAAGCCGTCCTGGACGAGGCCGGCGCCCGCGGGCTGCGGGTGTCGCGGGGCAAGGCTGAGGAGAGCGACCAGATCGCGCCGCTGTCGTCGCTGCTGGAGGCCGTGCGCGGGGTGATCGCCCCGGCCGGGCTCGGCGGTGTCGTGCTCGGCCCGGACCAGCAATTCCGGGTCGTCGAAAAGCTTGCCGGTCTGATCGAAACGGTGGCTGAGCAAGGCCCGGTCGTCGTCGCGATCGACGATGTGCAGTGGGCGGATCCGCTCAGCCGGATGGCGTTGCGGATGCTGCCGGCCCGGCTGCGAGCCTCGCCGGTGTGCTGGCTGCTGACCGGTCGCGACGGCTTCACCCACATCGAACAGGTCGTGGAGGCGGCGGCTACCGCCCTGCCCGTGTGCCGGGTCTCGCTCGGGCCGCTGCCGCCGCCGGCCCTGCGTGAGGTCGCTGCCGACGTGCTCGGCCGCGACGCCGACGAGCATGTTCTGGATTTGCTCGAGGGTGCGGGCGGCAATCCGTTCCTCGCCGTCGAGCTGCTGGAAGGCATCGGTTCGGCATCGCCGCAGCGGCTCGTGCTCGGGGTGCGGCGCCGGGTGCGTGACCTGCCGCCGGCCGCCCTGAGTCTGCTGCGGGCCGGGGCCGTGCTAGGGCGCCGGTTCGCCCTGCCCGGTGCGCAGGCGTTGCTCGAGCTGGACATGACCGCGTTGACGGGCGACCTGGATGGCCTGCTCGTCGACGACGGTGAACACCTCGAGTTCCGGCACGATCTCGTGCGGCAGGCCGTCTACGCAGACATCCCGCCCTCCGCCCGCAACGCGTTGCACCGGGCCGCGGCCGTTCACCTGTACCGCACCGCCCAGCGCCCGGTCGACGCCGCCCGGCACCTGCTGGCGGCCACGATCACTGGCGACACGGTCGGCCTTCTCCGATCCGTCGCCGCAGCGGTGGCCGAGTCGCTGCCCTCGGTGGCCGCCGACCTGCTCGTGCGAGCGGTCGATGCCGTGCCCGGCGACGCCGAGCTGACCGAGGAGGCGGTGCGGCGGCTCTGCCGGGCGCACCGGCACCGGGAGGCCGTCGCGTACGCCGAGGAGTCTTCCACCGCGGAGGTCCTGGTGGCGGCCGGGCGTTCGTTCTGGGAGCTGCAGCGCGTGGCCGAGCTGGCCCGGCGTACGTCGCAGGCGTTGGCCACCGGGGAGCTGGCGCCTGTCACCCGCGTACGCCTGGAGTCATTGCGGGCACTGGCGTTGTCGCGGCACACGGACCGGGCCGCGGCGTGGGGTGCGGCCGAGGCGGCCCTCGCCGCCGCCGAGGAACTGGCCGATCCCGCGGCCACGGCGACGGCCATCCTCAGCCTGGTCGAGATGGCCTACAGCGAGGGTTTCAACGCCGTCGCGCTGGCGCACCTACGCCGGTTACGCGGCCTGGATGCGACCGTCACCACCTGGGAAGTCATCATCCACCAGCATCTCGACGACTTCACGGCGGCGCAGCGGCTCATCGACCTGGCCCGGGCCGACTTGCGGATCTCCCCCGCGCACGTGCTGTGGGTGCAGGCCTGCCAGAGCTTCCTGCTGGGCCGCTTCGACGACATGGACGCCGAGTTCCGGACCCTGGCGGAGCTGCCCGAACATCCCTACACCGTGCTGTGCCGGGCGGCCCTGGTGCGCTCGGCTCTGCTGCGCGGCCGGCTGCCGCAGGCCCGCGCGTGGTTGGCCGAGGCACGCGATCGGCTCCACGCGACAACCGATCCGGGTGAAGTCGCCGCGGTGCGCATGGCCGAGGTGTGGCTGGCCGACGCGGAGGGCGATCCGCTGCTCGCGGTGGAGATCCTGCGTGCCCTTCGGGCCGGTGATCCGTCGTGGCTGCTGCATACCCGGCTGCTGCAGCCGTGGGTCGTCTCCGTCGTGGAGGTGGCGCTGCGGGGCCGGGATCCGGAGCTGGCCTCCGAGTTCGCGGCCCAGGCGATGCTCTACTCGGGCCGCAACCCCGGAGCGGTCACGGCGGCCGGCCTCGCCGCGCACGCCGCGGGGCTGGCGGGCGATGACATGGTGCTGCTGGAGCGTGCCGTCGCGGTTCTGGCCGCGAGCCCTCGCCGCTTGATGTACGCCCGTGCGCTGGCCGATCATGGCCGGGCGTTGGTGCGGTCGGGCCGCCGGGCTCAGGGCGTGCTCGGGCTGAATCGGGCCGCCGAGGTGTTCGCCGAGCACGGCGCCGACCGGGAGGCTGCCTTGATCGACGGCCTTCTGCGAGCTCGGGGAACGCCTCGCCGGGGAGCCGGGGCCGTGGCTCGCCGCCCGGGCATCGGATGGGCGGCGCTGACTCCTACCGAAAAACGGGTGGCGCGCCTGGTGGCGGCCGGGCATTCCAACCGATCGGCGGCGGCCGAGCTGGCGATCTCACCGCACACGGTCAACACGCACCTGGGTGCCGTCTTCCGCAAGCTGCAGATCTCCACCCGTGTCCAGCTGGCCAAACTGCTCGTCGACCACGGCCGGCACATACCGTAACCACCGCGGCGGGAGATCCTCAAGCGGGCGTTGCCGGAAGCTGGCTGGTACTACACGCCTCGACCATAGGCGTGCACAGCAGCACCGATCCGGTGCCGCCCGCAAAACTACGGTCGACTCTCCGACATCGACCCGAGGAGTTCCGATGACAAAGCTTTCCGAGCAGCTTGACGATCTGGCCGCGCGAGCCAAGAAGACCAGCGAGACCGTCGACGCGGCGCGGGCCCGCAACAAGGAGGCTCTCGAGGCAAAGCAGGCCGAGCTGAAGGCCGCCGTCGACGCGAAGGCCGACCAGGCGAAGTCGCAGTTCGCCGAGGCCCGGTCCTCGCTGGACAACCACATTTCCGGGCTGAAGACCAAGGCCGAGGCCCGTCGCGCCGAGCGCGACCTCAACCGAGCCGAGCGCGACGCCGACCACGCCGAGGAGGACGCCGCCGACGCGGTCGACTTCGCCCTCTACGCGCTGGACGCCGCCGAGTGGCGATCGTCGACGCCGTGCTGGCTCGGGCCGAGGCCGACGACCTGGCCGCCTCCCTCTGACCCTTCTCCTCTGGGCTCCCGGTCATCGCCGGGAGCCCCGTCGGCGGATCAGGTCGGCGACCAGCGCCGTCCAACCGGTCTGGTGGCTGGCGCCGAGTCCCGGCGCCGTCGTCGCCATCGACAGGGCGTACGAGGCCATCCACCCCGTGGCGTCGGCCTGCTCGAGGCGACCGGCGACCGGTAGCGTGAAGACGTCAAGCGCGGCCCACGCCGTGACGGGCGGGTTCACGTCGCTGAAGCTCCACTCGTACGCCGGCAGTGCACCGTCCGGGTGCTGTCGGCGCTGTAGTCCTCCCGGACCGTGCCCCATTGCCGTTCGCTGAGGTATGGCCCCCACCGCTTCGCGTCGTCCATGTTCGGACCGTAGATTCGGCCGCGGGTTGTCGTGCCGTTCGTGCGCAGCCGGCACCAAGCCGTGCACAGAGGTACCGATCCGGTAGCTCCGGTCGCCTTAACGTCGCCCCACCACAAATTCTGTGAGGAGCCTCAATGCCCGACATCCCCGCCTCGACCTTGAGTCAGATCGAGCGAGCCAACGACTCCGGCCGTACGCCGGTGGTCTTCATCCACGGGCTCTGGCTGCTGCCGAGCAGCTGGGACCGGTGGGCGGAACTGTTCGAGGAACACGGTTACGTCGCGGTGCTGCCCGGTTGGCCGGACGACCCGCAGACCGTCGAGGAAGCCAACGCCCATCCGGAGGTCTTCGCCGGCAAGACCGTCGGGCAGGTCGCCGACCACTTCGCGGCCTGCATCGACGTTCTCGTAAGGAAGCCTGCCGTGGTCGGGCATTCGTTCGGTGGCCTGCTGACTAACATCATCGCCGGGCGTGGCCTGGCCGCCGTCTCGGTGGCCATCTCGCCGGCGCCGTTCCGCGGTGTGCTGCCGCTGCCGCTGTCCGCGCTGCGCTCATCGGCGCCGGTGCTCGCGAACCCGGCCAACCGTCATCGGGCGGTGCCGCTGACCTTCGAGCAGTTCCGGTACGCCTTCGCCAACGCGGTCAGCGAGGAGGAAGCCAAGGACCTGTACGAGACGTACGCCGTGCCGGCCCCGGGTGCGCCGATCTTCCAGGCGGCCACCGCCAATCTCAACCCGTGGACCGAGGCGAAGGTCGACACCGAGAACCCCGAGCGCGGCCCGTTGCTGATCATCGGTGGCGCGCAGGACCACACCGTGCCCCGGGCGATCTGCGAGGCCGCGTATCACCAGCAGCAGAGCAACCCGGGCGTCACCGAGTTCGTGGAGATCCCCGGCCGCGGGCACGCCATCACCATCGACAGCGGCTGGAAAGAGGTCGCCGAGGCCTCGCTGGGATTCGTCAAGCGCTTCGCCTGAGCGTACGCGACTAAGGTTTTCCAGGATTCGGTCTCACCGCCGCTCCGGCAGGCTTGTGGTGTGGAACAACGCCGACTCCGGGGCCGCGATGCCGAGCTGAGCCGTCTCACGGGGGTGCTCGATGCCGTCGCGCGTCGCGGGGCCGGGCGCCTCGTCCTGGTTCGGGGCGAGGCCGGCATCGGCAAGTCCGCGCTGATCGAGACGATCGCGCGACGCGCGGGTGACCGCGGATTCGCGGTCGCCTCCGGCAAGGCGGAGGAGAGCGACCAACTCGCGCCGCTCTCCTCCCTGCTGGCCGCTGTGCGGCGGCTGTTGAGCGGCGACGACTTCGCCGCGCTGGCGGCGCTGCGCGAGCAGCGGTACTGGCTGGTCGAGCAGATCGCTGCCCTGATCGAGACGCGAACCCGCCGCGGCCCAGTGCTTGTCGCGGTCGACGACGTTCAGTGGGCCGATCCGCTGAGCCGGTTCGCGCTGCGGGTGCTGCCGGGCCGGCTCACTGCGTCGCCGGTGTTGTGGCTGCTGGCCGGCCGCGAGGTTATGGAGCCGCCGCCGGGGCCGCCGTGCGACATGGTTGCGCTCGGCCCGTTGTCGGCTCAGGCCGTACAGGAGGTTGCCGCGGACATACTCGGAGCCGCCGCGGACGCCGGCGTCCGCCGGTTGCTGGAAGGTGCCGGAGGAAACCCGTTCCTGGCCGTCGAGCTGCTCGCCGGGCTGACCCGGGACGGGGCTGGACCGTCCTCGATGGTGATACCCGGAGTACGGGCCCGAATCAACGCCCTGCCGCCGTCCATGCAACGGTTCCTGCGAATCGGAGCGGTGCTGGGCCGCCGCTTCCGCCTCGCCGACGCGGCCGCCCTGCTCGGCGTGCCGGAGACCGCTCTGCTGACCGACCTGGAGACCGGGGTGCGGGCCGCGCTGCTCGATGACGACGGCGACAGCATCGCCTTCCGCCACGACCTCGTCCGGCAGGCCGTTTACGCCGACTTCACACCCTCGGCCCGCCGGGCCGTGCATCGTGCCGCCGCGGAGCACCTCCGATCGAGCGGGCGCCGGGCCATCGAAGCCGCCCGCCACCTGCTCATCGGAGCGGTACCAGGCGACCACGACGCGGTGCGGCAGCTGCGCAGCGCGGCCGGCGACGTCAGCACCGCACTGCCCGGGCTGGCCGCCGATCTGAGCCTGCGGGCGGTGGAACTTTGCGACGAGAGCGACCCGGCCCGGTGGGATATCGGCGAGCAGGCGGTCGGGCTGCTCACGCGAGCGCACCGCAACCGTGAGGCGGTCGGCGCCGCCGACCGCCTGCTTGCCGGACAACCTCCCGATGAGGCCGTCGGACGGATCGAAATCCGGGCCGGGCAGGCGCTGCTGGCGCTCTCGCTGGCGGCCGAGCTTCACGCCCGTGTCGGCGCTACTGTGTCGCGGGCCGGTGTCAGCGATGCCGAACGAGCTCGCCTGGAATCCCTGCGGGCCCTCGCGCTGGCGCGGGGAACCGACCCTGGCACGGCCCGCACTGCCGGCCTGAGCGCACTGGCCGCCGGCGAACGGCTCAACGACATCCAGACGATAGCGTTGGCACTACAAGCGGTCGGGGAGTCCGATTTCTCCGCCGGTCACTGCGAACGCGCTCTCGGATACTTCGTCCGCCTGCGCCGGCTGGATCCGGCCGCGATCACCTGGCAGGCCCTGGCCCACCAGCACCTGGACGAGTTCGACGTAAGCCAGAAGCTCCTGACCGAAGCCCGGCTCGACTGCGAACAGCCCGGCAGCCGCCTGCCGCTCGCGGCGGTGCTGTGGGCCCAGGCCAGCCACGACTACCTCCTCGGACGTCTCGACGACCTGTACGCCGGGTTGCGCACACTGGCCGACCTGGATGCGGGTGCCCCGCCCGAGCATGGTTTCGCCACCATCTCGCGGGTCTCGCTGACCCGGGTCGCACTGCTCAAAGGTGACCTGGACGGCGCACGGGCATTCCTCGCCGACGCCCGCCGGCACCTCGGTGACCCGGCAGACCCGGG
>NZ_JAUQWH010000227.1 GCF_030757795.1 Actinoplanes oryzae
CTAGCTGAGCCGGACCCGGGGGTCCGTGAGGGCGAGGGCGATGTCGACGAGGGCGTTCACCACGACGTAGAACGCACCCAGCAGGAGGCTGATCGTGGCCACCGTGCCGGTGTCGGCGCCCCCGATGGCGCGGACGAGGAACTGGCCGAGGCCGTTCCAGGAGAAGATCTGCTCCACCACGACGAGGCTCGACAGCATCATGCCGAGCTGCACGCCGAGCAGGCTGAGGGCCGGGCTGGCGGCGTTGCGCAACCCGTGCCGCCACAGCACCTGCGACTCGGTCTCCCCCAAGGACCGGGCAGTGCGGGCGTACGCGGACCGCAGGCTGGTGGTGAGCCCGTCGGCGAGCACCCGCGCCAGGGCGACGCCCGGGCCGAGCGCCGCGGCGAGCGCCGGCAGGACGAGGTGTTCGACGGCGTCCCACGCGTACGGGAGATTGCCGGTGAGCAGTCCGTCCAGCACGTACATCCCGGACAGCCCGGTGCTGGGTCCGTAGGACGTGCGACCGGACACCGGCAGCCAGTGCAGCTGGACGAAGAAGACCAGCACCCCGGCCGTGGCGATGAGGAACGACGGCGCGCTCGCCCCGCTGAAGAGCACCAGCCGCAGGACGCCGGAAAAACGCCCCTTGAGCGAGTACACCCGGGCCAGCAGCAGCCCGATGAGGACCGAGAAGAACACCGTCCACAGCGCCAGCTCGGCCGTGGCCGGGATCCGCTGGCCCAGCTCGGCGGCGACCGGGCGGCGCGTAGCCAGGCTGGTGCCCAGGTCCAGGTGCACCAGCCGGCTCAGATAGTCGCCGAACTGGATCCAGATCGGGTCGTCGAGGCCCAGCCGCGCACGGGTCTCCGCGACGGCCTGGGCGGACGCGTTGGCGCCGAGGTAGCCGCGCACCGGGTCCCCGCCGCCGTACCGGCTGATCAGGAAGACCAGCACGAGCAGGGCGAAGAGCACGACGACCAGCGACACCGTACGCCGGGCAGCGAACCGGAGCACGTCAGGCCCCCTTCCGGCGCAGCAGGGCCCGCAGCCCGTCGCCCGTGTAGTTGAACAGCAGCGACAGCAGCCCGACCATCAGCCCCGGCAACACCGGGATCCACCAGGAGTTGACGACGTACTGCAGCCCGGCGGACGCCATGAGGCCCAGTTCCGGAGCGGGCGCCGGGGCCCCGAGGCCGACGAACGACAGGGCCGCGACGGTGACGATGACGCCACCGATGTCGAGGCTCGCGGTGACTGCCACGGTCGGCAGGACGCTCGGGAGCACGTGCCGGGTCACGAGCCTCAGGCCACGCGTACCGCTCATGCGGGCGGCCTCCACGTGCAGAGCGCGCGCCTGCCGGCGGACCTCGCCGCGCACCAGCCGGGCGTAGAGCGGCCACCACACCACCGAGATGGCGATCATCGAGCTGCTCAGCCCCGGGCCGAGCCCGGCGGCGACCGCCATCGCGACGATCGTCGCCGGCAGCGCCAGGAAGAGGTCCGTGACACGCATCAGGATCGTGTCCAGCACTCCCCCGGCGAACCCGGCGAGCGTGCCGATCAGCAGCCCGGCCAGCGCGCTGACCGCCGTCACGACGAGCGCGGCGACCAGGCTGGTCCGGGTGCCCTGCAGGATCCGGGTCGCGATGTCGAGGCCCAGCTCGTCGGTGCCGAGCAGATGTCCGGCGGACAGCGGCGGCAGGTGCGGGGTCCCGCTGGGGACGATCGCACTGTACGGCGAGAGCACCGGCCCGAGCAGCGCGGCGAGCACCACGATCAGCAGCACGCCGACCGCGACACGCTCCCCCGCACCGACCGTGCTCGTGCCGCCGAGGGGACGCACGCGACCGGGGAGGAAGAGCCGCCGCGCGACGTCAGGTGAGGACGGCATCGAGCAGCCTCCTGCCGTAGTCGCTGGTCATGTCGCCGGCGAGGTTCTCGGCGGGCACCCGCTCGACGATCCGGCCGGCGCTGATCACGTCGACCCGGTCCGCGATGATCCGCGCGGCGGCCAGGTCGTGGGTGACGAACAGGATCGGCAGCCCCAGCTCGTGCCGCAGCAGGTTGAGCAGGTTGAGCACCGAGCACGCCACCGAGACGTCCAGCGCGCTGGTCGGCTCGTCACACAGCAACAGCGCCGGGGGTACGACGATGGCCCGCGCGATGGCGACCCGTTGCCGCTGGCCCCCGGAGAGCTCGCCCGCCCGCGCGTCCGCCAGCGCCGGGTCCAGGGCGACGCGTTCCAGCGCCTCCCGCACCCGTGCGCGCTTGTCCGTACCGGGCTGCGCGGCGTTGTCCAGTCGCTCGGTCAGCAGCTGGCCGACCGTGCGCCACGGGGTGAGCGAGGCGCCGGCGTCCTGGAAGACGACCTGCACGCCGGCGCCCTGGGTCCGGTCCACGTAGACGTCACCGCTGTCGGCCTTCTCGAGCCCGGCCACGATCCGGAGGATGGTCGACTTACCGGAGCCCGACTCACCGACCAGAGCGACGCTCTCCCGCCGGGCCACCCTCAGGTCGATGGAGTCGAGCACATTCTTGCGAGCGCCGCCGAACAGCCCGCCCGAGCGGAAGCTCTTGCTCACCCCGACCAGCTCCAGGGCGTGCCCGCCGTGCACGCCGGTGTGTGCGCGGGCGAAACCGGACCAGGGCAGCGTCCGGTCCTGCCAGCGCTGCTCGACGTCGGCCGGGGCCTGCGCCGACTCGCGCATCGCGGTGAGCACGGTCGGGTCGGGCAGCCCGACCGGCTGCGACCGGTCGGTGGCCAGCGTGAGCCGGGACGCGATCAACCGCTGCGTGTACGCATCGGCGGGCGCCTCGAACACCGTCGCGGCCGGCGCGCGTTCGACCACCCGGCCGCGGCGCATGACGGCCACCTCGTCGCACATCGTGCGCGCGACGCCCAGGTCGTGCGTGATGAACAGGACGCCGCAGCCGAGCCGCTCGCGTTCCCGCTTCAGCAGCGCGAGGATCTGCGCCTGCACGCTGACGTCGAGCGCGGTGGTCGGCTCGTCCGCCACGAGCAGAGCCGGCCTGCGGGCGAGCGCCAGCGCGATCATGACCCGCTGGCGCATGCCGCCGGACAACTGATGGGGGTACGCCTTGAGCACCTTCGCGGGCTCGCGGATCTCCACCTCGGTGAGCCAGCGCAGGCTCTCGTCCCGGCTGCCCGTCACCCGGCCCAGCAGCCGCCCGACGCTCATGGTCGGGTCCAGCGACGCCATCGGGTCCTGGAACACCGTCGTGACCTGGTGCCCGCGGATCCCCGCCCAGCCGGACTCCCCGGTGACGTCCAGCGTGGTGCCGGCGAGCCTGACCGTGCCCTCGGCGGACACCTCGGGCGAGCGGGTGAGCAGCCCCTGGACGGCCAGCCCGATCGTGGACTTGCCCGAGCCGGACTCGCCGACGACGCCCACGCACTGCCCGGGATCCACGGTCAGCGAGACGTCGTCCACGGCGAGCACGGCCGGGACCCGGGACGTGTAGCGGATGGAGAGTCCGGCCACGTCGAGGACAGCGGTCATGGTCGTCAGCTCGCCGGACGCAGGACCGCGAGGTCGAGCACCCCGGTGATGACCGGGTTCCAGGACTGCTCGACGCCGGCGACCTTCTTCGCGAAGTTGGCCGTGCCGAGGCTGGTGGCCACCGAGTAGAAGTAGCCCGACTCGCTCACCAGGGCCGACGCCTGACTGTAGAGCTGCTCGTCGTCGGTGGAGCGGGCCCTGGTCAACAGGTCGGCGAGCCCCGGCACCTCGGCGCCGAAGAGGTCGAGGCCGCCCTTCGGGGTGTAGAAGACGGTCGCCCACGCGTCGGGGTGCGCGGTGTCCGGGAAGCCGGCGAAGAACGTCAGGTCCGGGCCGCTCGCGCCCTTCTCGAGCTCCGGGAAGTAGGTGCCGAGGGCGTAGCCGGTGCTCTGCGCCTTGATGCCGGCGGCGTTGAGGGTCGCGGCGAGGTTGTCGCTGAGGTTCTTGGCGTCGGCGCTCGTCTGGCCGTACGCGATCTTGATGGTCTTGCCGGACAGCGGCCCGGCGGCCAGCGCCGCGAGCGCGCCCCCGTCGTGGGTGATCTTCTGCTGGTCGAGACCGGGGTCGCTGAGCAGGTTGACCGGGAAGACCTCGGTGGTGGGCTTGGCGATGCTGCCGAGCGCCTTGGTCGTCAGGTCCGTGAAGTCGATGCCCGCGAGCAGCTTCTTGCGCACGTCCTCGGATCCCACCGCGGCGCTCTTGGGATTCACGAAGAGCGTCGGCGTCTGCATGCTCGGGAACGTGTACGAGTTGAGGGTGTCCTTGCCCTGCAGCGCGGTGTAGGTCGCGTTGTCCGCGTAGCCGGCGAGGCCGTCGAGCTCCCCGCTCTCCAGCTGGAGCTGGATCGTGGACAGGCTGGACACGACGGCGAAGTCGACCGTCGGATAGCCGGGCTTGTCACCCCAGTACTTGTCGTACGCCTTGAGCTGGTACGACGTGTCGGCGGTGAACGTCCCGTACGTGTAGGGGCCGGTGCCCGCCTCGTGCGTGGCCCACCAGTTCTCGCCCTCGGCGCTGTAGGGGTGCGCCTCGATCGCCGCCGGGCTGACCATCTTGGGTCCGAACGGCGACGCCAGCAGGTCGAGGAAGGCGCTGTTGGATCCCGAGAGCGTGACGACGACCTGGCTGTCGGACTTCTTCTCGACGCTCTTGACGTCCGAGACCATGTACGACGGGCCCTCGCCGACGTCCGTGCGGCGCTTGAAGGAGGCCTCGACGGCGTCGGCGGTGAACGGCGTGCCGTCGTGGAACGTGACGCCCGTGCGCAGGTCGAAGGTGAACTGGGTGTTGTCGGCGTTCGCGGTCCACTTGGTGGCCAGCGCGGGCTCCAGCTCCGGCTTGTCCTGCCCGGACTTGTACGCGACCAGGCCCTCGTACGCGCTGTTGACGAGGTTGAGCTCGGGGCCGTCGTACGCGGTGTCGGGGTCGGGTGCCTTGACGCCCCCGAGGAATGCCAGGTTGAGCGTGTCGTCGGCGGCCGCGGACGTGGTGCCGGGGGTGCCGCCGCCGGAGCAGGCGGTCAGGGCGGCGGCCAGCAGCGTGGCGCCGAGCAGGGCGAGGGGCTTTCTCATCTATCGGCCTTCCAGGTGATTCGGCCAGCTCCCGGCGGCGGTGACGTCGGTCGCGCCGCGGGTGGCGAAGGGTTCGCAGAGGAAGCCGGTGACCTCGGAGCCGTCGTCGAGGGTGACGGTGCCGATGGCCATCGGGGCGGGGAGGTCGGCGACGAACCGGCCGAACGCGGCGGCGGGCAGCCGCCACAGTTCGCCGGCCAGGGATCCGCCGTGGTCCGGGTCGCGTACCAGTCCGGGCTTGGGCGGGGTGGTGGCGAGGGCGTACATGCGGTAGGCGGCGGCGGTGCGGATCGGGCGCACGAGGAAGCCGCCCGCGCCGCGCAGCTGGTGGTTCAGCGGCTGGCCGGTCAGGTGGGCCCCGAAGACGGCGAGGTCGACGGGGTCCGGGGCGGCCACGAGGCGCTCGGCCAGGTCGGCGAGGCGCTCGTCGGCGAAGGCCGGGCCGGTGAGCATGAGCCCGTACGGCAGGCCGTCCACGACGCCGCCCGGTAGGGCGACGGCGCTGAGGTCGAGCAGGTTGGCGAAGTTGGTGAAGCGGCCGAGGGCGGCGTTGACCCCGACGGGGTCGGCGGCCACCTCGGCGAGCGTGGGATGCCCGGTGGTGGTGGGCGTGAGGATCGCGTCGTAGGTCTCGAAGATCGCCGCCGCCGCGGCCTTCGCGCGGTCGAGCTTCTCGAGGTCGCGGAAGAGGTCGACGGCGCGGGGCTCGGCGCCGGCCAGGATGATGCCCGCCACGGTCGGATCCAGGTCGGTGCCGATGAGGTCCCGGTTCTTCGCGATGTGGTCCCCGACCGCCGCGTAGCGCTCGGCGACGTAGGCGCCACCGTAGAGCAGCTTCGCCGCTTCCAGGAGGGGCGCGAGGTCAGCCACTTCGGCGTTCAGCAGGTCCGCGGCCGGCGTGTTCTCCAGTTCCACGGACATGGCGATCCGGCCCGTGGGCGGCTTGGTGACGGGCTGGAACGCCCGGCTCAGCGGGTCGCCGGCGTCCGGGCCGGTCATGAGGTCGAGGGCCAGGCGGCCGAGGCGGGGCTCGCGGGCGAAGACGGTGACGCAGTCGATGCTGCGGCAGGCCGGCACGACGCCGGTCGCGGGGATGCGGCCGCGGGTCGGCTTGAAGCCCCAGATGCCGTTGAGCGCGGCGGGGACCCGGCCGCTGCCCGCGGTGTCCGTGCCGAGGGCCAGGTCGGCGATGCCGAGCGCGACGGCCACGGCGGAGCCCGAGCTGGATCCGCCGGAGATGCGCTCGGGATCCCAGGCGTTGCGGACCGCGCCGAACGGGCTGCGGGTGCCGACCAGCCCGGTGGCGAACTGGTCCATGTTGGTCTTGCCGAGCACGGTCGCGCCGGCGGCCCGCAGCCGGGCCACCGCGGGGGCATCGCGCTCGGGCACGTAGGCGTAGCTGCGGGCTCCGGCCGTGGTGGGCAGGCCGGCGACGTCGATGTTGTCCTTGACCGCGAGCAGCTTGCCCGCGAGCGGACCCCGTGCCGCCTTCGCCTCGGCGGCGACCTCGTCCCGCGGGCGCAGGTGGATCCAGATCTCCGGCCGCTCGGCGGACAGCCGGTACGCGTCCTCGATCATGGGCGCGTCACGATCATGCGCAGCGGCGTGGGGTTGAAGTCGTTGCACGGGTTGTTGATCTGCGGGCAGTTGGAGACGACGACGAGGACGTCCCGGTCGGCGCGCAGGGCGACCCGCTTGCCCGGGCCGCTCATGCCGTCGACGATGCCCAGGGCGCCGTCCGCCTCCACCGGCACGTTCATGAAGAAGTTGAGATTGGACACCAGGTCGCGGGCGCCGAGTCCGTGGCGGGCGCCCTCGCGGAGGAAGTTCTCGCGGCAGCCGTGCTGGAAGTGGGTGTGGTGGCCGTACCGCAGGGTGTTGGACTCCTTGCCGCACGCGCCGCCGATGGTGTCCTGCCGGTCCACCTCGTTGCCGACGACCGTCATGAGCGGCCGGCCCGTGCCCGAGCGCAGCACGGTTCCCGTCCGGACGTAGGCGTTGGCCTGGAAGGCGATGGTCTGCTGGGCGTCGTAGCGATCGGCGGTGTCCGCCGCGTCGTAGATCAGCGTGTCCGCGGACTGGTTGCCGCCCACGTCGACGATGGTCAGCACGTCGCCGGCGCGCACGACGCCGGACCAGGCCGCGCGCTCGGCGACCCGCTCGTCGAGGATCAGCTCGCCGTCGATCAGGGGCGTCGTCATCACAGGGCTCCTCGGCCGCTCAGGTAGTCGACGGTGTTGAGGTAGGCGCGCTCGCGCTCCGGCGTGGCCGACCAGACCGGGTCGGCATCGGTGGTCGGGGTGCTGCGCCAGGCGTGGATCCGCACCGGGGTGACCTCGTATCCCGGGCGCGGGTCGATCGGATGCGGCACGTTCGCGACGAGCACGATGAGCGGCATTTCGGCCATCAAGTCGATGTACGACGGGTTCTGCGCGGCGCCGATCCATTCCAGGCTTCCGTCTTTGCCGACGCGCACGCCCTTGAAGAAGGACACGCTCGGCGGCAGGTCGCGCTCGGTCAGGCCGTGCTTGAGCGCGCCGAGCAGGAACAGCTCGCGGCCGGCCGGGGTGGCGGACTCGGGCAGGTGGGCGCCGTACCTCTGCTGGGCCAGCTCGGGGCTGCTCGTGCCGCAGAACGCGTCGTGGCGGCCGGAGGTGTCGGCGGCGATCGTGGCGAGCACCCGGCCGTCGCCGCTGAGCAGCGGGTGGCCCGTACCCAGATAGGCCTGCCACGGGATCTTCTGGGTGTCGGCGACGTTCAGGCGCTCCCACGGCTCGAGGGCGTTGAACAGCAGCACGTGCGCGCAGGCGTCGCCGGCCGGGTCCTCGAACCGGATCCGCGCCCCGCGGGGCAGGATCCGGTGCGTGTAGCCGCCGCCGGCGACCGTCTCGGCCCAGAGCAGGGACTCCCGCTCGACGCCCTCCGGCAAGTACGGTGTCGAGGCCGCGGGCACGTACGGCATGGCCTCGGCCACCGCGCCGGCCTGGGCACGGGCGTCGGCCCGGGCGGAGAGCACGGAGTCGGTGACGTGGGCGGCTCGCAGATCGGCGGTCACTGCACTCCCTCTTCCTATCGCTTGATAGGTTTCTGTTGCCCGACAGAAAAGACCCCCGATGCGGCGGCGACGTTGAGAGCGTGTTTCCGGTTTGTTTAATCACCCTGGGTAGGTGCGATGACCAGCAGTTCCGGGCGTGAGCGGATCCTCGACGCGGCCGCCGAGCTCTTCGCGGCCCAGGGCTTCGCCGCGACCTCCACCCGCGACATCGCGGAGCGGGCCGGCATCAAACAGCCCTCCCTGTACGCCCACTTCCGGCTCAAGTCCGAGATCCTGCGCGAGCTGCTGGTGGAGTCCCTGCGTCCCGCCGTCGACTTCGGCGCGACGCTGCTCACCGCGCCGGAGCCGGCCGTCCAGCGGCTCACCGCGCTGCTCGACCACGACATCCACGGCCTCTTCGCCGGACGCCGGCCGGTCGCGGTGCTCGGCCTGCTGCCCGAGGTGCGCGGCGGGGAGTTCGCCGAGGCGCACGAGCTGCGCGGGCGGCTGCGCGACATCTACACCGAGCTCGTCCGGCAGGTGCTGACCGAGGCGGGACACGCCCCGAGCGACGCCTACCTGAGCCGGATGGCCGGCATCGTCTTCCCCCTCGTGGAGAGCATCAACCTCCGCCGGTACGAGGACCCGTCGCTGGAGGCGGACCTGATCGTGCGCGACACGACGACCGCCGTCCTGCGGATCCTCGGGGTGTGACTCCGGCTGGATCCATGCTTTGATGATGTGGATCCAATCGTGCCGGGGAGGTTTCGTTGAGCCATCGCATCGTGGTCGCGCCGGTCGTGACCATGGATCCCGCGCTGCCCCGGGCCTCGGCGCTGGCGTGGGCCGGGGACCGCCTCGTGGCCGTCGGCGAGGTCGACGCCGTCCGGGCCGCGTGCCCGCCGGACACCCCGATCGAGGAGCTGGACGCGGTCGTCGTGCCCGGGCTGATCGACGCCCACCTGCACATGCAGCGGGCCGGGCTCAAGGCGCTGTCGGTGCCCGCCCCGGGAGGCACGTGGGACGCGGCTTCGTACGTCGCGGAGATGGACCGTACGGCCGACCTCGACGAGTGGCCGCCCGGCTCCGAGCCCTCCCTGGCGGACCGGCTCGAGGGTTTGCGGCAGGTCCAGCCGCTGTTGCACGCGCTCGGCATCACGAGCGTGGTCGACCCGGCCGTGACCGTCGACGAGATGCGCGGCTATCAGGCGGCCCGGGCGGCGGGGCTGCTCAGCATGCGGGTCGTCGCGATGCCGTACCTGGATCCCGCGCTGCCGGAGATCCTGACCCGGCTCGACGGCATCGGGGCGTCCACCGGGTTCGGCGACGACTTCCTGCGGCTCGGCGGCATCAAGGTCTACTTCGACGGCGAGGGCATGAAGCGGCAGGCGCTGCTCGCCTCCCCCTGGACGCCGGGCACCACGGACTACGGCGTGCAGCGGATCCCGTCCGGCGACTTCGCCTCCATCGCCCGGTTCTGCGCATCCCACGGCTGGTCGCTCGGGGTGCACGCCGTCGGCGGCGGGGCCGTCGCCGAGATCCTGCGCATCTTCGCGGACATCGACGCCTCCTTCCCGCTCCGCGATCTGCGCTGGCAGCTGATCCACGCCTATCTGGAGCCGTCCCCCTCCTCCCTCGCCGAGGCCGCACGGCTGGGCGTCGTCGCCTCGCTGCAGCCGTCGATCCACTGGCACAACGCGGCCGGGCTCATCGAGCACCTCGGCGAGCGGGCGGTGCCGGCCAACCCGGTCCGGTCCTGGCTCGACGCCGGCGCCACGGTGGCCCTGGGCTCGGACGGCCCGTTCTTCCCCTTCGACCCGCGGCACCTCATGTGGCAGACGCGCACCCGGATGGTGCGCGGGCTCGGCGACCCCGTGGCGCCTTCGCTGGCCGTCACGGGCGCCGAGGCGCTGGCGGGCTACACGACCGGGGCCGCGTACGCCGCCTTCGCGGAGGCGACGCGCGGCATGCTGCGCCCCGGGATGCTCGCCGACTGGGTGGCGCTGTCGGTGGACCCGGTGACGTGCTCGGCGAGCGAGATTCTTACGGCCGCTGTGGTCCGTACCGTCGTGGGTGGTCTTACCGTCTGGAGCCCGTCATGAGTGCCGAAGATCGCGTCCGGGAGCTTGGACTTGCCGTTCCGGACTATGCGGATCCGCCCTACGGCGGGCGCTACGGCAAGGTGAAGCCCTTCCACCGCGAGGGGAATCTGCTGCTGCTGTCCGGCATCACGCCCGAGGACCGCGAGGGCAACCGGCTGCACCCGGGCCGCTTCGGTCTGGACCTGACGGTCGAGCAGGGGTACGAGGCCGCGCGGATGACGGCGGTCAACGCGCTCGGGCTGATCCGGCTCGCGGTGGGCAGCCTGGACAAGGTGACCTCGATCGGCCGGAACCTGTGCTTCCTGCGCACGACCGACGACTTCGAGGACCTGCACCTCGTGTCGGACGGGGTGTCGCAGCTGTTCATCGACGTCTTCGGTCCCGTGGCGGGCGTGGCCGGCCGCGCGTCGATCGGCGTCTCCGCACTGTCCCGCCGCAACTGCTTCGAGCTGTGGACAGAGGTCTCCGTGACACCTTGAGGACAGTGCCCACCGTCGATACGTGGGACGCTGGCGGCCGGTTCGTCCATCGACCGGAGGGATCCCGTCATGTCCCGTTCCTCGCCCCGGCGCCTGCTCGCGGGCGCACTCGTCGCCGCCGTCTCCGCCGCCCTGCTCCCGGCCCCGTCCGCCGCCGCGCCGGCCCTCTCCTGGTCGGCCTGCACGGAGGAGGACCTGGCCGGCTACCAGTGCGCGACCCGGGAGGTGCCGCTGGACCACGACAAGCCGCGCGGCGCCACCACGACGATCGCCCTCGCCCGCCGCCCCGCCGACGACCCGGCCCGGCGCCTCGGCACCATCTTCGTCAACCCGGGCGGGCCCGGCGGCCCCGGCCGGGGCCTGGTGACGGTCTCCGCCGCGATCGTCGCCCCGGAGGTGCTGGCCCGCTTCGACCTCGTCGGCTTCGACCCGCGCGGCATCGGCGCGAGCGACCCGCTGCAGTGCTTCGCCACCGACGAGGAGGCCGAGGCGCTCCTCGCGCGGATGGCCTTCGTCCCGGTCACCGAGCAGCAGATCCGCGACACGCAGCGGGCCAACTACGCCTACACCGAGGCCTGCAAGCGCAACGCCGGGCCGCTGCTGGCCCACATGAGCACCCTCAACGTCGCCAAGGACCTCGACCTGCTGCGCGCCGCCGTCGGCGACACCAAACTCACCTACATCGGATACTCCTACGGCACCCTGATCGGCGCCACCTACGTCAACCTCTACCCCCACCGCGTACGCGCCGTGGTCCTCGACGGCAACGTCGACCCCGACCAGCGCACCAACCGCCGCGTGGCCAACAAGTTCGACCGCGCCGGCGGCTTCGAGATCGCGCTCAAGGGCTTCCTCGCCGCCTGCGACAAGGCCGGCCCGGACTGCGCCCTCTCCGGCAACGCCCGCCGCAAGTTCGACGCCGTCCGCGAACGCCTCCGCAAGGCCCCCTTCACCTCCCCCACCTTCGGCGTCGTGGACCTCGACCTGTTCACCAGCTACGTCTACAGCAGCATGTACGACGTCTCGTCGTTCCCGGCCACCGCCGCCGACCTGCGCACCCTCTACGACGAACTCTTCGGCACTCCCCCGGCCGCGACCGTCAGACGAACCCTCCCGGCCGGCCTGTCGCCCCGGGCCCCGAGCGACTACTCGTTCAACAGCTCCGACGCGGGCCAGGCCGTCAACTGCCTCGACGCCCCCCTCCCCCGCAACCCGGCGGCCTACCCGGCCATCGCCACCCGCTTCGAAGCAACCCACCGCACCTTCGGCCGCGCCGAGGCGTTCAGCGAGGTCGGCTGCGCCAACTGGATCCGCACGACCGAGCGCTATGACGGCCCGTGGAACCGCCGCACCTCCCAGACGGTCCTGCTGGTCAACCCCACCTACGACCCGGCGACGCGCTACAGCTTCGCCCAGAACATGGCCCGCGAACTGGGCAACGCCCGCCTCCTGACCCTGGAGGGCTTCGGCCACACCAGCAACTTCAGCACCTGCGTCACCACCTGGTACACCCGCTACCTCCTGGCCGGCCAACTCCCACCCCCCGG